>PLZQ01000176.1 GCA_003152225.1 Limisphaerales bacterium | reverse complement strand
GCTTGCTGGGCGGCATTCTCGCCATCCCTCTGACAGCCGCGCTCCGGGTCCTCATGTTCCGCTACGTTTGGAAGCGGGCGGGGAATGAAGCGTGATGCGTGATGCGTGATACGTGAAACGTGAAACGTGAAACGTGGAGAGGGGATGTTTCTTGTTGCTGGATTCCGCGTTCCGCATTCTGCATCCTGAATTTGGACATGCGACGCGATTGGCAGATCATGGCGCTGCTGGCGGCTGCGACATTCGCAGTCTTCTGGCAGGTGAGCCGGCACGAGTTCGTCAACTTTGATGACCCCGCCTATGTCACCTACAACTCAGTGGTGCGGGAGGGTCTGACGTGGCCGGGCGTCGCTTGGGCGTTCACCAACCTGCACGGCGAAGCCACTTACTGGCATCCGGTGACCTGGCTGTCGCACATGCTTGATTGCCAGCTCTTCGGGCTGAAGGCGTCTGGCCATCACTTGACCAGCCTGTTCCTGCACACGCTCAACACCTTGCTGCTCTTCGTATTGCTGCGACGGATGACCGGTCGCCGCGGCCCCAGCGCAATGGTCGCCGCGCTGTTTGCGCTCCACCCGCTGCAAGTCGATTCGGTTGCCTGGATCGCCGAGCGCAAGAATGTGCTCAGCGCATTCTTCTTCATGCTGACCTTGTGGACCTACGCCCGCTATGCGGAAGGTCGAAAGGCGAAGGCCGAAGGCCAGGGTCTGAAATCCGGCACCCAAGATCCGAAACCGGACGCCCGTGGCGCGTGGTCTTTCTTCCATCTTCCATCTTCCATTTTCTATGTCCTTTCCCTGCTCTGCTTCGCCCTCGGTCTGATGTCCAAGCCGACGCTGGTGCCCCTGCCATTCCTCTTGCTGTTGCTGGATTACTGGCCCCTNNTCACTCTCCTCCCCCTGCTCGTAGAAAAGCTCCCGTTCCTGCTCCTGACGGCAGTGTCGTGCCTGGTTACGCTGCGGGGCCACGAATCACTGGGGGCGCTGGCGAGCACCGAAGAGCTGCCAATAGGCTTGCGGCTGGCAAATGCCGTGGTGGCCTGTGCGCTCTACCTGCGCAAGCTGGTTTGGCCGTTGGATTTGAGTGTGTTTTACCTCCACCCGGGCCGCTGGCCGGCGCTGTTGGTCGCTGCCAGCGTGTTGCTCGTGCTGGGCCTGACGGCGTTGGCGGTCTGGCAAGCGCGGCGCCGCCCTTACCTGATCGTGGGCTGGCTATGGTTCCTGGGAATGCTGGTCCCGGTGATCGGCCTGGTGCAGGCGCACGTGCAGGCGCTGGCCGACCGTTTTGCCTATGTGCCCGTGATTGGCGTGTTCATCATGGCCGTGTGGGCTGCGGCGGAATGGCTGGCCGCAATAATTGCGGGTAACCACAGATGGACACGTTTACCTTTGCTTAGATGCGGGCTTGTGGCTTTGGTGCTTGCGGGGTGCGTGGTCATGACCTCGCTGCAACTGCGGTACTGGCGGAACAGCATCACGCTTTTGCAGCGCGCGGTCCAGGTCGAGCCGGCCAACTTCATGGCGCGTCTCATGCTGGGCAATGCCCTGTTCGAACGGCGCCAACTCGAGGGCGCGGCGCGCGAGTACCAGGCGGCGCTGCGCCTGCGGCCCGATTACGCGGAGGCGTGGCTGCGCACCGGGGTGGCGCTTACGGAGGAAGGCCGGCCGGCGGAGGCGATGCCCTATTTGGTCAAGGCCGGTGAACTGGCGCCGGGCTGGCCGGAACCGCAGCGCCGCCTGGCGTTGGCCTTGCTGCGCCAGGGTCGGCTCAAGGAAGCCCACGAGGCCTACCAGAAGCTCGTGCCATTGATGCCCGCCACGGCGGAAGGCTGCCGCGATCTGGCGGACATGCTGGCCGAAGGACAGCAGTATGCCGAAGCGCTTCACTACTATTGCGAGGCGCTCCGGCTCAAGCCGGACTTCGATGCGGCGTTAAACAACCTGGCGATGTTCCGGGCTTCCTGCAAGCAGCCCGAATTCCGCAATGGCCAGGAGGCCGTGCAGTTGGCCCAAGCCGCCTGCCGTTTAAGCGGGCGCCGCAACCCGAGCTACCTCGGCACGCTCGCCGCCGCTTACGCCGAAGCCGGCCAGTTCGGCGACGCCGTCAAGACCATCCAGGAAGCCCTGGCATTGGCCAGAGCCTCCGGGGCCAACGAGTTGATCCCCATCCAAACGCAAATGCTGCAGCAGTTCCGCGCGGGTAAACCGTATCGCTAGGCACTCGCCAGCCCGGATTTTATCAAAGCCTTCTCCAAAACCGGCGGAACTTGCCGCCCCAAAAGCCGGGTGGGGGTAAAGGCTATTAGCATCAGTTGCGGGCCTTCAAAGCCCACCCGCATCCCGCACCATGTTGAAGTAACCCGTGTAGAAGTGGATGATTCGGTACGCAATCATGATCACCACACAGAAATAGATGGCCCGCGGCACCCAGCGGCTGAAGGCATGCAGTTTGCGCGAGCCCTCTTCCTGGTAATAGATGTGCAACCGCCTCAGCGTGTCATCGAGCTGTCCGCTCACTTCGCCGGTCGCATACTGGGCGGCAAACAGTTCGGGGAACCTGCCGGACTCGGCAATCGCTTCGGCCGGCGTCTGGCCCCCGTCCACCAGCGGCCGCCACCCCAGCACCGTCCTGCGCAAGGCGGGCGAACCGCTCGCCGTCGCCGCCAGTTCCCAGGCCTCAATAATCGTCACTCCCGCGCTGAGTAGCGCCTCGAGCGCGGCGCTCAGCCGTGCCAGCGCCAGGTAATGTCGCGCCACCCCCAGCACCGGGATGGGGCGCAGTAATGACTCGACACACGCGCGCCAAGTCTCCCCGTGCCGGCTTTGTGCGGCGTAAATCATCAGCGCGACCACGACGTAAAGCGGGATCAGCAACCCCACGGTCTGGGTCAAATATGCAACCCAATTGCCGGAGGTGAAGAACTGCGCGAAGGGAAAGATGAAGATTGCAAAATGGAGCAGAAAGGCCGGATAGGCCAGGTCGCCGATCATCTGGCGCGCGAGCCGGGCGCGGTCGGTGTAGTAATCGGCCAGCAACCGGAAGCAGGACTCGAGCCGCCCGCTCTGCTCGCCTGCCTGCAACAGCGCGATGTCAAACGCCGGCAGCCAGTGGCCGGAGCGCTGCACCGCCTCGGTGAGCGTGCAGCCGCCGGCAATCTGCTCGAGCAGCCGCCCGATCGGCTCGCGGTAAGAGCGGTCGGGGGGATGCTGTTTGAGCTGTTCCAGCGCCCGGATGAGGCCGAGCCCGGCGCCGGTAAGCTGGCCAACCTGATGGTAAAAATCAGCGCGCCGCGATAACTGCCCGGGCGTGAAGATCACGGGCAGCCTCAGGCGGCTACGCGGTCGATGCTGGCTTTGAGATCGCGCTTGCTGCGCAGGCCGACCATCTGGTCCGCCACCTCTCCCTTGTGAAATAGCAGGAGCGTGGGAATGGCGCGGACGCCATATTCAGCCGCCAACGCCTGTTGCTGGTCGATGTTCACCTTGCCGATCTTGACCTGCTCGGCATATTCCGTGGCCAGCTCATCCAGCACCGGCGCGATCATTTTGCACGGGCCGCACCATTCCGCCCAGAAATCAACCAGCACGGGCGTGGAGGCTTTCAGGACTTCCGCGGCAAAGTTCTCCTGCGTCAAATTTACAATGTTCGGAGCTGCCATAACTCAATGGGAATAGAATGAAACTCAGGTTGATTGCACCATTAAACTTAAACCCGTCGCGCCCGCCCTATAAACCTCAAGCGGATCAGCGGCCGCTTACAGGTTCGGAAGAAATTGCCAGAGATAGACCGTGCTACCCACCGCTACCAGTCCAATGATGGCTGCGGCAATCGCCAGGATCGTGTCCACCGCGTTGCCGGCGGGCCGGGCGGGAGCGGGCGCCATAGCCGGGCGCGGAGCTGCGGACGTCGCACGCGGGGCAGCCGGGGCGGCAGCCGTGGCGCGGGGCGCGCTCGGCGCATGTGCCGGCGCCGCGGCGCTGGGGGCCGCAGGCGCGCCAGCCGTGGATCCACCGGCAGGTCCGCCGGGGGGCAGGGTCGGCAGTTTGATGGTCGGGGCGGCTGAGGGCTTGGGCGGCAAATTGATACGGACAGTCTCTTTCTTGGGTTGGACTTTGCCCGTTTCCTTTTTCGGCGGAACCGCCCCGCTCGGGATGTTCGGAATGTTCTCAGCCATAAATTATAATTTGCCTAAAACTAAAGTTGCCGCCCCCCGGTGTCAAACCCTTATTCCGGCAGAAAACGAGGGCATGAGGCGCGCTTGGAGATGCTCCCTCTCATCACCGCTTCGCTCCCTGGATGAGATGGAAGAGGGCCGCGTGGTTCCAACACGCTGCACCGGTTCTTGCCACTGGCGCCGGCAGGCAGTCGCCGGCGATCAACCGTTTAGACCCTCTCTTGGGCAGCGCCCCGTCGGTCACTATTCCAGCGCGGCGCCCGCTCTTCCCGCGGCCGAGCGATGTTCACCGTCAGCGCGCGGCCTGAATTCCTTGCCGTGGAATTGTTCCACCGCTTTGTTGGCTTCCTCTGCCGTCGCGTATTCGACAAACGCGAAGCCGCGCGACTTGCCCGTCACTTTGTCCAGCATCAGGTTTACCGATGTCACTACGCCAGCCTGCGAGAAATATTCCTGGAGATCATCTTGCATGGTCTGGTAGGAGAGGTTGCCCACGAAGAGCCTGTTTGGGTTCATACGATCAGGTCTGCTCAACAAAACCAAGCGGGGAGGACTGCTCCGGCAGGATCACTGAATGTCGTCTTTCTGAATAAGTTCACTGACAATCTGTCTTCTGACACCAACGCGCTCGTTCTGTGAACAGATGAAAGATTTGTAGCAAACCAGGCTGTCGCGTCAACAACCGTTTAGACAGGATCTGACCCGGGGGCGCCGGCCGAGGACGCCCGACGGGTCTTCAGAACTGGTGCTTTACTGCCGGCCTAATACCGGTAGTGGTCGGGCTTGTAGGGGCCTTCGACGGGCACGCCGATATAGTCGGCTTGCTTCTTCGTCAGCTTGGTCAGCTTGACGCCGATCTTCTCCAGGTGCAGGCGGGCGACTTCTTCGTCGAGCTTCTTCGGCAGGCGAATGACGGACGGCTTGTATTGCTTGCGATGGGCCCAGAGGTCGAGTTGCGCCAGGACCTGGTTGGTGAATGAGTTGGACATCACGAAGCTGGGATGGCCTTCGGCGCAGCCCAGGTTCACCAGGCGGCCTTCGGCGAGCAGATAGATGCTCCGGTCGCCCGGCACATCGTAGCGGTCCACCTGTGGTTTGATATTCATCCGCGACACGCCTTTTGCCTGGTTCAGGCGGTCCACCTGGATCTCGTTGTCGAAGTGGCCGATGTTGCAAACGATCGCCTGGTCTTTCATCTTGAGCATGTGCTCCAGCGTGATGATGTCGCAGTTGCCGGTGCAGGTCACATAGATGTCCGCCTCGCCTAGCGTGGCTTCGATGGTGGTCACCTCGAACCCTTCCATCGCCGCCTGCAAGGCGTTGATCGGGTCAACCTCGGTCACAATCACCCGGGCGCCAAAGCCGCGCAGGCTGTGCGCACAGCCTTTGCCGACATCCCCGTAGCCGCAGACGCACGCGGTCTTGCCGGCAATCATCACGCCCAGGGCGCGTTTCAGGCCATCGGCGAGTGATTCACGGCAGCCGTAGAGGTTGTCAAACTTGGACTTGGTGACCGAGTCATTGACGTTGATGGCAGGCACAAGAAGCTTGCCGGCTTCCAGCATCTGGTAGAGGCGATGGACGCCCGTGGTGGTCTCCTCGCTAACGCCCTTCCACTCTTTGACCACCTCGGCAAACCAGCCGGGACGCTCCTTGGCGCAACGCTTAAGCAGCTTCTTGATGACGTCCTCTTCGTGGCTGCCGCTCGGGCTGTTCACCCAATCGCTGCCCTGCTCCATCTCGTAGCCCTTGTGCAGCAGCAACGTGGCGTCGCCACCGTCGTCCACGATCAGTTCCGGGCCTTTGCCGCCGGGGTGCGTCAGCGCGGACAGCGTGAAGTCCCAGTATTCCTCGAGGGTTTCCCCTTTGAAGGCGAAGACGGGGACGCCGGCCTTGGCGATGGCCGCGGCGGCCTGGTCCTGCGTGCTGAAGATGTTGCAACTGGCCCAGCGGACCGAGGCGCCCAGCTCGACCAGAGTCTCGATGAGCACAGCGGTCTCGATGGTCATGTGCAGCGAGCCGGTCACCCGAACCCCTTTCAGGGGNNGCCGGGCATTTCCTGCTCGGCCACGGAGATTTCCTTGCGGCCCCAATCGGCGAGGCTGAGGTCCCTGACTTTAAAGTCACCCTTCGCGCGCGCTCCGCCATTGGCGGACGCGGCTTTCTTTCCATTGGTCTTTGTCAAAGTTGGCATGATGCTTGGTAATCGTTAATTGATGATGAGTGATGGCGCTCGCGCTTAGTTGCTCGCCCGGCTCTTGACCAGCTCCGCCGCCTTCTTCAGCGTGGAGGCCGCAACCGCCGAGGCCGACTTGCCGGCCGCCTTGCGGAGCGCTTCGACCTTGTCGGTCTTCTCCCAGGTAATGTCCGGGTCGTTCTTACCAAAGTGGCCGTAGTTGGTCGTCTTGGAATAGATGGGGCGCAGCAGGTTGAGCTGCTTGATGATCGCTGCCGGCTTGAAGCTGAACACTTCACCCACGATGCGTTCGAGTTCTTCATCGCTCACCACGCCGGTGCCGAACGTATTGATGCATACGGAAACCGGGTCAGGATAGCCGATGGCGTAGGCGAACTGAATCTCCGCGCTCGTGGCCAGGCCCGAGGCGACAATGTTCTTGGCGACGTAACGCCCCATGTAGGCGGCGCTGCGGTCCACTTTGGACGGGTCTTTGCCGCTGAAGCAGCCGCCGCCGTGCCGGCCCATGCCGCCGTAGCTGTCCACAATGATCTTGCGGCCGGTCAAGCCCGTGTCGCCTTGCGGCCCACCCACCACAAACCGTCCCGTCGGGTTGACCAGGAAGACGGTATTCTTGTCCAGCAAATGCGCGGGCAAAACCTTCTTGATGATCTCGTTGATGATGAAGCGCTCGATGGTTTGGTGCTTCACGTCCGCCGAGTGCTGCGTCGATACCACGACGTTGGTGATGCGCACCGGCTGGTCATCGACATACTGGACCGAGACCTGGCTCTTCGCGTCCGGCCGCAGCCATTTGATCGCCCCGGTCTTGCGAATGCGCGTCAGCTCCCGCCCAAGCTGATGGGCAAACATGATCGGCGCGGGCATCAACTCCGGCGTCTCGGCGGTCGCGTAGCCGAACATCAAACCCTGGTCGCCCGCCCCTTGCTCGGCGGTCTTCTTGCCTTCCGCAGCCTTGGCATCCACACCCTGCTTAATGTCGGGGCTCTGGGAAGTAATGGCGTTCAGGATCAACACGCGGTCCGCGTGAAACACATCGTCGTCATGCGTATAACCGATCTCACGGATCGCCGCGCGCGCAATCGCATTGAAGTCGGGCTTCGCCTTGGTCGTGATTTCACCGCCCACGACGACCAGGTTGCACTTGGCGTAGGTCTCGCACGCGACGCGGCTGAGGGGGTCCTGGGCCAGGCAGGCGTCCAGCACGGCATCGGAAATCGTATCGCAAACTTTGTCCGGGTGGCCTTCGCCAACGGACTCGGAAGAAAAGATGTAGTTCTTGCTCATTAAACTAGTGTGTTTAGGCTGCTGTTATATATCATATTGACGTATCAGGATAAGATGATATATCGTAACTCCTAGTCGTCAACAAATATTTCAAGCCATGCCGTGAGTGCCACGCTCAAATCCCTCCGCGCCCTGTCTGACCCGACACGCCTGCGCGTCGTCGCCCTCATGGACAAGGATGAATTGTCGGTCAACGAGCTGCAGGAAATCACGCGGATGGGCCAGTCGCGCATCTCCACGCATCTCGGCCTGCTGCAGGATTCCGGCCTGGTGCAGTCCCGGCGGGACGGCAAGCGCACGTTCTACAAGCTCACCCCGCCCGGCAACGGCGTCACCGGCGAATTCATCCAGCTCGCGATTCGCGGTGCCCGGGAATTGCCCGAGCACGCCGGGGATCAAATCAACCTGAAGCGCATCCTTAACCGCCGCCGCGAACAGTCGCAGGTCTATTTCAACCAGGTCGCGGGGAGGTTCGACCGGGTTTACGGCCCAGGCCGCTCCTGGGAAGCGTTTGGCCACCTGCTGATGCGGATACTGCCGCCCCTGGTAGTGGCCGACCTCGGCTCCGGCGAAGGGCTCTTGAGCGAACTGCTGGCCCGCCGATGCAAGCAGGTGATCGCCGTCGATAATTCCGAGAAGATTGTGGCGTTCGGCGCGGCGAAGGCGAAAAAGAACGGCTTGAAGAACCTGGAGTTCCGGCATGGCGACCTGCAGAACCCGCCGATTGACCCCGAAAGCGTGGATTTGGTAATCCTCAGCCAGGCCTTGCATCACGCGGAGGAACCCGCCAAGGCTATCCGCGGCGCCCACCGCATTCTCAAAGCGGGCGGGCAGATCATGATCCTCGACCTCGCCCGGCACCACTTTGAGCGGGCGCGGGAGCTATACGGCGACAGGTGGCCCGGTTTCGCGGAAAGCGATTTGCACCGCTGGCTCGAAGCGGCTGGCTTCAAAGGAATCGAAATCAGCGTCGTCGCCCGCGAAGAACAGCCCCCGCACTTCGAAACCGTGTTGGCCGGAGCCCAGAAGTGATCGGCTATCAGGCGGTTCTCCCCTCCTGATCCGCCAGCACCCGCCAGGCCGCTCAGCCCATCCCCCTGCCGTGGAGGCGCGCTTGGAATTTGATGTCCCCTGCCCGACTGTTCCCTCGTGATCCCAAAGCTTTGCGGAGGCTTGGAGGTCGCAAGAGGGACGCAAGCGGGTGGCTTGGTGGTGCCTATCAGGTGCTTTACCCCACCGTTACCCCACCGTTACCCCAAGGTTCCCCCAAACTTGCGGTTGGCTTGAGGGTGGCCTGCGGGTGGCTCTGACCGGGCTCGGCCCGGCCTCGAAGAACCCAGCCCTGAGGCGGGTATGCCAGCCCGGTATGGGGGAGAGTGCGAAAGGGCCGGGCTAATCCTTCTCCGACGTTTCGCCGTCCGGCAGCCGGAGTTCGGCCCGTAGCGCGGGCCAGAAGCGCCCGGTATAGACCCCAATCGAGATCAGATTGATCGCCACGCTTAGGCCTTCCAGCCAATAGACGACGTATTCGGGAATCACAAAACCCCAGCGGGCCGGTGCCTGGAGGTAGTAGTAGATCACGCAGATGGTGGGAAACGAAATCAGCGTGCGGGCCTTGCCNNACCCACTGGTCGCGCAGCAGAAAGAGGATCGCCAGCACGAGCAAGGCGCGCGCGTGGCCGTGTTGGCCAATCCGGTCGGCCAGATAGATCAAGGTCGGGAAGGTGGTCAGGTAAAAGACCTTGTCGGTCATCGGATCGGCGTAGCTGCCGAGCTGGGAGGTCACCTGGAACTTGCGGGCAAAATAGCCGTCAAACAGGTCCGTGACCGCCGACAGCATCATGGCCGAGAACGCCACCACAAACCAAAACTCCGACACCGGATGGCCAGTGAAGACGCTGACCGCCAGGAACAGGAAGATGAGCGGCACCCGCACCAGCGTCAGAGCCTGAACGAAGTAGAACTTCAAGCGCAGGGAGGAACGCGGTTGCATAAGATCTGTCGTTTCGTGGGCCGCGTGCGCCGCCTGACGACCGGCGACGTCCGCGCCCGATCCTTCGCGCGACTCAGCGCTTCAGGACGGAGCGCACCCATTCCTGGTTTTCGAGATACCAGCGCACCGTCTCACGGATGCCCTGCTCGAACTTGTGGGCCGGAAGCCAGCCCAGCTCCTTCTGGATCTTCGACGCATCAATGGCATAGCGGCGGTCGTGCCCGGGCCGGTCTTTGACGAACGTGATCAGCTTGCGCGAATTGCCCCCGAGCTGCGGGGCCATCTCGTCGATCAAGTCACAGATCACGTTCACGATGGGCAGGTTGGCCCATTCGTTGTGGCCGCCAATGTTGTAGGTCTCCCCGGCGCGCCCGCGGGTCAGCACCACCCACAGCGCTTCCGCATGGTCGCGGACGTAGAGCCAGTCCCGCACGTTCATGCCGTCGCCATAGACCGGGACCGGCTTGCGCGCCAGCACACTTTGAATCACCACCGGTATGAGCTTCTCGGGGAACTGAAACGGCCCGTAGTTGTTCGAGCAGTTCGTGATCACGGTTGCCATGCCGTAAGTGTGATGGTAGGCGCGGACGAGCATGTCGCTGGAAGCCTTACTGGCGGAGTAAGGCGAATTCGGCGCGTAGGGCGTGGTCTCGGTGAAAAGGCCGGTCGCGCCCAGGCTGCCATAGACTTCGTCCGTGGACACGTGGTGGAAACGTGATGCGTGATGCCCGTCCTCCGTAGCAGTACTGCGGAGGGTGGACGTGATGCGTGATGCGTCAGTTAGCCACATGGCGCGGCAGGCCTCCAGGAGGTTGAAGGTGCCCACCACGTTCGTGTGGACGAAATCGCCGGGGCCGGTGATCGAGCGGTCAACATGCGATTCAGCGGCCAGGTGCATGACGTGCGTGATGCCGTGCCGTTGGACCACCTCGAAGACCGCAGTCTTATCCCGCAAGTCCACCTTCTCGAAGCAATACTTCGGGTGCTGGGTCACGCTCGCGAGGTTTTCGAGGCGCCCGGCGTAAGTCAGGCAATCGAGGTTGACCAGCTTGGTGACCTCGGGCCGGTCAATGACATGGTGGATAAGGTTTGAGCCGATAAAGCCCGCCCCGCCAGTGATCAGTAGATTCATAATTCTAACACCTGCTTCAGGCTCTCGTCCCAGTGCGGCAATCTCAACCCGAATGTACGCTCCAGCTTGCTGCACGACAGTACCGAGTAGGCTGGGCGTTTCGTGGGCGTCGGATACTCCGCGGTCGTGATGGCTTCGACTTGCGTGCATTTCTTTCCTTCGGCCGGCATCAGCTTGACGATGGCATCCGCGAAGCCATGCCAACTGGTGACGCCCGATGACGCGAGATGGTAGGTGCCGGTGAACGCTGCCGGGTCCGACGCGGCCACGACTTGCGTCAATGCCAGCGTCGTCGTCTCGGCGATCATCCGCGACCACGTCGGGCACCCGACCTGATCGCCCACCACGCGGAGCTTCTCGCGTTCGCGAGCCAGGCGCATCATGGTGAGCATGAAATTCTGCCCGCGCGCGCCATAGACCCAGCAGAGCCGGAAAATCAAATGCGCGCCCCCGATAGCCCGCACGGCTTCATCCCCGGCCAGCTTAGTGCGTCCGTAAGCGCCCAGCGGGTTCGGCGCATCGGTCTCGGCGTAGGGCTCAGTCTTGGCCCCGTCAAAGACGTAGTCCGTCGAGTAATGCACGAGCAGTGCGCCCAGCTTCTTCGCCTCTTCAGCCAGAATACCCGGGGCCACGCCGTTGATCTTCATCGCCTTGTCCGGCTCTGATTCCGCCTTGTCCACCGCGGTGTAGGCAGCGGCATTGATGACGATATTGGGCCGGGCTTCCCGCACCCACCGCCGGATGGAGTCGCCGTTGGTCAGGTCAATGTCGGGAAAGTCCACGCAAGTGACCCGGGCCATCGGCGCAAGCGTGCGGCGCAGCTCCCAGCCGACCTGGCCGATCTTCCCTATAAGCAGTATGCGAGGCAGTTCCATAGCTATTTCGCGTGTCCGACGGTAGGGCGCGTCACTCCGTGCGCGCCGGCGACCGCGAGCAAGGCGCCCGAATCCGACCGGTTTTTGGCTTTCGCGGCGCGCACGGAGTGACGCGCCCTACCATGGCTCGGCGGTCTCCGGGTCATGCAAACAATTGTGCGGGAGGCACATCACGCAGGCGCAGTCCCTTGGCGTCCCGTTCGGAAAGCAGCGGCTCTTTCAATGGCCATTCGATGCCGATGTCCGGATCGTCCCAGCGGATAGCCAGTTCGTCCTTCGGCGAGTAGAACTCGGTGCATTTGTATTGGAAGAACGCGGTTTCACTGAGCACGGCAAACCCGTGCGCGAAACCGGGAGGGATGTAGAACTGCCGCTTGTTCTCGCCCGAGAGCACGAGACCGTGCCACTTCCCGAAGGTGGGCGAACTGCGCCGGACATCCACCGCCACGTCGAACACCTCGCCCTGCAACACCTGGAGCAGTTTGCCCTGCGGTTTCGGGTTCTGAAAATGGAGTCCGCGCAGGATGCCGCGGCGCGAGAACGAAACGTTGTCCTGCACGAAGTCCGCGGTAATGCCGGCCTCGCGGTAGCGGCACAGGTTCCACGTTTCGAGGAAGAAGCCGCGCGCATCGCCAAACACCTTGGGCTCGAGGATGAGCAAGCCGGGAATATTGCAGGTCAGAACGTTCATGAATTACTAGGAGGTCAGCCGCTTTGCTTCCGCCACCACCTCAGCCAGATACTCCCGATATTCGCACTTGGGCATCTTCGCCGTGAACGCCTCAAGCCGGTCCAGAGTCAAGAAGCCGCGGCGGAAAGCCGCCTCCTCGGGGCAGCCGATCTTGATGCCGGCGCGCTTCTCGATGGTTTGCACGTAGGCCGAAGCCTCGTGCAAGCTGCTGCTCGTGCCCGCATCCAGCCAGGCAAACCCGCGGCTCAGCCGGTGCACGTGCAGTTGCTTGCGCCGCAGGTATTCGACATTCACATCGGTGATTTCCAGCTCCCCGCGCGGGGACGGCTTCAAATTCCGGGTAATCGTCACCACGTTATTGTCGAAGATGTAGAGGCCGGGGACGGCGTAGTTGCTCCTGGGTTGCGTGGGCTTTTCCTGGATGGAGATCGCCTGCCCGTTGCCGTCGAACTCCACCACGCCATACCGTTCCGGATCGTTGACGTGATAGCCGAAGATGGTCGCGCCCCCCTTGAAGTCCGCGAAGGCCCGGTAAAAGCTGTCGCCGCCGTAAAAGACGTTGTCGCCGAGAATCAGCGTGACGGCGTCCTTGCCGATGAAGCTCTCGGCAATCAGAAACGCCTGGGCGATGCCCTCCGGCTTGGCCTGCTCGCGGTAATCAATCGAGAGCCCCCAGGCGCTACCATCGCCGAGCAACTGGCGGAAGCGGGGCAAATCCTGCGGCGTGGAGATGAGGCATAGCTCCCGGATGCCGCCTTCGATCAGCGTCGTCAGCGGGTAATACACCATGGGTTTGTCATAGACCGGTTGAAGCTGCTTGCTCGCCACGAGGGTCAGCGGATATAGCCTTGAACCGGCGCCTCCGGCCAGGATTATGCCTTTCATCAGCCGGTGAGGTTAATTCACCAGCGCCGAATTGCAACGCGCAAACTTACCCAACTCTTGGCCTGGGGCGCATTTTGATACCGCCGCCATGCAAAGCAGGCTCCAGGCGANNGGGAAATCCACCCCACCAGTTCGTCATCCGGCAGTCGGGCGGCGACCACCCTCAGCTTGTCGCTTGCGCCCAGAGCCCGGTAAGTCGAACGCAGCGCATGCGTTGGGAACGTCTCGCCGGTATTGTGCAGCAGCAAGGGATGCGGCGTCCCAAGCATGGCGGCGCCCTCAAACGTGCCAATGTTCCGAATGCCCGGACAAAACAAGTCCGGCGCCAGTAGAGCCTCATCGCTGCCAACATCCAGTTGATCGCAATTGGCGACGACGGCTCCTGCCGCAGGCGCCGCCAACAAGGCCCAGAGACCCGCGCGACCAATGCCCCACAGCGTCACAGCGCAGAACCGAGGTCCGCGGGGATCCGCCGCCGAGCCGGCAACCGTGCAAACCGTCACCAGGTCGCGCACGCGCTCCTGCAACTCCGTGCGATTGTAGGTCGAGTAGAAGTTGGTGAATTGGTTGGGCGGAGCGCCGGTGCTAAAGCGATCCACCACCAGCACTGCCAGGCCATTCTTGAGGAGGGCCAGCGGCACCCCTGTGGGCTTTGCCTCGGCGTCCGGCAGTGTCGGCGCTTCCTTGCCGTTGCAGATAACTACGATCCTGGGCTGCGGCGCATTGATGAAGCCCGGGGGGGCCCAGTAACTCGCCAGAACAGTCGGGCCCGCTTCTGAGCGGCTGATCTTGAGCGCGGCGGCGGTGTACTCGCCTACTTGTCTCACTCTCTCCGCCCGGCATCGCACTTGGCCGTCGGGCGACTCGATCTGCAGCGTGTGCCGCCAGGCGGGTTGCATGACCTTCTTGAACCGCTCCAGGCCAGCCTCGTCCTGGACCGCCAGCGCTTCCCACCGCGCCTGGTGACGATCCTTCAACGATTTGATGAGCTCGGCCGCACTGATCGCGTCCTCCGGCAGCTTGCCGTCCGGAAACACCCGTAGATCGGCGTCTGGCTCCTTCTGATAAGGCGCTTCTTTGAGCAAGGCCGGATCGGGATGCTTCAAGAGCCACTTCCCGAACCAGTCGTAAACCGCCTCTCGGCTGGTCTGGTTGTAATTATGGCCGAAGTTGAAGCGTACGTAGCGGAGTTTATCCGGCGCATCGAGGAGTTGGTAAATGTGTTCGATGGACGGGCCTTCCACCGTCAGCGTGTCTTTAGTCCAATCTCCGGTCGCCGCGACCAGGATCTGGGGTCGCGGCGCGGCGGCGGCAGCGATCTCCATATTCGAGTATTCCACGCGCAAGCCCGGCGCGTTTTCGCACAGACACCCGCCTTGCATCGTATGCGAGACCATCACCACCGGCGCCTGGGCGGCGAGCCTATCCTCCACCGCGCCGAGCATGAAGGTTTGCGTGCCGCCGCCGGATTCGCCGGTGCAAGCCAGTCGTTTGCGGTCCACGTCGGGCAGGGACACCAGGAAATCCAGCGCCCGGATGCTGTCCCACGTCTGGAGGCCCATCAGGCTCACGTTCCACAGCAGGTCCGCCCGGTTCGTCGCGAACTGGCGGTGGCTCAGGTAATGCCGGTCCGCCGGCACTTTGCCGTAGTCGGGCAAGAAGGTGTCGTTATAGCCCACCATGTCATAGGAAAACGCGATCATGCCCTGGCGCGCGAAGCTGATGCAGCGTGCCGCCGCGCTGCCGTCCTTATTGTCCGCCAGCCGTCCCTCGTTCCAATGTCCGTGCGGGTTAAGAATGGCGGGGAAGGGCCCTTTGCCCCGCCCAAGCGGACGATAGAGATTGCCGGCGAGGTAGAAGCCGGGCACGGGCCGAAAATACACCTTCTCCACGCTGTACCCCTCGCGCTCGATCTTGCCAAAGATATGCGTCTGAAGCGGGGTTTTCTCCGGCAGCGGCCACAGACCGCAACTCACGAGCACCTGCTCGCGAATCTCTTGGGCGCGCGCCTGCCATTGCTCGCGGGATGCAATCGCTGGAAACTCGCGCGGGGTGTCTAGATCCTTGATCGCGGGCGGCTTGGCCGCGGGCCCCGGCTGCGGCTCAGCCGACAGAGAAGATTGTGCCGGGCATAAGATGAATATGGATAGAACAAGTGCGGATGCTAAGAGACTCCTCATAATGCCACTCTAGGTTCGGCCTGCGGTCCTTCGGATTAGTTTGGGCGTCGGGTTTTGGATTTCGGCCTTCACCCTTGCCCGCTAGACATGTAATTCAGATACTCGACAAGCTGCTGCTTCATCTCCTTGCGCGGCACGATGGCGTCAATGAGGCCGTGGTCGAGCAGGAACTCGGCGGTCTGGAAGCCGGGCGGCAACTCCGCCTGGGTAGTGTCTTTGATGACGCGCGGGCCAGCGAACCCGATCATGGCGCCCGGTTCGGCAATGATGAGGTCCCCCACGCTGGCGAAGCTGGCCATCACCCCCGCCGTCGTCGGGTGCGTGAGCACGCTGATATATGGCAGCCGCGCCTGGGCATGATAAGCCAGCGCCGCACAGGTTTTGGCCATTTGCATCAGGCTGAACATGCCCTCGTACATGCGCGCCCCGCCGCTGGTCGAGATGATGATGAGCGGCAGGTTCTTCTCCGTCGCCTTCTCAATCAACCGGGTCAGCTTCTCGCCCACGACCGATCCCATTGAACCGCCCAGGAAGCTGAAATCCATCACCCCCAGCGCCGCCCGGTGGGAATCGATCTTGCAGATCCCCGTGGTCACCGCGTCCTTCAGGCCGGTAGATTTCTGATAGTCCTCCAGCTTGGAAGTGTAGGAAGCCACGCCGGTGAAATTGAGCACATCCACGCTCGTCATCTCGGCATCCATCTCCTCGAAGGTGCACGTCTCCACCAGTGAATGGATGCGCTCGCGCGCACTAATGGGAAAGTGATGCTGGCACTGGGAACAGACCTTCAGGTTCACGTCCAGCTCCTTGTCGAACAACATCGTGCCGCACTTCGGGCACTTGGTCCAGAGCCCTTCGGGGATATCCCGCTTCTTGCTCTTGCGGCTGGGAAGCTTAGGCTTCTTGGCAAACGTCGCGTTGGGCGGCGTGGGCGGCGGCGTGACCGCCGGTTCGGCTGTTTCCAGCCCCAGCGTCTTCTTGGTAAATGATGTAGTTGCCATTCTCAAAACGGCTGCGGGTCAAGCCCTGAGCGTCGCGGACCGCCCGCCCGCCTCGCGCTTTTCATGTTTAAGGTAAATCTCACTCTAAGCGTTAGCCTGATAATATTCAAATTCCGCGCGCAACTGTCCAGACGCAAACTTCCCCCGCCCCGGCAGCCGCCAGCACCCTGGCACAGGCGCTGGTCGTCGCCCCCGTCGTAAACACGTCGTCCACCAGCACAATGCGCTCGCCGTTCAGGCGCTGGCCCTGCCGCATGGCGAAGGCGTTCCGGACATTGTCCAGGCGCTCCGGGCGGCTTAATTGCGTTTGGGTGCGCGTGGGTACGACGCGTTGCAGCAACCGTTTGTTCACGGGAATCTGCGTGGCGGCGCTGAGGCGGGCGGCCAGCCGCTCCGCCTGGTTGAACTCGCGCTCGCGCCGTTTGGCGGGATGCAGCGGGACCGGCACGATCATGCTTGGCCTTTGCGCGGCCAACGCCGGCGACGCCGCCCGGATGAGCAACTCCGCCAGGAACGGTTCGAACCAGAGCGCCCGCTGATACTTGTAACGGTGGATCACCTCCAGCACCGGGTCCCGCGCCACCACCGCCGAGCGCGCGGACTGGAAGTGCCATTCCATTTCCTGGCAGTTGGCGCATTCAAACCGGGTCGTGATGTCCCCTTCATAGGGCCGACCGCACCGCTCGCAGAGGGGCGCCTGGATGAAGCGCGCTTTGGACCGGCAGTCGCCGCAAACGTAGCCTTCCGCCGGGGTCGCCCGCGCCGCCTGGCATAGTTGGCAGACCTCCGGGTAGAGCAACCCCAGCCCGGCATTCAGCCAGCCCTTAACCGAATCGGTAAGAACAGTCATGCGTCACATCTTGGAGTAAGGAAACATCGCCATCGCGCGCCGCATCAACATCTCCGCGACGGTAAAGCAGGCCCCACCCGCAAGCCAAGCCTCGAATGGCCAGGGCCGGGCCTCTGATTCCAGTGGCAAAAGGTGCGCCGGCGTGATAAACAGAAACGGTGTTTAGCACCGCAAACAAGTCGGGAGCCAACCAAACACCCTCGCCGGGGCCGTTTGGCCGATTCTATTTGCAGGAACTCATCAACAGCGGCGGCATGGCCGAGATCTGGCTGGCGACCGACGAGCGCCAGAAGCCCTACGCCCTGCGCCGCATGCACGAAGGCTACCGCTTCAACTTCCTGGCGCGGCGGCGCTTTATGCGCGGCGCCGAAATCCTGGCCAAGATCGGCGACCACGACCACATCGTCGGCTACGTCGAGCACGGCAAAATCTCGGGCCGGCCCTACCTGCTGATGGATTACGTCGAGGCCTCGAACCTCAAGGAGCTCTACGCCCAGCATGACCCGGTGCTGCTGGAGAACGTCGCCCAGATCCTCATCGACATGGCCGAGGGCCTCGAACACATGCATGACAACGGCTTCATGCACCTGGATTTCAAGCCCGAGAACGTCCTTGTCACCCGCAACGCCGCCGTGCGTCTGGTTGATTTCGACCTGGCCCTGCCGATTCCCGAGAAACCGAGGAAGGCCTCCAAGAAGAACCCGGGCACACCTGCTTACATGGCGCCCGAGCAATTGCTCGGCGAGCCGATCTCCCCGCGCGTCGATATTTTCTCCTATGGCGTCAGCGCGTATGAGCTGCTCACCAACCAGAAGCCGTTCCCGGGCGATACTCCGGGCGAGATTCTGGCCAAACAGCTTGACCGCTCCGACTTTGTCATGCCGCGCCAGCTCAATCCGGACATGCCGGCCAGCCTGCAAAAGGTGATTCTGCGCTGCCTCGAACGCGAGCCCGACCGCCGCTACCCATTCGTCGGCATGATGGTCCGCGAACTCCAGGCCGCCCTGTACGTCTAGCGCTTGGGTTCGGGCAGCAGGGTCCGCACCAGCCAGGCGGTGAGGAGTGTGATCGTCGCGCCGATGAGGGTGTACCAGGGCCAGAAAACCTCGGTGCCGATGGTCTTCATCCAGAGGTCCTTGGTCCAATCGAGCTTGGGCAGAAGCTGAATGGCGGTCATCGTCACCAATGAGACAACCATGCCGGTAATCACGGGGATGCTGCGGCCGTGTTTCCAGAATATGGCCAGCGCGAGGCCGCCAACCAGCGCGCCGCTAGTGAGGCCGCGCAGGGCAAAAGCGGCATTCAACACGAAGGCGACCTGGCGGCTCAGGTAGGCCGTGAAGATCAAGGCGACGGCCCAAACGATGGTGGAGACTTTGCTGAAGCGCAGGAAGAAGGCTTCACTGCGCCCGGGGATGACGTGCTTCACGAAGTCCATCGTCGAGACGGAGGCTAGGGAGGTGAGCGCGGAACTGACCGAGGACATTGCGGCGGATAGGATGGCGACGATGAGGAAGCCCTTTAGCAGGTGCGGGACTTCGGTCATCATGAAGATGGGGAAGATGAAGTCGTTGGCGGTGATGCCCGAGCCGGGACGGGTTTCGGGCAGCGGGATCTTGAAGGGATGGCCCTGGTAAAACACCCAGAGCATCGCACCCACCAGCAGGAAGATGAAGAAGAGGGGAAAGATCACCACGGCACTCAGGGCCAGCGCTTTGCGGCCTTCGGCCACGTTCTTGCAGGCCAGCACTCGTTGCACGATCAACTGCTCGGCCCCGTGGGAGGAGAGCACCAGCACCGTGCCGCCGATGACGCCCATCCAGATGTTAAAGGGCGCGCCGAGCAGGAACTTCGTCACGGAGACGCCGGGCGGCGGGGTGGCGTTCAGCCAGTGGAGTTTGCCCGCGGCGATGGCTTTGGAAAACACCGCGCTCATTCCGCCATCCACGATCGTGGGGATGTACCAGAGGGCGAAGATACCTCCGAGCAGGAACAGACCGAACTGGACGGCGTCCGTCCAGATCACCGCCTTGACGCCGCCGATGTAGGTGTAGAGCAACGAGAGCAGCACGAAGAGCAGGATGGCGCCGAGGATGGGGTCGCCGGTGCCGAAGCCGAGCAGTTTGTCTCCGAGGATGAGTTTGACCGGGATGCTGGCGACATAGACGCGCACGCCGGCGGCCAGAGTTTCGCTGATGAGGAAGAACCCGCCGGCGGTCTGGCGCGCGGAGGGGCCGAAGGTGTTGGCGAACAGTTGGTACGGGGAATAGATTTCGCCTTTGAAATAGTGGGGCACGAGGACGATGGCCAGAAGGATGCGGGCAATGACGTAGCCGATGATCATCTGGAGGAAGGCGATGTTGCCGCCGTAGGCCATGGCGGGGACACCGATGATGGTCAGGGCGCTGGTCTCGGCGGCGACGATGGACAGGCCAATCCCCCACCAGGGGACGCTCTTGCTGCCGAGAAAGTAGTCGCGGGTATTGCGCTGGTCCTTCCCAAACCACACCCCAAGGCCGATGATGCCAAAGACATAGAGCAGAATGACGATCCAATCGCCGGGACTGAAGTAGCTGTTCATGTAGTTAAAAGCCTTCAATTACTGGGGAAGCCCGTGATCAATGGCCAGCAGATTCTTTCGGGAGCGCGGTTGTCCCTTAGCCCTATACGCCGGGTGCGGCCCGGGGCTTGGAGAGGTCATGGTTGGACGGAGCTGCGGGCGACGGTCCCGCGGGAATAGAGGGAGTTGCCCTGGAGGAACAAGCCATACGCCCTGGCGATGCCCTCTACTCTTCCTCTACTCTTCCTCTAGTATTCCTCTAGTATTGGCCCTTTTGGCCCGGAATCTACGCCGCGACGTTCTGGGCCAGCAGGGCCTCAATGGCCTCGGGCAGGTTGGCGCAAAGGGTGTCGAACGCGTCGCGGCATTGGCGTTCGGAGAGGCTCAACATGCGGGCGGCCGAGTAGATGAAGCCGCGCGTAGTCTGGTGGGCGTAACCGAGCAGGCCCTGCCGCAAGGGCAGCGAGTAAACCGCGAGCGTCAGGCCATAGACCAAAGTATGCCAGCCGCTAGCTTGGCCGCTGTCCACGGCGTCGAGGTAACGCTGCACAACCCGCTCATCGCGCAGAGGGCGCAGCTTCCGTAACTGGCTTTGGCCCACGCGTTGGCTGGCGGAGGCAAAGGCTTGCAGGATGGGCTCCCCGGCGAGGCTATGGTCGAAGGCAACGAGTTCGCGCACTTCGTGGCGCGCCGCGTGGCCGTGGGCACGCTGGATGGCCGGCAGTTCGTGTGGGAGGAGGATTTGCGCCTGGTAATCGCGCAGGAACCGGCGGAGCGAGGGCAGGTTATGGACCGGCGCCAGGCGCAGCGAGGCGGACACCGAGCCCAGCTCTACGAGGCCGTCGGTGGAGCCGAGTTGCTCGGCCAGGGGATGCCAATCGCCCAGCCACTCGGCCGCGTCGCTCAATGCCAATTGTGATTGCTTGACCATTACTGTGGTCGGCAAGTCCGTTCCGCAAGGTCTGGATGCTCGCCATATCAGCTTTACGGTGGTCTTGCTGCAAAACGAATGCCAGTAGTAAAAGTCGCATACAGAAGATTTAAACCTTGAATTCGGCAGTGCGGTTTCTTAGAGTGCGGATGTCCCCCTGCCCCCGCCCGGCTTCAACGCGGCTAGCTCCTCCACGATCCGTCGCCAATGAGTGCCGTGCCAGAAGAGTTTGTCGCAGCGGCTGCAGACGAAGTATTCGTCCAGCCAGCGGTAGGTCCGGGGCGGGATGCGGTCGCGCAAGGCTTCTTTGGCGCCGCGGCGCAATTCGCCGCCGCAGCTCATGCAGCGCGGACCGCGGACCGTGAGGCCGAACTCGCGGAACACCAGCGCGAGCTGCTCTGGAATGCCCAGCGTCGGCGGCAGCCAGAACACGGGAATGATTCGGTCGCGCAGGAGCCGGCGCTCCATGAGCATGGCGTCCGTGGTCAGGACAGTGGCCTGAGCTTGCTTCGCCTGGCGCAGCAATTCGTCGTCCGCTATGTCCGGCTGCCAGGCGGCATCGTAGCCCGCCGCCCGCAGCCACCGGGCGAGCCCGCCCAGACCAACATCGCACAGGAACAGGACAGGCACTGGCTGGGAAGCGGACTGTTGGAATGGCTTGCTGGTGGCGAGTTGCTCATAGACTTGAGCCAGGGCGTCGGCCGGAGACATCCCGTCGCTCGCGCTGAGATGCCGGGCCCGGGCGACCAGCCATTGCACGCCTTGCTCCAGCCGTCGCGCCCGGGCGCGTCGCAGCAGCGCGCGGAACCGGTCCTCGTAGCCTCTCCGAATGCGGCTCACCCCGATAGCTTAGCCGCAAAAGGGCGCGGAGAAAACCCGTGAAAAATACAACCGGTAATCCATCTGTGACGGCGGTAGGGCGCGTCACTCCGTGCGCGCCGCGTAACCCCATGGGGCAGGAAGGCGCGCATGGAGTGACGCGCCCTACCCGCCTCCGCTGAGGCATTACTACAACCGTGCAATCTGCGCGGGTCGTGGTAGAAATGAACCATGAAGCTGTGCCTGATTCTGGTTGCCGCGCTGCTCGCGGCGACTGCGTCTGCCGCGGATTGGCCCCAGTGGCGGGGGCCGAATCGCAACGGCATTTCCTCCGAGAGCATTAGTACCTCCTGGCCTGCCGACGGCCCTAAGGTCCTGTGGCGCGCCTCCGTCGGCACGGGCTTTTCTTCGATCTCCATCAGTCAGGGGCGGGCTTACACGATGGGCAACACGAACAACGAGGATACTGTGTGGTGCTTCGACGCCGCCGCCGGCAAGTCCTTATGGAAGCACACCTACGCTGCGCAACTCAGCCCGCAATGGTACGAAGGCGGACCGGGCTCGACTCCAACAATTGACGGGAACCGCGTATTCACCATCAGCAAATGGGGCGACATCTTCTGCCTCGATGCGGCCAAGGGCACGATCGTTTGGCGGCGGGACCTGCGCCAGGACGGCGTAAAACCCAATCGCTGGGGCTTTGCCGGGTCACCGCTCGTATGGGGTGAACTGGTGATCCTGAACGCCGGCACCGCCGGCATCGCGCTGGACCGCAACACGGGCCGCATCGCCTGGTCGAATGGCACTGACCCTGGTGGTTACGCCAGCCCGACGCGCTTTGCTTTCGGTGCCAGGGAGTGCGTGTTGATCTTCGCGGCCAAGCATTTGGTTGCCCTCGACCCGCAGAGCGGGCACGAACTCTGGCGCCAGTCCTGGGAAACGGCCTGGGACACCAACATCACCGACCCCTTGGGCCACGGTAGGAGCATTTTCATTTCCAGCTTCAGCCGCGGTTGCGGGCTCTTCTCCGTGGCGGACGGCAAACCGGTGATGATTTACACCAACAGTATCCTGCGCAATCATCTCAGCGCGGGCATCCTGGTGGGCGAATATCTCTACGCCTTCAACGGAGAGGCCAAGCAGGAGACGGACTTCCGCTGCCTGCACCTGCCCACCGGCGAACTGAAATGGGCGCGCAAAGACCCCGCGTTCGGCTCATTGATAATGGCCGGGGATAAGCTGGTCGTCCTTTCCGAGAAGGGTGAGTTACTGCTGGGGCAGGCCTCGCCTGAGGAATTCAAACCGCTGGCACGCGCCAAGGTCCTGGGCGGCGTTTGCTGGACGCCCCCCGCGCTGGCCAACGGTCGGCTCTACATCCGCAACGCCCGCGGGCAACTGCGCTGCCTGGAATTGCCTCGGCCTTGACAGAACGGTGCCGGCATGGATGGAAGCAGCGCAGTAAAGCCGCAGCCGAATTGCGCGAAACGTTTGGAGTGCGCGGAGCTTGCTCCCGCTTTCGAAGAGGGTTGAGCGTCCCAAAGCGGGAGCAAGCTCCACGCACTCCAAACGCTTCGCGAGGCGGGTCACTCGTTTCGGCACTGCGCAGAGACCGATCACGACCGGCCCCTACTTGTGGCTTGCTCTCCGCGGGCATTCGTGCCATCTAAAAAGCTCTCAAAATGCGTATTCTATCCGGCATACAGCCTTCGGGCGCGTTGCATCTCGGCAACTACTTCGGCATGATGAAGCCCGCCATCGAGCTTCAGGAAAAAGGCCACGCGTTCTATTTCATCGCCAATTACCATTCGATGACCACGCTGGTCGATCCCGTCGAGCGCCGCAAGAACACACTCGACGTGGCTCTCGACTTCCTCGCCTGCGGCCTTGACCCGAAGAAAACAGTATTCTTCCGCCAATCCGACGTGCCGGAGGTCACCGAGTTGACGTGGATGCTGAGCACGGTGACGCCAATGGGGCTGCTCGAGCGCTGCACCAGTTATAAGGACAAAGTCGCCAAGGGCATTTCGCCCAATCACGGCCTGTTCGCCTACCCGGTGCTCATGGCCGCCGATATTCTGATCTACGACTCGAACATTGTGCCGGTTGGACAGGACCAGAAGCAGCACGTCGAAGTCACGCGCGACATCGCCGTCAAGTTCAACGAGCAATACGGCGAGACCTTCGTCATCCCTGAACCGCAAATCCGCGCCGACGTCGCCAAGGTCCCCGGCCTCGACGGGGAGAAGATGAGCAAGAGCTACGGCAATACCATTGAGATCTTCGGCGACGAAAAGGCGCTCCGCAAAAAGGCGATGGGCATCAAGATGGACAGCCGCACCCCGCAAGAACCCAAGCCCGATGCCGACCAGAACATCGCCATCCAAATCCTGAAACTGGTCGCCCCGCCCGAGACCGCGAAGGATTATGAGGACCGCCTGCGCGCCGGCGGGCTGGGTTATGGCGATCTAAAGAAGGCGTTGTTCGAGCACTACTGGAACCACTTCGCCGCTGCCCGCGCCAAACGTGCCGAACTGGCGGCGAACCTGGATTACGTCAACAAAGTCCTAGCCGACGGCGCCACCCAGGCGCGCAGCGTTGCGCAGAAGGTCTTGCAGCGGGCAAAGGTCGCTAGCGGGCTGGAGTGAGGTTCACTTCCCCCGTTCGTGCTTGAGCAGCCACTCGTAAAGCTCCGGATCATTGTAAGCCGCTGTCCACGAATTATGGTCGGCCTCCGGGTAAACGGTAAGTTTCACGTCCTTCACGCCCATCTTCTTCACCGCGTCCACCATCCGTTGCGACTCGGCGAGCGGCACGACGGGGTCTTTCCCCCCGTGAAACGCCCACACACCGAGACTATGCAATGCCTGCGCCTTATCGTTGCTCGATAGGAGCAACGTAATCAGTTCGCCGCCGCCGCAAATCGGGGCGATGGCGGCGAACTTCTCCGGGTAAGCCAGGCCGAGATCCCACGTGCCGTAACCACCCATGCTCAGCCCGGTCAGATATAGCCGGTTGGTATCCACCGCATACTTCGCCGTAATGTCGTCCAGCAGCGCCAGCAGCACGTCCCGGGACCAAATCTGGTGCTCCGGGCACTGCGGCGAGATGATGATGAACGGAAATTCCGGGTGCTGCGTCATGTTCTTTGGCGGGCCGTGCACGGCCACCTTCCAAACGTCCGTGCCGCGCTCGCCCGCGCCGTGCAGGAACAGAATCGTCGGCCAGCGTTTCTCCCCATTCGCCTCGTAACCCTTGGGCAGGAAAAGGAGGTAGTTCACTTTGACGGATTCGGTCCTGGTGAACTGGAATTGCTTAACCATTTGGTTGGGCGGCGGGTTGGAGTTGGCCACGGGTTGGGCTGAGGTGCAGGCGGTCAGCGTCAGCAGGGCCGCCGCAGTCAAGAGCTGAGTCTTTCGCATAGGCATAACGTTTCATTCAATAACTGCTTAGGCCGGGCGGTACGCCCAGCCTACATGAGCTTGAGCTTTGGCAAATCCTGCGAGTCCACGAGGCCAACCGGCTCGTGCTTCGCATTCACCACGATCAAATCATCAATGTTCCGCTGGTTAAACACCTTTAAGGCCTCGACCGCAAGCGCGTCGTCCCGGATGCAGATGGGCTTGGGGGTCATAACCGCCTTCAGCGGCTGCGCCAGCAAATCCTCGTCCGTCGCCATGTGCCGGCGGAAATCACCATCGGTGAATACCCCCACAAGTTTGCCGCGTCCGTTGACAACGCTGAGGCTGCCGGACTTGGCATGAGTCATGACCAGTAGCGCCTCTTTGACCGTCAGGTTGTCGCCCGCCACGGCATTGCGCGGTCCGCTGCGCATGATGTCCACCACTCGCGACAGCATCGCGCGGCCAATGGCGCCGGAAGGGTGGAATTTGGCGAAATCCTGCCGCTTGAAGCCGCGCGCCTGCAATACCGCCATCGCCAGCGCATCACCCATGACCAGCGTCGCCGTCGTGCTGGCCGTGGGGGCGAGATTGAACGGGCAGGCTTCTCTGGGCACGCGCACATTCAACACGAGGTCGCTGTGGCCCGCGAGGGATGACTTAGGCGCCCCCGTGATGGCAATGATCTTGACCAGGAACCGCTTGAGCGCCGGCAGCAGGTTCAGCAATTCCTCCGATTCGCCCGAGTAGCTCAGCGCCAGGACCGTATCCCCGTCGGCCACAATCCCCAAATCGCCATGCAGCGCATCCACACTATTCAAGACCACGCTGGTGGAGCCGGTGCTGGTGAGCGTAGCCGCGAGCTTGTGCCCCACGTGACCCGACTTGCCGATGCCCACCACGATGAGCTTGCCGCGCTGGCGCAGGGTCTCAACGATCAGCTCGACCGCTTGAGCAAAGGAACCGTCGAGTTGCGCGCGCACTGCTCTGAGGGCAGCCATTTCGATGTCGAACACTTTCCGGGCTTGAGCCAGATGATTCACGCGGCGAGCATGCCCGGGAAAGCGTGTGGATTCAACCAGGAACGGAAGTCACGCTTTGGGGTGGTAGTGGGCGAATAGGGCCTGGTCAAACGCAAAGAGGGGTGGGAGCAGCGGCCACTTGTCCGGCGTCACGGAGCAGAAAGCTTAGGGCCAAGGTTCCTGGGAGCGACCGCGAGGAAGTGTTTGAGATTAAGCGTGAAGACACGCTCAGGATTTGACTTCTCAGCGCTCTTGAGTAAAACCGCGTTGTAAATGGTGCCACCCTGAATCCCCACCACCGCCGCCTCCCGGATCAGCGAAGCGTAATCATTCCCCGCAAGGCTGGTAACCTTGAAATGCTTCAAGACATTCTCCTCGATGCTGAGCAGCGCCTGCTCGGGCGCATGGCGATAGGGCGGCGGAAGCTTGGTCAGGATGGCATACATCTCGGCCAGGCTGTGGGCGGCAACGAAGCCCTCGTCTTTCCCGTTCTGGACCCGCTCCAGGAGGGGAAACGCTCTTGGGTGAGATTCGTGCTTTAGAACGACAGCGGCGACGAGAACGCTGGTATCGAGAAACACCCTCATGTCTTGTGTTTCGCCAGGCTTCCTGCCACCTGGTTACCATGTTCGTCCCGCTCTCCCTCCAGGAGTTCCTCGACCGCCCCCGCGATTAAGACTTCCTCACCGGCGGTGGAGAAGACGAGCGCCTTGCCCTTGCGCACAAGACCCGTGATCTCTTTGTTCGGGGTCAAAGTCACAGCCGGGCCGCGGATGGAAACCCGCAAAATGTCACCGGGTTTGATGGCGAGTTCCTGGCGAATATCTTTCGGCAGCACAATCCGGCCAGCCTGATCCATTGGAACCAAAACGTCTTTCATGCCATTCGACGATACCATTACCATTAAGCAATGGCAATGGCTTGAGGCGACCGACACGAGTGCAAGACAGAGTTCTTGGGGTCAGGATCTAGCCAGGGCTGCGGGGGAGAGGCGACTGGGGGACGCCAAGGGCGTCATTCATACCAGCCCAAGGCAACGCCTTGGGTTCATCAGCCTAAAACTCATTAGCACTGAAGGCGCGATTCATTGCTCATTTTTCCTCCCCTCAGCCTGCAACTCGGTATCAATCCCAGTCATGAAGCAGGCCGTTGGCCTGCAACAGCATAACTATAGTACGATGAACCCAGGGTGTTGCCCCATATGCGTTAACTTGTTTA
>PLZQ01000514.1 GCA_003152225.1 Limisphaerales bacterium | reverse complement strand
TGCTGGAATGTCACCGGATTGGCATGATTCAGGAAATAGGCGTCGTTGATGCTGTCGGGGTGCTCATCCAGCGTGACAAAGAAGTTCGCCGGGTTGGGGACGGCGCTCGATTTGAGAAACTGGCGATTGGTGGGGAAGAAATTGTTCCCGCCGCTGGTCCAAGGCAGTTTGAGACAAAAAAGTAAAATCAGGGCTTGACACGATTGGGGGACATGTCAATAATATGGGGTGAGATTATCAACCAACACATGGAGCCACTTATGACATTCCTAAAACGTTACGCCTGCTACGCTGCCCTGATTGGCCTCGCGGCCGCAAATACTTACGCCGAGCCGGTCAACGGTTACGCGATCATCCCGCGTGTGCCTGTTAGCGGCGACCCGGGATCGACACTCACCTTTACACCCCCAACAATCGGTGTCAATCCGGCGGCGGTTACGATCCACGACGCTTATACGGGAGCTTTCAGCGGCGCCAATCGCAGTGACGTCCTGGCCTCGACCGATGGCGGCGTAACGGCCCACACGTTCGGCATTGACGACAGTTTCACCTTCTCGACGCGAGTGACGCTGACAGACGGTTTCAACGCGCCTCGAAAAGAGGCTGGTATCCGTTTTAACAGCTCAATCGGTGATATGCTGTTTTTGGTTAACTCCGATGCCGGCGAGATCGTCGCATTTGGTGGCCCGTTCAAACTTTTTGGCAACAATGCGGGTGCCAACGGTTACACTCCCGGCACTTCCATTCTGCTCGGTGTCACGGAACGCGGCGGTGGCGATGGTGTCGGGGGTGTCCCGGACACCCTTGAGTTCTTCATTGACCGGGGCGCCGGTATCGAAACGAGCGGTCCGCTGGCGTGGTCGAACCTCGAAGGAGGACTTCCAAGCTTCCAGGTGGGAGTTTACGCTCAAGGGGATGCCAACGCCGCCGGCGACTTCATTAATGCTGCGTTCACCGACACGACGTTCGTCACGATCGTTCCGGAGCCCGGCACCCTCGCTCTGTTTGGTCTGGGATTGGTTGGAGTGCTGGCCCTTCGCCGGAAGCGCTAATTTGGATCTGGCAGGAACGAAATAGCCTGTCGCAGCTTTGACGGGGCACTTGCGAGTGAGCGAGTGCGCTTTTTCATGGTGGGGACGACCTCTCCCCTTGTACGGTGGCGGCGAGTATGCCAGCAGCCAGACCGTTCTATGGGCCCAAGCGGGGCCATTCACGCTTTCATTTCCGACCGTGCAGCTTTTCACCACGGCCGGCTTGACCGGGCGGTACTTGCCGCCAGGCAGCCCGATCGCCCGAGGATATGGCGAGGGCAGGCTGCCTATGGGGCAGTGACCTTGTAGAACCGGGCGGTTCCGGTCACGGGGTCACTCACGGTGGAGACGGCGCCGTTGCCAGCGACCGTGGTCAGGAGAGTCCAGTTGCCGGCGGTCAAATCGGTCCGGTAAAAGACCCGGTAAGCCACTCCGGCCCGACTAGTGAAGGAGAGGAGAGTATTGCCAGCGGCGGGCCTCGCCGTGAGGGTGATGCCCGTGGCCGGGACCAGCATGAAATAGTTGGGATTGCAATTCCCGTCGGTGGTAAGGCGCAGCGTACTGAGACCGTCGAGCTTCAATACGGCTGGCGCCGCCAAGCCATCATCTGTCAACGGCACCCAATCGTACGTGATGTAATCCTTCCCGAAACCGCCAAAATGCCCAAGCCGCCTGGTGACTTGGTTGACCGTGCCGGCGCCGCTGACGACCTGGTCGAGATACATGGAAAACGCGTGGTCGCCGGAAGAACGTATGTAAACGTAGAAGCTACCCGTCGGATACACATGGGTATAATTGGCCCAGTCAGTGCCTGCGAAGAAAACCAAGACATAATCGATCCCACCCCAATACACGAAATTTGACCGCACCGTGTCATAAAAAGTGTTGGGGGCGAGGGGATTGAGTTTGGCTTCCGGGATACCGCCGGCGCGGTACAGCCCGAACGGCGGTTCGTCAGCCAGCGTGGTATGTTGGAAGTCGATATTGGTGGTGGCTCCCAATCCGGCGTAAGAGTCGGGTAGCACATTATCGAGATGTTGTCCACCGTCATAATCGAAATCCTCCGCTTCAACCATGTAGTTGTCTTCGCTGAAGGTATCGAAGCGATTGGTCACCAGGATGCCGTGGCCGAGCGAATTGGTCACGGCAATGATGGCCACGTGGATGGCGTTGGTCAGCAGGAAGGGATAAACCACGTTCGCGGGCGAGGCCGAGCCGGTGATCACCAGATTTGAAGAAACGTCGTTGCCGTCGAGGGTCAGCCGGATACCGTTCGTAGGAAAGCTGCTGTCGAGCGCAGTCACCGTGAAACTAAAGGTGTTGGTGTACTCGAACGGGTGCGTGCCGGTGGGATAGACGTTGCTTAGCTGGGGCAAATCCGCCTGGGCGGCGACGAGCATGAAGAAGTTGGGCAGGAGGTTACCGCCGCTGGTGAGGCGCAAAGTCTGTTTGCCATTGAGCGTGACGAGGGCGTTATTGCCATTCGTGTCCTTGAGATAAACGTTGTCAAAGGTGCTCCAGCCATGGCCGCCGTTAATCTTGAAAGTGCCGAGGTCCGAGGTGCTTGTGTCGGGATTCACCACGCTGAGGGTCAGTGTTCCGTTAAGGCCGACATCGGTTGCGAGGCGGCCGATGACCCAGTATGTCCCGTTCGACCAATCGCGCGTGTAATTTAGCCACATATCGGTGTTGAACGGGTCGATGCGGTAGTCGGTCACCCCCGCCACATAATGGTCTTTGCGGACGTAGTCGCCCGAACCCAAAGTGCCGACCGCATCATCGGGGCGATAAACGTGGCTCGAGGCGGTGCCGCTGACGTGCTCGTCCACCCCCTCAACGCCCACGGTGCCAAAGTAGCAGTTGGGGGAGCCGATGGTGTTGCAGAGGGCGGGTTGATCGAAATACATGCCGTTCGTGAAATCAAAGTCTTCGGCTTCCCACAGATACACGACCGGGGGGACACCGACCCAGGTGGTTTCGAAGTAAGTGCTGGCACTGGCGGTGAAGTTAATAGCGTCGGTCACGGTGATCGAAGCAGTGTAAACTGTGTTGGATTGAAGCCCATGATAGGTGACGTTCTTGTTGGAGGAGGAACCGGTGATGGCCAAGCTGCCGGAGACGTCCACTCCGTTGAGGACCAGGCCAATGGCGTTGGTATTGATAGTGACGCCACTCGGGGAGCTGACGTTGAAACTGATGCCGTCACTCGGGTTGACGAAGATCATGCCCAGCGGGTCCGGGAAGAGGTTGCTGATGACGGGCGGGGGTGGACCACTGATCTGGTCCAGAACGGCATCGTCGAGGTAAGCGGACCCGCCCTCGCTGGCAACTTGAACATAAACAAGGCGGTAACGGACCGTAGCCGTACCCAGCGGCGCAACCAACTGGGTCACGTTTCCCGAGATGGCGTAAGTGTTGAAGAACGGATCGCCAATCGACACGGGGGACGAGATATTGCAGGAGTGGTTTACCTGGTACTGGAACCAATTGTCGGTTCCCACACTGGCGGTGAAATTATCCGATTTGTAAAGAGCCAGCAGGTTGCCGCTCGAGCCGAGGAACGAAACCTCGATCCAAAGGTAACAATCCGTCCCCAGCACGTCGCTGCCTCTGGTGTAGAGCCATCCGCTAGCCTGATAGGTTGAGCCAGGCGCGGCGCTGAAATCCTGGTATATCCCCGCCGCGTTGTTGGTGCCGTTGTAACAGGCTCCCCACTCTTTATAGCAAAGAGCGCCTGTATGAGGAGGGGCTTCGTTGCCGAGAATCCAGAGATTTGGAGGAACCTGAGCCGTCGGCGGGGCGAAACGCGTCCAGCCCGTCGGGACGGCACGACGAAAGCTGTCTTGCTCGCACCCTGGGTTTACCAGGAGATTGGCAGCCTGCGTCGGTTTGGCCGTGAGCAGGAGGGCCGCGGCCAGGGTAAGCAGCGCGGTGCCGACGCTCCTGAAGCTGTTGCGGTCAATCGAGTTCCGGGAGAACGGATAAGTGCGGGGTGGGAATTTCATGGCTTTTATGGGCGGCTTTGTCATTCGGCTTGCAACGGACCTATTCGGGTGCTCGAGCCCTCTGACGCATATTAGAATATCGCAGACCCGGATGGGCTGTCAATAATTTTTGCCTTGACCCCTTCCCCGATGGTATAGTGTTTCTAGGTCCGCACTGATCGGCCATGAAACGAACTCTGAGTCTGCAAATCCTCCTCCTGGCGGCCGCCTCTCACTTTGCCTTCGCCATTCAAGCCCCAACCGGCGTAATCGGCATCGCGGGCGACCTAAGTGTGGTCCTGCACTGGGATCGGAACACCGACGCCGGCCTGGCCGGCTATCGCGTGTACCGCTCGACCACAGGCGCCGGCGGCCCATTTTCCCTGCTTAATACCAGCTTGCTCATCGGCCCCGGCTACTGCGACCTCAGCAGCAAGGTCAGCAACGGGCAGACCAACTTTTACTACGTGACGGCGGTGGACACCAATCCCCAGGAGAGCCCCCCTTCCGCAACGGTGGCCGCGGTGCCGCATCCGTTTGCCAATGACGACGAGTTCCTCGATTACGTCCAGCAGACCTGCTTCGATTACTTCTGGTACGGCGCGAACCCGGCCAATGGGCTGGTTCCGGACCGCAGCGCCACGGGCTCGGCGTGCAGCATCGCGGCGGTGGGGTTTGGACTGACGGCCATCGGCATCGCGGTTGACCACGGCTGGATCGCGCGGACTCAGGCCGTAGCCCGGGTCCTGACAACGCTGAACACTTTCCGGCAAGGGCCGCAAGGCCCCGGCACGACCGTTGTCATCGGCTACAAAGGCTGGTTTTACCACTTCCTGGACATGAACACCGCCTTGCGCACCGGCTCCGAGCTTTCTTCCATTGACACGGCCTTGCTGCTGGGGGGAATTCTCTACGCCAAACAGTATTTCGATGGCCCCGGCGCCGACGAGGCCGCCATTCGCTCGGCTGCGGACGCCATCTTCAACCGGGTGGACTGGACGTTCATGTCCCAGGGGACCAACGCCGTGGCGATGGGCTGGCAGCCCACCTCGGGCTTCACCGGCTACAACAACTGGATCGGCTATAACGAGGCGATGATCCTTTATTGCCTCGGCCTGGGCACGGCGACCAATCCCTTGCCGGCTTCGGCCTGGAGCCGGTGGACCAGCGGCTACACCTGGGGCACTAACAACGGGCAGAGCTACGTGACGTTCGCTCCGCTGTTTGGGCACCAGTACTCCCACTGCTGGATTGACTTCCGCCATATCGCGGACGCTTACATGAACAGCCACAACAGCACCTATTTCGAGAACTCGCGGCGGGCGGCCCTGGCGCAGGTGGCTTATTGCAGCACGGCGCCCCACGTCAGTTACAGCAGCACGGTTTGGGGATTAACCGCCTGCGATGGCCCGCCACCCACTGGCTACTCGGCGCGCGGCCTGCCGCCAACCGCACCCGATGATGGGACGATTGCCCCCACCGCTGCCGGCGGGGCCATGCCCTTCACGCCCGAGTATTCGCTGCCGACCTTGCGCGCCTTTTACAGCCGGTTTCGCATCCACATCCTGACCGAATACGGCTTTCGCGACGCCTTTAACATCGGGGCAGGTTGGTACGACACCGATGAGCTGGGCATCGACCAGGGGCCCATCGTGATCATGATCGAGAACTACCGCACGCAACGGGTGTGGCGGCGATTCATGCAGAATCCCGAAGTCCAGCGCGGGTTGCAGCGCGCGGGGTTTGTCGCGCTGCCCTTCCTGTCGCTCAACCTTCAGTCCGTGGCCGCTTTGGGCGCCTTTGACGTATGGTGGAACGCCAACGCCAGCCGCTCTTACCAGGTCGAGTACTCGCCGCAGCTCCTGACCTGGGCCGCCTCGCCCGGCTTTGTCTTCGCCACCAACAGCGGAACGTTCAACTGGCTCGACGCCGGACCGCCCGTCACCGTTTCCGCCCCCGCCGCCACCCCACAGCGTTTCTATCGCGTGTTCCAGTTGGGCGCCCCGTGACACGAGCGGCAGTTTTTTTGCCCTCCCCATCTTCCCGTTCCGCTTGCCGGTCAGCATTTCAGCTTTTTACTTCGTGGGCGCGCTGCGAAAATAAATGCGCCTCTTCATATATAGGGGAGCAGTTCGGTGAAAACAGTGTCGGCGGGAAGTGGTTGAAAGGTGCGGGGTTGCGCATACCGTTAACGTTATCGGGCCGCGGGCACGGGGCGGTTTGGGAGTGAAAATATTTCACTGAATTGTTGTAAGTGCCTGCAAATCAGCAGCACTTTTTTTCAGGCTATTACCGAGTTCGAACTGCCCCACCCCAACTTTAGACCTTAGACTTCAGACTGCGGCGCGAAACGACCCTGCCGATCCAGTGCATTGCGGCGCGGGTGCAGATCGGCANNCCCTCATCTGGCTCAGAGCCAAGACGAACGCAAAGCCGCAAGAGCCCTCGAACCCTGCGCCCAGCTCGAATTCCAATCTACGGTTTGACCCCTTTCCGATTTCGTCGGGCTACACGCTAGGACTTTGGCGGGGCCGCGAAAAGTGACGCTAAGCCCAGTTTTTGTAACTGTTCGTTCATATTCTTTGGGATTTGGGTCATTAGTGCCCGCTCCACGCGCTGGCCCATCCCGCAAACGGCCCAGCCGTATGGTTTGCAGGTGGCGCAAGATGCGCGGAACCTCTTCGGTCTCGCCCTTGGCACGCCATTCTCCGCCCAAACGCGCGCTCAACCAATAAGCCAAAAAGCACAAGCGCACGTGGTTAGCCAAGGCGCCGCTGAACTGAACCGAGCAAACATGACCACTACCCCGCCCGCGCTCACAGACTGGCCCCAGGACGTGCCGAAAAACAACTGGCCTGCTCGTCTCTGCGCGCCAGCCGCGTCATTCCTGACGCTACGCGGTTCAAGCCGCTTGGTATAAACGCCCAGCAACCACTTAATCCCAGCGACCAGATTCGCGGGCAATCTTTGGACGACGTTGAGTGGTGATCCGGCCTGAACGATTACGGTTTGAACAAGCGAAAAAACCGGTTCCCCGTCGGCGGATTGACGATGAGCAATTTGGTCATGCCGTCGTCTTGAATTGTGGCGGTGACGTTGCTCCAGCTCGCCGAACTGACGCTGTTGGTGTTTTGTTGCAGGAGCCACCCGGGCGAGGGCGACGGCCAGGCGACGGCCACGGTGTTGGTGGTCGTGTGGGAAATGGAGAGCAACGGTGCGCCGGGTGTTTGCACAGCGGCGATGAGGCCCCAGAATCCGCCGTTCACGGTGTAATTGCCGCCGCCCATCGTGCCAGCGTCCGGCTGGCCTACCGTCCCCGTGACGCTGTAAACGCCGCCCGTGCTCGTGCCGCCGCCGCCGTCAATGGTGAACCAATCAATGGAGTAGCTGATTTGAGCCTGTGCCGCCGACAAAACGAGCCAGAATGCCAAAACCGAAATGGCGGCTTTTGACTTCCGATTAGTGTCTTCCGCTTTCATTGGGCACCTCCGCTGGACTTCTGGAGCAGCGAATTTACTATCGCTTTTAACTCGGCCACGTCTTTCTCCAGAGTCTGAATCCGGGCATTCTTTTCTTTGACTACTTGCTCGACCTTTTGGTTCAAGCCTTGGATTGCTGCGAAGGCGACGCCATCAGCGTCGCTGGTGCTGATGTGGCGGTCGTCTTCCCCCACGCCGAAAGCCGCTTGGAAGTCTTGCGCCATTGGGCCGATGTGGCGGATGCCCGCCGGTTGCGAAATTAGGTTCCATTCCGTCACCGGCAGGCGACACACTTTCTCGAGTACGGCACGCTGGTCCACAGGCTGGAAGTTCTCTTTCACGTTGCGGTCGCTCATGGGACTCCAGGCGTTTCCGCCGGCAGCCAATTGCACCCCAACCGTCGCGCCGCTATTCGAGAAGAACCGTACGCCGCCGGAAGCGCGTGCCGTCCATGAGTTGCTGACAGTGGAGGAGATGTAGGCGGGGATCGAATCACCCCAGACAAATGCCCCATCGTGGAGAGCTTTGGCCCCGTTGCCGAAAGCGAAACTGTAAGACCCCGCAGCGACATTATTCATCCCACCCGGAATGGCGGCGTAATGAGCGTTGCTCAGAATGTTGTTGTTGTAGCCGCCGCCAATGACCGACAGATACGCGTTGGTCTGGATGGTACTGTACCGTCCTCCGCTTATAGTCGAGTAGGTGGCCGTGGCTTGGATGGTATTGGATAAGCCTCCGCCCACGGTCGAGAAGAACGCGTTGGTTTGGATGAGATTCCAGGCGCCTCCGCCGATGGTCGAGTTGTTGGCATTGGTTTGGACGGTGTTGTTGTTGCCGCCCCCGATGGTCGAGGCGTAAGCGTTCGACCAGATAGTGTTGGTGACCCCCCCACCAATGGTGGCATCGTATGCATTAATTTGGATAGTGTTGTACCGTCCTCCGCTGATAGTCGAGCTGTTGGCATTGGTTTGCACGGTGTTGTAGCGGCCCCCGGCGACGGTCGAGGAGTTGGCGCCGACCGTGTTGGTGTAGCCCCCGCCGATGGTGGCGTAGTCGGCGTTTGTTTGAATGGTGTTGAGGGAGCCCCCGCTGATCGTGGTGGCGTCGGCATCAAACTGAACGGTGTTTTTTTCTCCCCCGCCAATGGTAGCAACGTCAACGTTGGTTTGGATGGTGTTATAGCGACCTCCGGCAATGGTTGAGTTGGCTGCGTTGGTTTGGACGGTGTTGTCGTGGCCTCCACCAATGACACTGGCGCTAGCTTGAATGATATTGTTGGAGCCACCCGCAATCACCGAGTACAGCGCGTTCGTACTGATTGAGTTTGCAGAACTGCCATCTGCGATGTTGCCGTTTACATCAAGTCGCAGGGTGCGGTTTCCGTTGACCTTAAATTCCAAGGGCTGGTTGTCAGTCGTGCCGAGAAAGTTCAGGCCAGGTGTTGTCCCCGCGTTGCCGGCCAGTTGCCAGAAACCGGCCGCTCCCAAGCCTCCGAGCGTGGCGGCGTTGACGCTCGTGAGCCCCGCGCCGCTGCCAGTGAAACTATTGCCCGCGTTATTGAATGTCACCGCGCTGCCGTAAGTGCCAGCAAGCTGACCCGAAGGCAGCGTGCCGGTGAAGTTCCCCGCCGTGATTGCGTATGGCGTCGGTGTCAGCTTCTGGCGCGGACTCAGCGTAGTGAATGCGCCGCTTCCATTCGTGCGCGCACCGATTTCCAGCCACCGGCCATCGCCATTGAAGGCGCTCGCACCGAAGTCCAGCGTCACAGTGAACAGCCCGTTACTGACAGCGGCGGTGTTGGTGAGCGAACTGCCCACCTGACTACCGCTGCTGAGCGCGTCATACAGGCTGAAGTTTAGGTCGTAGTTGCCATTGGCGACGTTAGCGCCGACGGTGAGCCGGCCTTGATAGGTAAAGGCCGTGCCCGATGGCGCGGCGACAATGCTCCCGGCAAACAACGCGAGCAATGCGAGTGTGACAACGACGTAATTTAACTTGGTGAATTTCATGCCTGAGAGTGCCTAGGTTTCGGGGGGTTGGGAAGTCGAGATTCGGGCACAGGAGGTGCTTTCCCATCTTGTAACAGCGGCAATGGCCCCGCCCTGTCTGCTTTGGGGGCACTTTGCGCTGGAATTGAGACAATGAAAAACCATGCACAACTGGTGCGCCTTGGCGTTGCCTTGGTCCTACCATTCCTCGCGCTCGGGCATGGGTTCGCGCTACGACTGGCAGCAGCAGAACCGGAGCCGGACCCCGCGAGGCAGGAGGCCATTGCGAAGGAACACGCCCCAAGTGCTCAAGCCTCAAAGCAGGAATTGTCCAGTGAACAGAAACCTGCCGAGCAGTCGCCAAACACGGCCAGGCACGTGAAAGGGGTCAAACCGTAGATTGGTCCGGGTGAATCGGCCGGACAGAGGGGGCAGAGGCGGACTGGCGGTTTTTGGTGTTTGGCTGGCGGGTGGTGGCCTGACATGGTTGGGTTCATGCCGCGCGCCATGCGCGTGGACCGCTTGCTGGGCGAGCACGGCATTGGGCAGGACTTCGCAGCGGGGCGTCAGGAGTTCGAGCGGCAGATGGAAAGGCGCCGGCTGGAGGCCCTCGACGAGGAATCGCTCAAGCCGCTGCGGCGGGGCTGGTACTTGGGCAGCGAGCAGTTCAAAGAGCAGATGCTGGAGCTGAGGGAGGGTAAGCTTGGCGAGAGCCACTCCGGGGAACTCCACCGGGAGACCGCCGAGCAAAGGGCCAACCGCATCATCGCGGAGGAGCTTGCGCGCCGGGGCTGGCAGGAGTCCGAGTTGGCCACTCGCCGGCGCAGCGACCCCGGCAAGCTGGCCATCGCTGCCCGGCTGCGGAGCCAAACGACCCTGCCGATCCAGTGGATTGCGGCGCGGGTGCAGAT
>PLZQ01000347.1 GCA_003152225.1 Limisphaerales bacterium | reverse complement strand
CCGCAGCCGCCTCAAGCCGGTTGTCGAAGTGGCACAGATGCTCAAGCGTCATCTGGACAACTTGATAACTTACCTGAAGCATCACATTACCAACGCGGTCACTGAAGGATTGAACTCTAAGATCCAGAGCCTCAAATCTGCGGCACGTGGCTTCCGCAACTTCCAAAACTACCGGATTCGCATCCTGTTCTTCTGCGGAAAGCTCAATCTCTACCCATTATGATCCCCGAAGGAACGATTCTTCTTGTCAACGGACAAAAAACCTGCCATATTGGTCAGGCCTAATGTGAGAGTTCAACGCAAAACAAAGACCGCCTTGCCCATCGGGTCTGTCCTCTCTCACCAGGCAAGTAAATTGCGCCGTCGGCAGTCCTTGGTTGGCACGCTAGCCGAAGTGCTTGGTGTGTGCCCCCGGCCCAAAAACAAAACGCGAACCGACCCCAGATGGAGGAACTAAAAGAAAAACCTATGCGCACTCATACCCAGTTAAAAATAGCAGGTCTCTCAACCTGTATTAAAGAAACACTCACGAAACTCGTACCGGCGAGTCTATTGTCGCTAGCGCTCGTGGGAGCCAGCATCTCACAGGCAGCGTACTCGCCCATTCCCCTAACAATTGGCAGCTATAATCAAGACCTAATTGTCGAATCGAACACGACGCCAAGGTTGGATGTCGTCACCACTGCCACGGTGGATGCAGGAACCAACAATACCGCAAATACGTGGTTCGAACAGGGTTACGATACGGCAAATCCCGGCAATGGATTGCCGCCGGCGAATACCGTCTTCACGGCGCAAGATAACGCCAACTACACATTCAGGGCGCCGCCGACGTACGCCGGACCGAACGGAATCCTGATTGATACCGTTATTACCAACGGCACGTTCACCTTAACCTCGCCGGCAGCCTACACCCTTTTGTCCTTCCTGGGCAGCGGCGGAAATGGCGGCGATGTGATTGGCGTAAGGGTCAACCACGCGGATGGAACCTTTGAAACGGGAAGTTTCGGCTGTCCGGATTGGTTTAGCGGCTCGGGTATAGCCTTTACGGCGGGCGGGCGGTGTCAAAGTCCGGTCACGTTCACTACCGAAACCGACGGGGGTAATCCACGTATTTATTTCCGGGATATCGCCCTGACCAATACGACCAGCCCGGTCACGAACATCGTCCTCTCGTACGTGAGCGGGTCATCGGGCTCTCACAACGACATCCTGGGGGTGAGTGGCGCGACGACTCCCGGCGGCCCGGTGGCTCCGATCGCGGTTACCGGTTACACCTATGATTTCGTGGTCGAAGCTGCTGCCGCCAAACGGGGGCGAGTGGTCACCCCGACCATCATCGATAGCACCAATGTGTGGGCTACGACGGTGACGATGGACAACGAGCTCGGGAATAACACTGGATTCACCTTTTACGAAAGAGGGCATGATTTCAACATGATCAACAACGGCCCGGTTATTTATGGCAATCCCACCGTGAACGCTATCGCCCAGGCCAGCGGCATCCCGGTGCATGGTTCCACCTTTACCAATGCAGCCGGGGACCATAGCTACACGATGGCGCCGGATTACACGACGAATGACGTTATGTGGGTAAGTCCCGTCGTTACGAATGCAACGATTACATTAGTTACTCCGAAGGCTTTTACCGCGCTGTCGTTTCTGGATGCGGCTGGGAACGGACCGGTGCATCCTACCGTAATCGTGCATCACCAGAACGGAGTCTCAGAAACCAACGTCATCACCATTGTTGACTGGTTTGATACTTCGACGCCGATGTACATACCGAACGGCCGCGTGCAAGTAGAGAGCGGGCAGTGGAGCCAGCAAACCTTCGCCCAGAACGGCGCGGACCGGCTCTTCGCGAGCGATATTGTCCTGGCCGACACGGTAAGCCCGGTCACTTCCGTTGATTTGGTTTACACCGACACCGGGGGTCGCGCTGCCATTTTCGCTTTGAGCGGATCAACTGGACCCGTTGCGCCCATTATTACCCAGCAACCGGTCGGCACGAATATTTTCGCGGGAAGCCCTTTCTCGCTCTCAGTCCAGGTGACCGGCATCGGGCCATTTACATATCAGTGGCAAAAAGGAACGAATGGCGTCTTCGCCAACTTGAGCAATGGCGGCACCGTTTCTGGAGCCACTAGCCCCACGCTCTCGATCTCCAGCGCTAACTACTTCGCGGACGCGGCGGACTTCCAGGTCATTGCTTCCAACGCAGGCGGTTCGGTGACCAGCGCCGTGGTCACCGTTACCGTGCTTTCCACCCTCACTGACGTCACTCAGCCCGGTGATCCGATCACTTTCTTCGGCGGCAGCCTGTTCGGAGACGGACCGGTAGCCAATGCGATTGATAACAATCTGGGCGCGAAATGGGGAGCAAACACAAGCCTTCCGATTGGATGCGTGATTACTCCCAGTGCGGGGGCTACCGTGGTTAGCGCCATGCGGTTTTACCCGGCCAATGATACTACGGGACGCGATCCGTCAGATTATAAACTCGAAGGATCCGTCAATAGCGGGGCCACCTATACGCTGATCGCCTCGAACTCGATGACACTGCCAGACGGCCGCAACACGGCCGGAGCGCCGGATCCACTCGTGGCTTTTGTAACCGAGGTGCATTTCCCGAATACGACCGGCTACACGAGCTATCGGCTGACGTTCTCGCATCTAAAAGGAGGAGACACGTTCGGGAGCTTTCAACTGGGTGAGGCTGAACTGCTGGGCGTGACCACAAATCTGCCCATCATTCTCAGCGTTCCGTCCACGGCCAAGGCCTTCAATGGAACCACCCTGACAATTGCCGCGACGGTCAGCGGAACCCCGGCTCCGAGTTCACGCTGGCAAAAGCAAATTGCGAGCGTATACACGGACCTGAGCGATGGCGGCACGATTTCAGGTTCACATACCGCGACCCTGACTATCAACCCGGCGGCTTTTAGTGATGCTGGAAACTACAGGCTGATCGCAACAAATTCGGTCGCGGCAGTAACGAGCGCCGTGGTGCAGGTGACTATTCTCGATAGCCATGTGGACGTCACCGACCCGAACGACCCGATCACCGATTTCGGCAACACTTCGACCACTGCTGCTCTTCCGCCTACGGCGATCGATAACTTTACTACCCCCTTCACGACCCGGGGCAGCGGTCTCAACAACAACGCAGGATTCCCTCCGTTCGGTGGTCCGGTGGGCCTGATTACCACTCCGGCCGCTGGCGCGACACGGGTCACTGCCTTGCGGATCTATGCGGGCAGCGATGGATCGGACAGCGATCCGGCGGATGTCCAATTGGAAGGCTCAAACAATGATGGCACGAACTACGCGACGATCCTTCCTGACACCGCGCTCTCCATACCAGAGGACCGGAATTCGTCGTCCGATCCAATAGATCCGCTGACCAACTCGGTCCAGGAGATCCGCTTCGCGAATAGCCAGTCATACACCAGCTATCGCCTGACCTTCAATAACGTGAAGCAACCTAACAATACCTATTTCATGAGCCTTGGTGACATCGAGCTGCTGGGCCTGGTGACGCCAACCGGGCCAATGATTTCAGGCGTTGTCCACAGTGGCGGAAATCTGCTGATCAGCGGTTCAGGCGGAACGCTGAACGGAACCTTCTCGGTTCTGACAAATGCGAACGTGGGGGCGCCCGTTGCAAGCTGGGGTACAAATGCGACGGGGACATTCGACAGCAGCGGCAACTTCTCGGCGACGCTGCCAATAAGTCCGTCCAACCCTCGCCTGTTCTATTTGATCAAGACGCCATGATATAGATTCCTTATCAGCAAAGGCCGGGCGTAAGCCCGGCCTTTGCTTTGTACGCCAGACCATGACTCAGGGCTTTGGGCGCTGAAAAGCTAGAACTGGGAAAGCAGAAAGCAGAAATCGCAAGGCGGAGGGCGCGGCGGCCTGCGGGAGCTTCTTGCCGCGGATGCGCTTTACGTTTAGCACGCGTGCAGCGCCCACCGGGGCGAACAAGCGTCCCGCAGGAACATGACCAAACCGCAAGGGATGATGCTATTTGGGGCTGGTCTCTCCAGCGTGGAAGGTGGTCCACGGCTGGCTGGGGCGGTCCCGCAAGTGATCGGTCAGCCACTCGAACTGCGGATGGGAGGCGAGGAATTTACCCGCGCGGAAGGGCACACCGCAGGCCGAGCCCCACCGGGCCTCAAAGGCTAACCGCTTCGCCATCGCCGCATCCACCACCTTGGCGTCAACGGTCCCGCTGCAATCGAATGGCACATCGTGCCCCTGAGGCTCGGGATCGAGATCGAAGTGGCCGCAAAGAGTTCGGCCGCCGGGCATCGTCTTTCCCCGCCAGGTGTCGAAGTGGTCCGCTTCGAACCGCTTGGCCAGGGCAATATCAATCTTGCCGGCATAATCCCGCATTAACTGCTTCCAACGCACGCGGCGGGCGACCGAGGACAACCGGATGCCGGTGTCCTTGCGGTCGGTTTCCATTAATAGGATCCTCCGGTCTTCAGCCACGTTGGAGCCAATGAAGTAGCCGTCGCGTTTCTTTTCCCAGGCGCTGTATTTGAGGCCGAGTTCGAGGCGCGCAATCTCCCTGGTATTGGCATCACCCAGCAGCCAGGCGTTGGCGTAGCCGCCATTGTTGTGGCGCTTCATGATGTCGCACCACTCGTCAAGCGAGCCCGCATCCTGCGTGGCCCGGCGCATCCGCACAAACTCGGGCACGCCGTTGGTGTCGAAGCCTTCGAAGTCGCCGATGGTGGTTTCCGAACCGGCGATGCCGGCCGAGGTGAGGAAGAAGTCAGTCCCGCTATGAATCCAGCCGGGTGTGGTCTGCCAGAGAATACGGTGGCCGCGGGACGGGACGATGTCCTGGATGAGGTTGGGGAAGACATCGCCATAGCCCTGCATGGTGTTGTGGCCCAGAACAAAGTTCCCGCCTTTGGTCCAGGAGCCAGTGGCGACGAAGGAACTGCACGATTCGCGAACCGGCGGCGCGGGGCCTTCCTTGATCTTTTTCAGCTCAGTCGGCCACCAGTATTCACTCAGTTCGATGATGCCGTTGTAGGCGATAAGGTCGTCGCGCGAGACGTTTACGCCGGCCGCTTGGGCGCCTGCGGCAATGCCCCCAATCTCGGCCAGGTTCTCGGCATCAATCCGGGGAACAAACATGGCGGCAGCGCGAGACACAAGTCAGGGCCAGTCCATCGCGCTTTGATGCTGCCACTCGATGCGGCTTACCCGCAGCCCGTCGGCGATCTCTTTCGCCAGCAGGTATCCATGCTGAAACCCGCGCTCGCGGGGTTCGCCTTCAACGTGCAGATACACCCAGCCCGCGCGCTCAGACCGTTTGGCTTTGGCCAGCCAGACTTGCTGTTCGGGTGTCAGGGAAGGTTGCGGTTCGGCGAGACAGCGGTCGGCCCACAGGCACAACAGTGCCGCCACGAGAAAACGTCGGGCTGGAATCATGACCCCACACTAACAAGAGGAGCCGCCACGCGACAAGTTTGGAACGGCTAACAAACTCGGGCTTTGCCTGGCGGCGGGCTTTTCGCGGGTGGGTCAGGGTCAAGCTGAGAAAGAGAAAGGGTCAAACCGGAGATTGAAGTGCATGCGCTCTTCTCGGGGACCAATCTCCGGTTTGACCCTTTCTCGGTGGAAACGGTAAAACAGATTCTTTATGAGCAGGGTGGCGATTACCTGCTGACGGTCAAAAAGAACCAAAAGGGTCTCTTTGAAACGCTCTCGACGCTGTTCGCCGAACAGCGTTTTCCCCCCTCCGCCCACGCCGCACACCCACGCCATGACCCGGGATAAAAACCGGGGACGACACGAAATCCGGGTGATCGATTGTCAGGATACCAGCCCACAGCAGGTGGGTTTTCCGGGAGTTCAGACCATTGCCCGGCTGCGGCGCCGGGTCCGGCGCAAGGGTAAAAAGACCACCGAAATCGCTTATCTCATCAGCAGCCTCACCCTGGAAGAGTTGGACGCCGTGGGCTTTCTCAAACTCAAGCGGGGCTATTGGGTCATCGAGAGCCGCCTGCATCACGCCTTGGACGTGACCCTGGGTGAAGATCAGAGCCGCGTTCGCAACTCCAAGGCGGCCTTTGCGTTGATCCTGTTCCGCCGGGTCGTGGTCAGTTTCGCCCAGGTCTGGCTGGAGGAATGTCGTAAGATCAATCCCCGCAGCCGGGCCACCACTCGCAAGTTCCCAAAGCGCTTCCTCCACCGCAACGGCGGTCCTGCTCGCTTGCAGGCGCTCATCTTCTCCAAATCTCCCGATGCTTGGCGTTTACCTAAATGAAAAGGTGCGTCCTACGAAGGGGGCAGAAGCTGAGAAAAAGCTTGCTAACCCTCTGGATTTTGTGGTTACATTTGTAAGCTGCGAGGGCGCAAGGCTGTGGGCAACCCACCTTTGGCTCTCAAACTCAACACAGTTAGAAGCTATGAAATACCGGAAGCTTGTCTCAGTAATTCTGTTCGCACTCAGCTCGGCAGGCGCCCCCGCCGTCGTGTTCACCACCCCCATCGTTATCGGCCCGGAGAACTTCATCTTTGACGGGCAGGATATAACCATTAGCAGTTGCGTCGTGACCATCAATGGATTCCACTCGTTTGCTTCGCTCCATGTCATCGCTGGGGGCGTGCTGACGCACGCGCCGGCCGCGGCGGGGCAGCCCTTTAACCGGATTGACCTAGCCATCGCGGCGGATGTCTTGATTGACCCGTTCAGCAAAATAGACGTGTCCTTCAAGGGGTACGGACCTGGTTTTCCTGGCCCCGGCGCCGGAGTTAGCGGAACGGGTTATACCGACTATGGCAGTGGCGGCGCTTACGGGGGTTTTGGCGCCGACGCCAGCTCCGGCGCCCTGGGCGGACGACCTTACGGCTCGCTGAGCCAACCGATGGACTGGGGCAGCGCGGGAGGTGCTTGCCCATCCCATGAAGGTCTCGCGCGCGCCGGTGGTGGGGCCGTGCGCCTCGTCGCTGGCGGGACGATAATCATTGACGGCCAGATTCTAGCGAATGGCGACTCGGACGGTGTGATTGACGAGGTAGAAGTTGGAGGTGGGGCGGGAGGCAGCGTTTGGTTATCGACTCCTATCCTGGCCGGTATCGGCTCTATCATGGCCAACGGTGGCGCTGGCGACATCGATGCGGATGGCGGCGGCGGAGGCGGCGGACGCATTGCGCTCTATTACGGCGTCAGCACTTTTGCTGGTAGAGTTCAGGCTCGCGCCAGCTTCTGTTCATTCCCCGGCGGGGCGGGGACCATTTACACCAAGATCATCGGCCAAACGGACCCTTTGGTGGTCGTGGATAACGGGGGAATCGCAGGCGTAGGCACAGGTGTTTCTTCATCCGAGTCGCTTTGGCTGACGGCCACTAACGGGGGAATTGTCGCCGCAATGACTTCGCTGAATCTGAGGGGCTTGCACGTGAGCACAAAAGCCGGGGTGACTACCGCCGACGCCGGGTCGAGGCTCAATCTGAGTGTGCAGGGCGATGTGCTTATCGACCAGGGCGGAACCGTCACCGTCGATGGCAAAGGTTACCCCGTAGGCTCCAATCATGGGCCGGGCGCAGCGCCGAACGCGACCAGTTATGCGGGGGGCGCGAGCTACGCGGGTAGAGGGGGCTCTGGCTACTACGGCGCTCCTGCCGGGGGCGTCACGTATGGTTCGATCACTCAGCCGCTGGATTTTGGCAGCGCCGGGGGCACAGGCAACGGCGAACCCGGCAGTGCCGGCGGTGGTGCAATGCAAATGGCTGTTACCGGCACGCTCACTCTAAATGGCACGATTACCGCCAATGGCATCTCTGATACGCCTGCCCACGGCGGGTGCGGCTCCGGGGGCAGCATTTTGCTCAACATCGGCACACTCCAGGGCAGCGGAAGCATTTCCGCCAACGGCGGCAGCGGACGCTCAGACTGCGATGGCGGCGCGGGGGGTGGCGGGCGCATCGCCATCTATTGCACGAACCACACGACTTTCAGCTTCGCCGACCAGGTGTTCGCGCTTGGTGGCGGCCCATTTACATGCCCAAGCCAGCTTTGGGGAGGCGCTGGCACCATTTACTTCGAGAATGCTTCGCAATCCGGCGAGCTGCTTGTTGAGAATGGCGGACATCTTGGCCCCATGACACCAGTCACAGTTTCCGGCCTGTGGCGCCTTACCGTCTCGAGCAATGCCGTGGTGGACCTCACGCGCGGGGCGACAGTGACCAGCCTACACCTTGGCCCAGATGGAGTTTTGACGGCGGATTCCATCCTGGAACTCACTGTCCAGGGCGATGCGGATCTAGACCCAGGCAGCGCACTGACCGTCGATGGGAAGGGTTATCCGATCGGCTCGAATCGGGGGCCCGGCACGGCGCCGGACTCTGCCGGTTACGCCGCCGGCGGCAGCTATGGTGGAGAGGGCGGCTCGGGATGGTCGAGCGCGCCGGTCGGCACGCCTTATGGTTCCTTGCTCCAACCCGCCGAATTGGGCAGCGCCGGCGGCACGGGTTCCACCGAGCCTGGCAGCGCTGGCGGCGGCGCCATTCGTCTCACGGTCGCGGGGGCGCTCGCCGTCAATGGCACCGTTTCCGCTAACGGCGTCTCTGATAATCCCGGGCACGGTGGCAGCGGCTCCGGTGGGAGCATTTGGCTTACCACTGGCACGCTCCGAGGCAGTGGGACCATCCTGGCCAACGGTGGAACCGGCCGTTCTGATTGTGATGGGGGCGCTGGCGGAGGCGGGCGCATCGCGCTCTACTACAACACCGCCAGTTTGGATTTCACGACCCAGGTCTTCGCCCGGGGCGGTGGCCCATTCACTTGTCCGAACCGGCTCTGGGGTGGCGCGGGCACGATTTATTCAAAGAGTGCCGCTCAAGCAATCGGCGATTTGCGCATCGACAATGGCGGCAACCTTAGCGCTCGTACTCCGGTCACCTCGCCTGAAGCGTTCAATCTTACTGTCCTGGGTGGGGCCATCGCGACGGCTTCGCACGGGCTGACCCTGACTTCGCTTCATATCGGCACTAACAGCACGCTGATGGATCTGCCGGGTGATCCCAGCCTGGACGTTCTGGTGCTGAATACCGCAGTGCTGGATGCGGGCAGTGTTATGACAGTTGATGTCACCGGCTATCCCGTCGGTACCAATCGCGGTCCCGGCGCCGCGCCTGATAGCACCGGCTACGCAGGTGGCGGCGGCTATGGCGGGCCCGGCGGCTTGGGGTTTTATGGCGCTCCCGGCGGTATCACCTATGGGTCCGCCACGCAACCGGTGGATCTGGGAAGCGCCGGTGGTGTTGGCAGCGGCGATCTCGGCACAGCAGGTGGCGGGGCCATTAGGTTCACGGTTTCGGGCTCCCTGGCTCACAACGGATTGATCTCTGCCAACGGCGGCTCCAACCCGCCGACCCATGGCGGCTGCGGCTCCGGCGGCAGTATCTGGCTGACCGCCACGTCACTTTCCGGTCAAGGCTTGATCACTGCGGCTGGCGGCACCGGGCTGGCAGGCTGCGATGGAGGAAGCGGTGGTGGCGGGCGCGTTGCGATATACTATGGAAGCCTCACGGGCTTCAATCCCGCCACCCAGGCGTCCTCTCCGCGGGGAGGACCTATCAGTTGTCCGGCGCTTCTGGGCGGTACGGGCACGGTCTTTACTGCGGCCATGACGACTTTGCCTGCACTGGCCGTCCTGTCCTCAAGCCCCAAGAGTGGCCTGCCCCGGCCCTGGGTGGATTACATCGACCTCGTTTTCAACATGGCGATTAATCCTGCCACATTCAGTTCCGCGGATGTTACGATTACCACGCCTTTGGGCTCAATTCCGTCGGCTCAATTGATCCTGAGCAACCTCGGCGGCACACGCTGGCGAATAACCTTCCCGCGACAGTCTGCGAACGGTGCGTACCAATACACAGTGGGCCCGCAGATTGCCAATGATTCTGGAACCCAGATGGCCGGTACCTATGTGGGCGGATTCAGTGTCAGCCAAAGTGCAGCCGCCAACCGTATTACCTTCGCCACGCAAAACTCGGCATTGCAGCTTTCGATACCATCGTTGACCGGACTGAACTACCAAATTCTCCGCTCCATCGATCTCATCAACTGGGAAAGCCTTGGGCCGGTGATCACGGGCAATGACTCGCCGCTGAATTGGAGTGTGCCCACCGACGATTTGCCGCAGGCCTACCTGCGGATTCAAATCACGGACGCGCCGTAGGTCAGGCGGGTGCCGAAACCCGCACCTATGAAAGGGTCGGTCCCGGAATGTTATAACCTAGCTACTTTGTTCATGTCCTACGTGATGGCGTTTGATTCTGTTCTTCCGTTCTCCTGCTTTCCGGCACAGAGCCTTGCAATGTTGCGAGCGGCGATATGGGCATCCGTGGCGGGGCGGTTTGCCACATGAGATCAATCTCCGCCGGGGTCAGGGCGTAGGCTTGGTTGACGAGGTCGCTGAGGGTACGTTCCAGTTTCAGGGTTTCGGCGACGAGGGCGCGGGAGGGTTCGATGGAGTGGGTGTATTCGTCCCGCAACGCGTGAAAGCCGGCGGTGATCAGCGGCTGTTTTTTACCACGGATGCGCTTCTCTTCGCTTACCCAGGTGTTGGAGTCTAGTTCGGCCAGGATGAGAAGCTTGTTGCTGGGCTTTGGGATGCCATATTCCACTCGCAGCCAGTCGTGAAAGGGTCGGTCCCGGAATGTTGTAACCTGGCTACTCCGTTTGTTTTCTGCATGGTGGCATCTGACTCTGTTCTCGTTCTCCTGCTTTCCGGGACAGAGCGCTTCAATGTTGCGTACGGGGGGATGGGCATGCGGGGCGGGGCGGTTTGGCACATGAGGTCAATCTCCGCCGGGGTCAGGGCGTAGGCTTGGTTGACGAGGTCGCTCAGGGTGCGCTCCAGGGTCAAGGTTTCGGCGGCGAGAGCGCAGGAGGGCGAGCTGGAAAGCTGAAATTGGGAAAACAGAAAGCAGAAATCGGGCGCGGCATCGAGCGGCAGCTTCTTCCCGCGGCTGCTCCTTACGTTTGGTAGCCGCGAAGCGCTCCCCGGCGCGAACAAGCGTGCCGCACAAACATGACATTCTCACGAACCGCCCCCACGCAGTTGGGCGTCAGGTGGTCGCTCCTGTGGTTGGAGCTGCCCAGGTGTGGGGCCTTACGGCGAAAGTCTTGTCGGGTAATTGGACGCAATTCCGGAGCTGATGCTGAGGAATGGCCTCCAAGGGGAGGAACGAACAGCTTACACCCTTGAAGCCTTTGGTTTTGAAATAATCGAGGCGGCGGGCGCTCTGATCGCTTGGGAGGGACGGAATGTATAGGTAGATGCCCACTTGGGGCTTGTTGCGCGCGACCCACTCGATAGCCGGCTGGACGTCGGAGTCTCCGGAGACCACACAGATGGCATCCGACCGGTCCTGGAAGGCGTCCGAGAGGATTTCGACGGCGATATTCACGTCCGTCTTTTTCTCCTCCTGAAAGGTGTATCGCTGGAGGCAGACCGCTCGACATTGCACTTCCCTGGGCTGAAAAACCCCCAGAATAACCTCAACGCCAGGAAGGGTCCGCAGGGCCCTAAAGTAGCGTTCTTGGCGCTCCCGGGCACTCGGGTCTTCTGCGGTCGGGACGACCAAGGCGGAGAACATCTTGATGGCGACGACGTCCTCGTGCGGGCGGAGCGCCTTAAAGAACGAGTTGATATTCAGCCATTTCCATTCTGGATGGCGCTTAAAGATGGCGTGGTACCAATTGTAGCCGTCAATGTAAACAATGAGCCTTTTTTTCAATGGGAACAGTGGTGGAAATTATTGACAATTGTTGTTGACCAAATTTGCGCAAATGGTATTGTAATACAGCTTCTCACTTAAATGTGATGGGGGTCATCCGAAAGGGTTGCCCCCTTTTTCTTGTACTCTAAACGCTCATTGGGGATCGGCATCCGGGGCGGAGCGGTTTCCCACATGAGTTCAATCTCCGTCGGGGTCAGGGCGTAGGCTTGGTTGACGAGACCGCTGAGCGTGCGCTCCAAGTTCAAGGTTTCGGCGGCGAGGGCGTGGGCGGGTTCGATGGAGCGGGTGTATTCGTCTCGCAACGCGTGGACTCCGGCGGCGGTTAGCGGGCGCTTCTTGCCCCGGATGCGCTTCACTTCGGCCACCCAGGTGTCGGAATCGAGGTCGGTTGCGGCGAGAAGCTTGTTGGTGGGCTTTTCTAAGGCGTATTCCACGCGGAGCCAGTCGAGCAATATGCGTCGGGTCTGCTGTTGGCGGGAGGTGATTTCGATCAAGCGCCGGACGGCCGTTTCGGCAGCCTCACGGGTGGCAGGAGTCGGTTCGGCGATGGGGAGTTCCTCCATGCGGAAGGCGACCGGTGAAAGCGCCTCGTCCTTCATGTGCGGGAGATACCGCCAGTTGTGCCACCACATCAGCGGCGAATTCAGAACCGCCAGCAGGAACAGGTCGTCCGTGCTGAGGAAGAAGGTCTTGTTGTTCCCGAAACGCCCCTCAACATCCAGCGAGTAGGCGGGGTGAAACTGGATTTCCTGGTAGAAGAGCTTGGGCTTCTCAAAAGCATCCCAGTAGGCGCAGGACCGCAGCTCCCACCAATATCGGCCCTTGTCCTGACGCTTCCGCAGCGGCTCTTCCAATGGCTTCAGGTGACGATGCAGGCTGGGATATTGGGCCTTGAAGTTGGCTTCAGCCGACTCACCCAAATCCGCCCAAGGCCAAGCTCGGTCATTGCTGGACGGCAGGACGATCATCCACAGGTGCGCCCAGCCGGAATTCCATCGGCCAAGGTCACTGCCCCGCACATAGGGCCTTATGACTTCCCTACAACCCTCGTGCTCGGCGATTAGCTTCCGCTTGCAGTTGTCATTAATCAGGAACGCCTCGTTCAGCCCGGTCAGGATGCCGCGAAACGCTTTAACGCCGCCCAAGTCTTTGAGGGGCTTACCTGCCCCTCGTATCTTGTTGAGCAATTGAACCACTTCGACGGGCTCAAGCTGCCATCCTTCTCCACTGAGTTGAGCGAGGTCCAACTCCGCCCCTTCCCGTTCAATCTGCACGCTCAGGTCATCAATGCGCAGTTGGTCGCGGGGGATGGTGCAGAGCCGGGCCGTCTTCGGCTTGGGGGCTTCCGTCGGCTTCTCCACGACGATGATGGAGGGGAAGACATCGGCTTCCACGAAGATCTGTTTGGCGTGGCCGAAGTCCACCACCGACCTGACCCACGCCTTTTCGCTGAAGAAGCGGCGGAGCGGTTCGCCGTAGCCGGCCTTCATCCATTTGTTGGTGACGATGAAGGAGACCAGTCCGCCCGGTTTCAACAGGCGCAGACCGAGTTCGTAGAAATAGACATAGATGTCCGCCATGCCGTGGAAGGCTTCGTAGTGGGTTTCCAACCACGGCTTGTAGGGCGTGAGCAGTTCCTGCCGGATGTAGGGCGGGTTGCCGACTACCACGTCGAATCCTCCTTCGCTCCGAGCAGCTTCGGAGGACGTGGCTGCCGGGGCGAAGACTTCGGGGAAGGCGGCTTGCCAGTCGAAGGCTTTGGGATGCACCGCCGGGTCGCTGATGATGCTGTTGCCCTCGCGGATGGTGTGGTCGAGGCTGGTCAGGCGCTTGCCGCGCGCGGCGGTCTTGATCCACAGACTGAGCTGGCAGATTTGGACGGCCTCCGCGTTGAGGTCCACGCCGTAGAGGTTGTGTTGCAGGATCTGGCGGTCGAGGTCGAAGAGGGTGCGCTGGCCGCGCAGTTCCTCCAGCCGGGCATTGGAGGTTTCGTAGAGGGCGTGGAGTTGGTCGAAGGTCTCGATGAGGAACGCGCCGCTGCCGCACGCCGGGTCGAGAATGCGGAGGCACTTGAGCGCTTCCTGCCACGCCTCCCAGAAGCGGATGAGGGCTTTGCGTTGCGGCTCGTTAAGGGCGGCCAGGTCGTAGGCGTTGGGGTCGGTAAGCGCCTTGCGGGCGGTGCCGGCGGCTTCGGCCTCGTGCTGTTGGCGCAACGTTTCGAAGCGCTGTTTCAATACGCCGCCCAGCGCTTGGCCTACGATGTAGCGGGTGATGAACGCGGGGGTATAGACGGCGCCTTCCTGTTTGCGTCGCTTTCGCGCCTGCGTTTCATCCACTGACCCGGCTGCTTCCGCGGGAGTTGGGCCGGGTAATTGCGCTCCTGAGCCTGGTAGGGACGCGTTCCACCGCGTCCCATTATTCTCGGGCGAAGTTACGGACGCGGTGGAACGCGTCCCTACCGTCCCAGATGGGAGGCCCTGCTGTTCAAGACTCAGCCGCAGCCGCTCAAGGTCGGTGATGGATTGCTCAAAGATGTGGCCGAGGATATCGACATCAATGACCGAGCGGACTTCGGTGTTCTCGTCTCCTTCGGCCACTTCGCGCGCGGGCCGGTAATCGTAATCGCCGAGGTCTTTGAAATAGGCGCAGACTTCGTCCGGAACCTGGAGGCCGTCCAGACTCTCATCCAGGGCGAAGAGGCCGCCGTTGTAGGCGGGGATGTTCAAGCCGGCATTGCCTTCGTCAATGGCGCGGAACAGGCCGCGGAAGTTCTGCCAGACGGGTTTCGGGTTGTAAGGGTCGTGGTGCTCGAAGGCGTGTTTCAGGGATTCGGCGGGCAGCAGACCGCGGTCTTCGCAAAAGGCGCAGAACAGGACGCGGTCCAGCAGCTTCTGAATGCAGCGGAGGATTTCCTGCGGGGCAATGGTTGAGTTCTCGCGGCACAGCCGACTGAGCACCCTTTGCCGGATGTCGGCGTAGAGGGCGTAGAACTGGTTGGTGAGTTCGCGCCCGACGGATTCGGAGGCGCGGAACAGTTCATACAGGTGGCAATCGCGGTGTTCGGGCACGACCCGTTCGGCTCCGAGGAGGAAGACAAAGCGTTTGAGCAGCGCGGGCTCGCCGGCCAGTCGGGTGGTCTCGAAGCATTCGTAGGCGTTCTGCGGCGAGCCTTTATGATATAGGCGCGTCTCCCGCATGGAGGTGACGATGATCCAGTCGCACGGCAAGTTGATGGCGTAGCGATACGCCTGGTCCACAGCGGACATGCGCCGCCCGGCGAACGGACGGTCCAAAGGATCGCGGGCGGCCTTGCCCTCAAGGACCGCCACGAATTGCGCCTTTTCCTTCTGGAAGCGGCCCAGCGTGGCATCGGCGACCTTGCCGTCCACTTCGACATGGCGTTCGCGGGAGAAGGTAAAAGTGTCCGCCGAGGCGGCCGGGCCGGTGTAGCCGAGCAGGCCGCAGAAGATGTCGGTGAGGAAGTCGGGAAGGAGGGCGGTTTCCTTGAAATCGTCCGCGCGGCCGGAGGCGATGAGGTTGGCCCATTCCTGGAGTTTGGGCAGCCAGGCCGCCGTTTGCTCGGGGAGATTGAATGACCTTACCTGCTGGCGCAGGACTTCCGGGTGGAAGAGCGGTTTGGATTCGAGGGCCATTTGCCGGGGGACAAGATAGGCGGGGGCGCGCAGAAACCAAGCGGATTCCTCAGGACGAGGAACATCCAACATCGAACATCTAACATCCAACATCCAAGCCCGAACACCGCGAACCTTGAACCTTGAACCCTGAACTTCGAACCTTGAAAAGCCGGGTACGGCTACCCCAAGCCACCCTCAGGCTTACTGGTAGCCAACCGGTAGGCACCCCGAAGCCACCCCGAGGCTACCCTGAGGCTACCCTGAGGCTACCCCGAGCTGGTGTAAACGTCGTT
>PLZQ01000030.1 GCA_003152225.1 Limisphaerales bacterium | reverse complement strand
GCGACTGCCAATGGGTGATGCCGGGCAGGATGAGCCTCTCGATGTCGGCCAATATGGTGTCGAACGGCTCGCCCCGCTGTGGTGGCTCCGCCGGCAGCGAGGCGCGGATTTGCCCCGGCTNNTGGTAATCGGCCACCCAATCCACCACCGCGTGACCCCAGCGGCGGAACTCTTCCGCGCTCATGTGGGAATTAGCGTCTGTTGCCATAGCGCTGCCAGACTACGCCATACGCCGCGAAAAGTCGTGTAAAGTACGCAGGCCCGCGAAGTTTGGGACCATCGGCCCGCCTTTAAGAAGGGCAATCCGATGCCGGAAGGTTAGGCTCGCGGAGAAGCCTTGTCCCCATTGGCCCTCAATTTGGAGATCGCCTGGTGGTGATCATAACTTTTCCTGTGCTCGCCCAGCCGATAATAAAGCCGGGCCAGGTAACGATGCACCGCCAGAACCCCGGGCTGCATGGCCAGACCATGTTCAAAGGCCAAAACCGCGCGCGCAGGTTGATTCAATCGAGCGAGGGCTGTGCCCAACTGAAAATGGGCGGCGGGATAGTAATGCTGTAATCCGACGGCACGAAGCGCAAGTTCCACTGACTCCTCGAGTTTGCTTTGCCGCATTAATGCGACGCTCAAGCCGTAACAGGCTTCGGCGTGGTCGCTATCCAGCTCCAGCACCTTGCGAAAGGCGCATTCGGCTTGTTTGAATTGGCGTCCAGTGAGGTAGGCGCTGCCAAGTCGAAGGTAAATTTGAGGCAAGGTGGGTGCGAGCTTTTCGGCCTTCTGCAAGTGAACCAAGGCAGCTTCAGTGTGGCCTTCGGCCTGAAGCAGGCTGCCCAGCAAGAGTTCCATTGCGGGCGAATTCTCATTGAGGTTCAAGAACTTCTCCAGCAGTGCGCGAGCCTTGGGCAGGTTGTTCCCTTTGAAATAGGCCTGAGCTAAAGGGAACGCGTATAGCTTCTCTTCGGGATGGGCGCTGAGAAGTCCTTCAAAAATCTTCGCCGCTTCTAAAGGACTGCCATAATTCAGCACGGAGAGGCCGAGGTGAAACTGCAGATGGTCAGTCACCTGGCTGACCGCTTTCTGCGCGTCAGGATCAGGTGGTTGAATGTAGCCCAGCTCAACCAACTGCTGCAATGCCTGCTGCGCCGTCACGGGATCCTGCCGCAAATCGGATGGATGCATTCCGGCCTCCCCGGGAGCCGTTTCCCACGTAGGAATCCGCTCAATCTTTGGCGGCGTTTCAAAAGCTTGAATGAGCGCCTTGCCATCCATGTCTTCCCCAACGGGCAAGCCGAATACCGTGAGGATGGTGGGGACGATGTCGAGCAAGGAACTGCCGTAGATGCGTTCATCTGGCAAAACACCGGGACCTTTCATGCAAAGGATCCCGTGAGAGCGATGCCAGGCGGTCGGGTCGTCAAAGGCACTCGTGCCGGGGCGCGGCCGGAGGTGGTCGCTGAGAAACCCATGATCGGAGAGAAGTATGATGGTGGTTTGCGGACCGGCCAGTTGGAGCAGCCGTTCGAGCATCATGTCATGAAAGCGATACGCACCCGTGACAACGTCTTTGTAGATTTCAAACTCCCGCTCGCCGACTTCTTCCATGCGGGGCGGATGAAACGGCATGAAATAATGGCCGATGATGTCGAGGGCATTGTAGTAAACCGCCATGAAGTCCCACGGTTCATTTTCCATGAGCCAGGTGGCGATGGCGTGAACGCTGGCACATTCGGCCAGATGCTTTCTCAAGGCGTTAAGGCGACGCTGCTCCGGCTTGGAGGTTTGGTCGATTTCCGCGCCGCGCGGAATGAATGGCTGGAGATGCGCGCCGGCGATTTCAAACGGATGCACCCGGAATTGTGCCAGCTTTTGCGCCAGGGGTTCCGGATGAACGCTTTGCGGGATGATGGGCCACTTCTCCATTTGCCCAACGGGCGGCAGGCAAAACTGGTTGCTGATGCAGGCGCCGTTGATCGGCTCGGCCGGATGGCTGGCAAACCAACTGACCACGTGACTCCGAAAACCGGCCTGGCTTAAGATGTTCCAGACGGCTTTGCACTTGCGTGAAGTGCTGGTGACCGGACGAATCCCGCTTCCGTCCGGCTTTGGCTCTACGAAACCCAGAATCCCGTGCTTTTGCGCCAGCTTTCCCGTGGCGATGGAATTCCAAAGAATCGGCGAAAGGGCCGGAACCAACGTCGCGATATTTCCCATGACGCCTTCGTTGATGAGTCGATCGAGCGTCGGCATCAGCCCCGCTTCCAAAAGCGGATTGATGATCTTCCAATCGGCGGAATCCCATCCGATCAATAAAACCTTTTGAGCCATTGGTTGGTAAACCCGATTATTTAAACAAAAACTCCACCAACCAATATTGGAAGGTGGAGTTAGCGGGACAATAAACTCCGCAGCTCAAACCATTTTACGCCTACGCCAGGCGGCCAGGCCCGCTGCTCCCGCTGCCAAGCACCCGAGGGCCATTGAACTTGGTTCCGGGACTGCTGTGGCTCCGGTCAGGATGCCGGCGCCGGAATCTTCATAAGCCCAATCCACGATGGTCGCAGGAAAACCTTGGGTCGGACCGCCGTTAATGCGAATCCAGCCAAAAAGCTTGTTGTTGGATGCATCTAGAAAATCGACGCCCATAAACGCCGCGGTGCCGGTAAACTCCGGAACCATAGTCTGATACGTGCCTAACGAAGAAGAACCATCCACCATAATACCCGCGCCTAAAGCTGCGACGTGATTCGCTCCATTGAAAACCGCGTGGGTCAGCTGAACCGTGCCAACCTTAGGATAATACCATCTCAGATTGCCCGCTCCTGACCGATAAAAATTAACATCCCAACCGGGCAGAACCGTATTCAATCCCTCGGCAGGCCCTGATCCCGTAGTGGTCGGAACAAAAGAGGCAGTTGGCTTCGTCAGATCAAAGTAAATGCCGCCAAGGAGATTGGTGGTAGGCACGCTGATATTCAGAGGGCCGCTGTACACGATAGCCGCGTCAGTTTTTGAGGCGGTCATCAAGACCGCTGTTCCGACGAAAGCGGAACAGGCGAGGAAATACCGGCTTAATTGCGTGTCGAGTTGCTCTGGAAGGCTTGGGGTTTTGGTCATGCTTGAGTTTGACATGAAGTCGCTTTTAACAGAAAGAGCAAATCCATGCAAGAGAATAATGCAGGTTTTTTTGCCACTCGAATCCTTATCGGAGGCTGCGACCGCCGGTGAGCTCTGCGATGCCGTCCAAGAGGCTGGCTGAGCCGGCGCCGACGATGAACCTTAGGCACAGTCCAGGGGGAGAAGCCGGAAAGGGGTCAAACCGTAGATTGGTCCGGGTGAATCGGCCGGACAGAAGGGGCAGAGGCGGACTGGCGGTTTTCGGTGTTTGACTGGCGGGTGGTGGCCGGACATGGTTGGGTTCATGCTGCGCGCCAGGCGCGTAGGCCGCTTGCAGGGCGAGCACGGCATTGGGCAGGACTGCGCAGCGGGGCGTCAGGAGTTCGAGCGGCAGATGGAAAGGCGCGGGCTGG
>PLZQ01000529.1 GCA_003152225.1 Limisphaerales bacterium | reverse complement strand
CGCCCGACCACTGGCACGCGCTGCAGACCATCCACGCCTGCGAAGCCGGGAAGGATGTCTATGTCGAGAAGCCCACCTCGTTGCGCGTCGCGGAAGGGGGCGCGATGGTCGAGGCGGTGAAGCGGCACGGGCGGGTGTGCCAGGCCGGCCTGCACCGCCGTTCGTCGGCGATGTGCCGGGAGATGGCCGAGTTTGTGCGCGGCGGCGGGCTTGGCAAGGTCACGGGGGTGCGCACTTTCCATATTCAAAACGAATGGCCGAAGGGCATTGGCAATCCGCCCGACAGTGAGCCGCCGGCGGGGTTCGATTGGGAGGCCTGGATGGGGCCAGCGCCGAAGGTGCCCTACAACCGGAACCGCGGGCTTTACCAATTCCGCTGGTTCTTCGACTACTCCGGCGGCCAGATCGCCAACAACGGCATCCATTACCTGGACCTGATTCACTGGGCGCTCGGGCAGAACGCGCCGCTGACCATGACGGCCATGGGCGGCAAGTTTGCCGTCGAGGACAACCGCGAGGTACCCGATACGATGGAGGCGCTGTGGCATTACCCGGGCAACACGCTCGTCACGTACACCCAGTTCAACGCCAACGGCGCCGGCGCTGCCGCCAAGCCTTGTGAGATCGAGTTTCGCGGCACCAAGGGCACGCTCTATATGCGGAGCAACGGCTGGGAAGTGGTACCGGAGAGCATCACACAGAACGAGTTCCCGCGGCGCGACCCCACCCAGCGCAGGCTTGAGCACGGCTGGCGCACAGGCGAAGCGCCGATGATTGAGCCAAAGAAGTCCAGCGGCCCCGCCGATACCGCTGACCACGCCCGCAACTTCCTCGATTGTGTCAAGAGCCGGGCCACCTGCAACTCCGACATCGAGACCGCCCGCCGGGGCACCACCACCACGCTAATCGCCAATATTGCCATGCAGACCAAGTCGCACCTCGAATGGGATGCGAAGACCGAGCAGTTCACCAACAACCCTGCTGCCAACAAGTTCCTGCGCTACGACTATCGCGCGCCGCTCAAGTCTCCGGCGTGAGACTCGTAGATCCGACTAGCGGCAGCTTCTGGCCAATGTGACCCCCACGGGAACACCCGCACGGGCCGACGCAGAATAAGCATTCGCAATACTGAGAAAGGCAGTTTGCACCCCCTCGCCAGCCTGGTACCACCCTGGACAATCCCTGGACATACCCTGGTACCATAGAAGGGTGCTCCACCCTTCTAGAAACAGCCCGCCACCGGTCGAAGCCGCCCGATTCTCCACTCCCGAAGCATCAACACCTCTAATCATCCCATATAGGTCCACAAAACCTGTTACATGGGTAACCAGGCGTCGCCTCCAGTCCGCGCTCGCTACACCCGCCCTGGCTGGCTGTGGGAGGGGACCTTCTTCCAGTCCGATTTCCAAGCCCCAATTAAGGCTGGACGGGTGTGACGACGCGATAGAACCGGGTCGGTGCAGATGTGGCGCCCGGATCACTCAACATCAGAATCCGCGTCGTCGGGTCCGCGGGCACGTCGTTGAGCTTATGCCATATACCAGATCCAAGATCGTCGGAATACTGCAGGGTGTAATCAATCGCTGCCACGGCGGTGAATGAGAGCTTCGGCCGGCCGGTTCCTGGCTCCACGCCTTGGACTTGCAGTTTCAGGCTGCTCTGAGGATCGAGCGGATCGGTGCCAGCCAGATATTCCTGCAGGTTTGACATGCCGTCGCCGTCCGCATCGTCCTGTGCCCGCGAATGGTCACTCGCCAGACCGGTAGGATGCCCAAAATGCTGCATCGTCCATGAATCTGGAATGCCATCGCCATCGCTGTCCACGCCCGCGACCGTCAGCGTCGCGGGTTGGCTGGACGCCACGCCGGCGGGATTACTGACCACGGCCTCATAGGTGCCAGCCTGCGTCGGATCGACCCCACTCAGAGTGACCGAAGGATTTGTCGCCCCGGTCAACGCGCTGCCGTTGAAGTACCACTGGAATACCATTGGCGTCGATCCCGAGGCGGCGACGCGCAGCGTTACGGTGGCTCCAAGGTTAACTGAAAGGCCGTAGGGCTGGACGGTGATGACCGGCGGCGCAAAAACGGAGAGTGTGGCGGCGCGGCTGCAAATTGAACCAGCAGCGTTGCAGATCCAAGCCTGGTAGGAACCAGAATTCGCCGGCTGCACGTTCAGCAACGTGAGGCAGGTATTGGTCTCACCTGACAAATCCACTCCGTTGCGCTGCCAGCGGCAGGTCATGGGGAGAGAGCCGTCCGCCGCGACGTTCAGAGTGACGCGCGTTCCGACCGTCACCGTGCAGTCTTGGGGCTGACTGGTGATCACGGGCGGCGCGACGCTGGCTGGCTGGTTGGTGCGTCCGGCTGTGGGGGGCTCTGCCTTCCAGTTCAGCGGGTCGTTTCCGAAGTTGGAAGCGAAGCGGCGTTGCAACGAGGCCCCGCCGCCGGCGGCCGCTTCAGGCCAGGGCGCCGTGATGCCATAGTTGACGCGGTCCACGAGGATCCAGGGCACGAAGCCGGCATCTGGCGGCGGCGACGGCGCGTCCGGTTTGTAGAGTTCGATGCTTTCGCCCTCGTCGCTCAAGCGGCCTTTGTATGGACCAAGAATTGCCGTGCTTGCATCCACGCCAAATCGGGCCCGGAAGGCCGCCAGCGCGGCCGGGTTGGCCACCGGATCAAAGTCCACCACCAGTAAATAGCTCTGAGCGGGCATGACCGCGCCGGCCGGGAACGCAAAGTCAATGCCCCCGCCCAACTGCCAGGTGTTGGTCGGGAAACTGGGATCAAACAGTGACACGTTGTTGGTCGAGAGATTATACAGTTCGATGAACTCTTCATCTGGATTCTCGATCAGATTGGTGCCTACTACCGTTATCGGATGATACATCAGTTCGTTGATCACCACGGGCCCGACCTTTGGATACGCGTTTGCCAGACCGGCGCCCGTGCGAAACTGGGCCAGCGTCGCTGGGCTGTCCTGGCCAAAGGTGCGCTGACTCAGCGCTACGAACTCCACACCCGTGCTGTTGGTATAACGACCCAAAGAAACCCCGTTCTCCGCCGCACCAAACTTCACGCCCGTGCGGTAGCCAGTGAGATTGCCGCCCGCGTCCGCCATCGAGAGATACACCGCGTCGCCATGAGCCGAATCCAGGGCAAAGCTGGGGAATACACCGGGATTGGGATCGAATTGGTATTGGTAAAACACCGTGAAGCCACCAGCCGGGATGACCGTGATGTCGGGGATGCGGAACTTCTTCAATTCCCCTTGGCTGTCGCTCAAATACCAGCCGCCAATACTCAGCGGGGCGGCCGTCAGGTTGGCCAACTCGATCGCATCTTCCAGCGGCGGGTCGGTGTGGGTCAGAACTTCGTTGATCACGGCGCTGGTTAGCGGAAGGTAGTTGCCTTCGCCCGGCGTTGGGGTCGTGGGAAACGAGACGATGGCACTGCCGCCATCGGGCAATCGCCCTTGAGAGATCCCCGGTTGCTGCACACCGAAATCCACCGCGTCCAGCAGGCTCAAGTCCTTGCCGTACAGCCGCAGCGATTCGCCCCAGCCACTCAATTGGAAATTCACGTGGTTGGCGCCGTGGCTCGGATGACCATCGGCATCCCATATTACCCAGCCGTGCCCGGCGATGAACGACAGCGGGGCTATGGCAAACTTGGTCGGGCCGGCCAGCGACGGGTCGTCGGTGAGATAAAGTCCGCCGAGGTCCACGGGCTGGGCATCCAGGTTGTAAAGCTCGAACCAATCATCGCCGTTCGACGGTTCTGCCAGCCACTCGTTGAAGCGCAGATTGGCGGCAGCGCCCAGGGTCGCGGCGGCGGCGTTGGCCGCGCCGGGGCTCGGGCTGGCCAGCAGCCCCCAAATTCCACCGGTGAGGCCGATGGATTGGTTGCTGATCTGGACCCCATACTCCACGTAGTCCACAACCTGCCCAGCGCTGTTGAACAAATACGCGCCGCCGCTGTTGCCGTCGAGCGACTGACCCGTATTGAGGTTCGCCTGGAAATCGGTTGAAGCTTCGCGCGAGCCATCACACCAAACGACCAGGTAACCGCCGGCGGCGAGTGTTGTTCCGGCCGGGAATACCCATTGGCCCGGCTGCAATTGGTTCACACTCAGACTCATCCCGGACAGGTCGAACGGCACAGCCCCCGGATTGTAGAGTTCCAGCCAGTCCGAGTACTGGCCCCAGGGATTGACCACAGCCGAATCGTTGCGCGCCATGAGCTCGTTAAGCCGCGGCCCGGCGGTCGAAACCACGAAATTGGTCGTGCCCGGGCTGGCGCTGCCGGGGAAGCTCACGATAGTGGCGCTGCCATCGGGCAGGCGACCCTGCGAAATCCCATCCAACTGCGGCCCATAGGTAACACGGTTGATCTCTCCCCCAAACGCGTCGTAGAGCACGATGGCTCCGCCTTCGGCCGGCAATTTGAAGTCCAGGTGATTCGGCCCCGGCAGTTCATCAGCCGTCAACTGCACGTAGCCGCCGGCAGGGAGGAACGAAACCGTCGTGATTTGGAACAGCTCATTGCTGGTGCCCAGGTAAAGCCCCTGCAACGGCACCGGCAGTCTTGAAGGGTTGTAGAGCTCCAGCCAGTCCGACTGGCCTGCCGCCGAGTTGGCCAGCCATTCATTGATCACCAGGCTATTCGCCTCGCCCACAGTGGCCAACTGGTTGGCCGCATTAGGTGTCGGTACCGTCAATTGCCAATAGCCGCCAACCCGCCCCACCGACAGATTCGGAACCTGCAGCCCGAAAGAAAATGCGTCGGCGCGATTGGTCTGCGCATCATAGAGGAAGAGCTGTTCGCCCTGGCCGCTGAGCGCGAAACCGGTGTGCAAACCCGGCGCGTTGGTCTGCGCGTCGCAAAAGACCACCAGGAAACCGCCGGTTGGGATGGTGACACCTCTGGGGAAGACGAACTTGAGCGGGTTGCCGTCGTTGCTTAGGCTCCAGCCGGCCAGGCTCGCCGTGTTTGTGCCCGTGTTGACCAGCTCGAGCCAGTCCGGCGTAGTCCCGGCATTGGTCAGCGTGCTGGCGTTGAGGGCCATCACTTCGTTGATCAGGACTGGACCCGGCGGGGGCACAACGGAAATCGTGCCCGGCGTGCCAGTGACGCTGGCACTCAGACGCCAGTTGGCCGGATCGTCCGGGTTGCCGGCTGGGTCGATGATTTCGATCGAGCGACCGCCAACCGGAACCGGCCAGCCATTGGTGTTCGAATAATTGATCGCCACCACCGCGCGTCCGAGCGCGTCTTTAACGACGATGCGCTCACCGGTCTTGGCCAATTTGCCCGTGAAGTAGGCCGCCACGCTGACACCCGGGTAACGGAGGGCAAAGGCGGCTGGATTCTGCCCGCTAGCGAGGACTATCACCGCGCCCGGGGCGATGGTAAAGCCGACCGGAAAGGTGAAGGCAATCCCGCTAACCGAGCAACCCGACAGATCCAGTGTCGTGGGGCCGAAGTTTTGCAACTCCAGGAACTGATACGTCTGGCCGCCGGTCGGCTGATACATGATTTCCGTGATGCGCAGCGGCAGAAGCGGTTGGGCCACGGCGAAGGTGGCTTCGTTGAGCGGGCTCCAGTTCCCGCCGTTCAACGCCCGGGCGCGAACCAGAGTCGTGTTATTGAGCGTGAGCGGCGTGCCGGTATAGGCAAGAGCATCTGCGGAGACCGCGCCCGTGCCATAGAGGCGCGGGTCCGAGCCGTTGGTCGTATAGTAAATGGTCCCTTTGGGTGCGGTCATGGTCAGGCTGAAACCGCGCGGCACATTGCCGCCCGACTGATTGAAGCTGGGAACTCCCACGCCCCACACATCCGGGTAGAGAAGCTGGGTTTGGTATTGAGCCAGGACGACGGCCGAACGTTGCGGGAAATAGGCATTCGTCAATCGGTTGAGTTCCGGAAGAAAATCCCCGTTCCGGGTGAAAGGATTGTTGACCCGTGTCGGCACGCTATCTCCCCAGCGGGCAGATTCGAGGACGACGGCGGGATCGACCTCGGCAATCCGCTTGAGGTAGGCCGCAGCGGGACGATTGCGCTGGGGGTTGGCGGGATCAACGGCAGGCTGATTGGTGTCCACGAAGAGGGGCCCGCCATTGAAGAACTGTTTTTGGACATGGTCGGCGAACTTGAGCCGGTACTCGGCATTGTTCTTCAAGAAGCTGTGAATTGTGGTTGGCGATACGCTTTGGTTATAGCCGACAACGTTTTCGTTCACGTTCTTCAGCGTGATTTCGGCATCCCAGCTCACGAATTCATAGCCTGCGCCGGGGGCGCGGTTGCGCAGGGCGTACCAGTTGTGGTTGGCCCAATCCGTATTGCCCGCGTAGTGGTTAACGATCATGTAATCGATAAAGCTGTCAATATCGAGGTACTGTTTGATTTGGTCGTATTGCGCGTTGTCGGACAGGCCCGCGTTGACCAGCGCCATCATCGCCGACCAGGCAACGTCATCTCCCGCGACCACCTCGAAGAAGCCTTGCGTGTTGCGCACCACGTCGTATTGGGAGTTATCGCCGCCATAGTAAGTGGCGCCAAAACTGTCGTCGGGCCGCTCGTGGACGTTATATAGGCCCCAGTAAAGTCCATTGATATAGAGGTGCACGAAGCGCCCGTGCGAGGCGGCGTGGTTCATCTCGAGTTGGAGATCGCTGCAAAATTGGTCGCGCACCGACTGACCTTGAGTCCCAGCCTGCTCGAAGCGGTCGTTCCAACTCACATTGAACCCTGCCGACAGTACCAACGTCTTAAACTTCTTGGCCGGCGAATCCGCGAAAAACTGGTAATGCAACGGTCCGTCGTAGCCATCCTTGAAGAACAAGCGGAACGAGTGCTTGCGGGTCCAATTGGGATCGCGGCTGGTGGAGCCATGGATGCGCAAACCCGCGTTCAGGTGGAAGCCACTGCTTCCGTCGGGCAGGATCAACTCCGCCGAGGCTGGCCGCTCCCAAAGCGGACGATCGGCCTCGACTGGATTCGGATTCGCGTAGATGCCCTCGTTTTGGCTGAACAAACTGTCAATGTCGCTCACAATTGACAGCGTCGGGAGATTTGTCAGAGCCTGCGCTGCCAGCGCCGTGTATGCCGGGTTAGTGATGACCTTCGGATCCATCTGATAGTCCGCGGGCACCACCGTGGCGATGGAACCGTCATTGGTCTGGGTGATCCAGGAAGCCGGAAAACCTGCGGGGTTGGCCGGCTGAACCAAAACGTAATTGGGGAAGATGTAGGAGTGGGTGACCACATGAGAGAAGAGCAGGTCGTTGCGGAAGGCAATCGCACGGACATTGACCACGGCTTGGGCCGGACTTCCCGCCACCGTGATCGGTCCGGAATAAAGCAGCCCGTGAGTCGGCGTTGGCTCGCTCCCATCCAGAGTGTAGCAAATGGAGGCGCCCACCGTGGGCGTGCTCAGCGTCAAGGAGAAGGGGCGGTCGAACAAGCCGCTGGCGACACTGGCGAGCGGGTCGGCGGCCAAACCGCTAAAGAACGCCGGCCCATTGTTGGCCGTTCGCGGCGAAGGATTGGTCAAGTAGCAGAAGCTGTCATTGTACAAGCCATAGGAAATGTTCGCGCTTTGCTCGGGGTAGGCGGGCAGGAATTGCGTGGCGATTTCGGGGGGGAAGTTCGCGTTGAAAAACCCGAGGTATTGGCCCGAGGTGCCGAGCTTGAAGCTGGTGTGCAGGTTGCCGCCGTTCGTCGGACTTCGATCTTTGCCGGAAGCGAACACCAGCAAATACTGCCCCGGGCCCAGGGTCACGGCCGGGAAGGGCCACAGCCCAGGTTGGGTGGGATCATCGGTCAACGACCAGCCACCGAGGTTCACGGCCGTGACGCCCCGATTGTAGAGCTCGATCCAGCCCTGCAACGACCCGTCCTCATCGCGCAGGCCATTGGCGCTCACGTTTCTCGCGAGGAACTCGTTGATGACCACGTTGCCGCTGAATTCCCCAGGGTGCAAGGTGTAGCTCCACCCTCCTTCAGCGAAGGCATTGGCTGACGGAGCCAGGTCGTGGATGCCCGCGTTGGCGGCCCAACTCAACTGCACCGGGCCCGGCAAGGGCGCTGCGAAGCCAAAGGTGTAAGGCCCCGCACCGTCCCCGGAGACTTGGCTCGCTGGCTGGCCGTTAAGGATCAGGTCCGATGCGTCCACACCCGCCACGGGCTCACTGAACGTGACGGCGATTTGTGTCAGGTGGCTCAAGGTCGCGCCCGGCAGCGGATTAATCGCGATCACCGTGGGCGGAACCGTATCAATCAGACTGTATTCCCAAAGCGTATTGGCTGTCAGGTCGTTCAGACGGTTGCCGGAGAGATCCGTGATGTTGTGGCCGCCGTTCCAACTGGCTTCCACAACGCCCGCGTCGGGCGGGCTGAAACTGAAAGTGTAAACCGCGCCTGAACCGGCGAGGTTCGTGCCCGAGCTGCCGTTGAGGATGAGGTCCTCGGCATGCACGCCGATGACTGGCTCTGTGAAGGTGACGGTGACTGAGGTCAAGTTGCTGACCACGCTGCCAGGTACCGGAAGAACGCTGGAAACCGACTGCCCCTGACCGCAGGCAGGCCAGGTCATCAGCTCCAGCCCGAGCCAAGCTGCCAAAAACAACTTGAGGAATAGCTTGTTCGTTGCGGTGTCATGATGTTGCATTTGCACAGACAGGTAGCAAGACCCCCGCCAACCTCGCGACCGAGAGATTCCTTGTTCGGCAGGTGTTGCCGAAGGCGCTGTTCGGACAGCGGTCTGCCCTTTGGTTTTGGTCTTCCGGAAAATCCCAGCCTGGCAGGTGGCAAACCCGCTTCGTCCGCCCCAGTTTTGCGGCTACGATACAACCGCGTTCTGTCTTTCATTTCTGGACAGAATCGTCCAAGAAATGGACCGCTCTTGCCCAATGAGCTGGTTGTGGGGGGCCGCCGCGGAGCGGACTGGGGCGCCTTGGTTTACGCAACGGCAGACCGAACCCACCGCTGGATCACGGACAAGGATTGACCGCTTTGGCGCGGAAGAACCGCACCACACCGGACGTGGGATTGTCCCCCAACATTCCAGCCGTCCCTGTGTAATACCACACCCCGTTCGTCGCGGTATTCGTGCTGTCGGCCAAAACCGTCCAATTCGTCATGGGGACCGTCAGGTCGGTTGCCGTCAACAAGTAGTATTGGGCATTCGTTGTCCCCAGTAGCGTAATCGTAAAGTTGTTGCCCGGGGTTTGCGTCAAGTTCAGCACGTTGCTGGTGCTGCTGCACGGTGGGGTTGGAACTGGTTCCACCATCTGCTGCACACTGTCGCTGCTGCCCAGGAAGTTGCCATCCCCGGCATATTCAACCTGCACCACATTGGGGCCAGGCGGCAACAACTCGGTAAAAGCGCTCCCCTGACCACCGCTCAACGCGACCGTAGCCAGGAGTACTCCGTTCGTTCGAAACGTAATACTGCCCGTCGGGATGGCCGTGGCGGGCGCCACCGGACTGACCGTCGCCGTAAAGGTCGCGGCATTCCCGTTGGTGGACGGATTCTGGGAGGAGATCAAAACGATGGTCGTGCTGGCCGGGAAGATCGTCAGCGTCCCGGGAACAAATGCAATGGTGTAGTTGGTGTCAGTCACACCCAACGTTCTCTGACTCAGCATGATCGCATACTCGCCCACGAGGCTATTGATCTCCGCCGTCGTGCTCAGTATCGCGCTGCCGCTCAGGATGTTTGAATCCTGGCCGTTCACAAGCCCGCTGTAACTGAGCGTTAGCGGCGCATTCGCCGCACCATAGGGCCGCGTTTGGTTATCGGCCGTCACGGTGAGGACGCCCGGCGTCACCGTCAGCGTGCCGTTTATGAAACTGAAAGTGTAGCAGTCGTTGCTCAAGCTGGCCGGGCTAACCTCGATGGGATAAGCGCCGATGGGACTGTTGGTCTCCGCCAATGTGCTTAAGGCAGGGCTGCCGCTCAGCACGGCCGGGCCATCGCCACCGATGAATCTACTGTAGGTGACGGTCAGCGGGGCATTGCTGGTCCCATAAGGCCGGGTCTGGTCGTCCGCCCGCACCGTCAGCACAGCCGGGGCCAAGCGGACGCTCACCGCCCCGAGCACGACATTCGATTGTCCGGCCCCAAGCATCGAAGCGCCCAGGAAACTGGTATCAAGTTCGCGCGTTTGGGCGTTGGTGTCATAACCGCCCAAGCCTGCCACCGCAGCGAGCTTGATCGTGTCCCCGGGCCGCAAACCGCCCAATTGATCGAACGGGATCGCGACCTCGATGAAGTTCGCGTTTTGTTCTGGAAAACGCAGTTGGAGAGGCGGTTCGAGCACTTGGGGCGAGCGGTTGAACTGCTGGAGGCGAACGCCGCTCACGTCGGAGAAGCTCGAGTCGATTCGGAATACCCCTTGACCCACGTGCAGGTCCAGCCCGGGCCTGGCAAACGCGCGATCCTGTCCATCGGCATATTCATCGCCCAGGAGACAGGCCACCGACGGGGCGAAATTCGTGAACGAAAGGTTTTCCAGAAAGCCCAGCCCATCGACGCCTTCGGTGGTGCCGGCCTGCCCGTCGCCCAGCCCCACCAGGCTCGTCACCCCGTCTTGCCGAGGTGACTCGATGAACAGGAAAATATTCGCGTCCGAGTAAATCATCGCCTGCTCAAATCCGATGAACAGGTTGGTTGCGTCGTTGTTGACATAAACGCGGCCCAGGTTGGAGAAGGCGCCGGCCAGGGTCGGGATCGGCGTGCCGGCGAAATCGAACGTCTGGCCATTGATGTTGCCATGCCCATCATCGGCCGGCGTGGACTCGACCCGCGGCGTGTGCCAGCTCGCGTTGTAAACTCGCGGCGGCGGCGGGCTTCGCTGGATTGTCATGTAATCGAAAACCGCGCCATTGGTGCCAATCGCCTGAAGCAGCAGCGAATCGCCCTGAACGGCAACGCGCACAAATTCGGAAACCAGGTAAAATTGCGAACTTGCCGGGTCGCGCCCGTCCACGAAGCCATAGTTCGGCAGCCGACCCCCGCCGCCGCCGGTCACGATTTGATAAACGCCGCCCATGGGGTTGCTGCGTTCATAATCATGGTCGCTGCCGCTGAAAATGATTTGGACCCCATAACGCTGGGCGACGGGCAGCAACCATTCCTGCAACTCGAGGCGATCGGGCACGCCGTTGTCATTGTCGTCGTCATCGCGATGGTAGCCCGAGTTGGCCAACGGGACGTGCATGATCAGGAACTTCCACGGCTTGGTACTGGCGGCCAGATCGTTCGTGAGCCAGCAATACTGCGCAGAGCCGTTGGTCAGTTGGTACGGTTCCATTTCCGGCACGTCCTTTAGCCAGGGCAGGAAAAGCACGGCGAAATGCGCATCGCCGTGATCAAACGAATAGAAGTGTTCCGTACCGGTAACCGGATTGGTCGGCAGATACATGGTTTGGAGATAGGGCTGCTCGAAGGAGGGCCCATCCACGTCGTGATTGCCCGGGGTGAAGTAAAAGGGCACCGAGCGCATCTGGGGGCCTCTCGGACTCAGGGCGCGGTAGTCTGCGCGTCCCAGGCTGAAATAATCGTAAACGATGTCCCCGCAATAGAAGGCCAGGTCGGCTGGAGTCTGGGCCATCAAGTTGCACACCTGGTATTTCGCCATGGCTCCATCTCCGCCGTCGCCGGTAACCAGGAACGTAAAGTCGCCGCTTGGCTTAAAGGTGTGAAAGGAGAACACCGGCGACACGGCCACAACCTCGCCGGCAGTGCTGCGGATGCGGTAAAAGTATTCCGTCCCGGGAAGCAAGCCGGTCAGCGTGAGGACGTGGTTCGTCGTCAGGTCGGCATCGAAGATTTCAGTCGCCAGGGTCTGGTTGGTGCCAAACTCGACCGCGCTGTCAGCGGCTACTGGGGTGCGCCAGATCACCTGGATGGAATTGGTGGACGCATTCGCCACAAACGGTCCGCGCTGGAAGTTCGCCAGCAGCTCCGGCACCAGGCGCATCGAACTGTCGTAGCCGGGCGGGTTGTTCACAGCGGTGTGCACCTGGATCGCCAGGACGTTCTCGCCCGCATTCAACAACCCCGAGAAGGAACTGACGTCGAACTCTTCGGCCTCTTCGCTGAAATGGTAGTCCGCGTAATCGTCGTGCGCGACGGGATCATTCGTCAATCCGCGCCGGATGATTTCCTGGCCGTTCAGGTAAGCCACGAACCCATGAGTATAGTCCATGCGCAGGATGAGCCACTTCACGGCTTGCGGATCGGCGACCGTGAACGTGTGCCGGAGATAAAAGGAGCGAGAAAGGGGTGATGGGGCCAACTGATTCCAGAGCGTCGCTTCTGCGGTATCGGAGTAATCTGTCGTGCTGAACGCTGATGCACCCTCCTGCCAGATCGAATCGACGAAATCCAGTTGCCGCCAGGCTGTGACCGGAGAGGACGGCTCGTTTGTGCCACGGTAATAACGCCAAGCCTCTCCCACTCGGACCAACGAGATGTCATCCCCCCGTGCCCATGTGGTGAGCAGCGCCAAAACACAGAACGCCAATCGCACACTATGCATGCCATCGACCGTAGCTTACTGAGCCTGCGGCTTCAAACTCATCTTGCGTCAAAAGCTACTTACCTAGTACTCCGTACGGGTACGGGGAGCGGTATTCTTCATCGTGCCAATGCCCCCTCACGCCTTGACAACGTTCGTTAGCCGGCCCAGAGAAGCCGTCGGCAAGCCGAAAACCCAAACCGGAATAAACTTGCTCGGTGCGCTGCTGGGGCTAGTGAACCGCACCCCAAAAAAACAATTGGTCGCAGCCATCGCTGCGACCAATTCATGAAAACCAAAGCTTGACGATTGACGAATTCGATCAGACGCTATTACTGACGGCGGCGCGCGAACGACAGGCCAAGGGCACCCAGTGCCAGCAGGGCGATTGTGCTCGGTTCAGGAACCACCGTTATGCCGCCAACCAAGGTATCGGCGGTGGGATAGTCAATCTGCCCCACCAAGGTCACCGCACCAGTCGTCCTATTCGCGGTGTAGAGGTTCGATTGCGGATCGCTGCTGGCGGCCGGTGTACCCAAATACAAGATTCCGGTGGCGTCCGAAATGTCCGCGCCATTAAAGCGTGAGGTATCAATTCCGTTCGCGCCGATCGTGTTAAGCACGCCAGTAGTCGGATTAAAAGTCGCCAAGGTGTTTGCAAGCGTATCGAACGCATACCACTCAGCGGCGGCTGCATCATAAGCCAACCCGTCCACTCGCGGGCTCACGCCGAACTTTGGGTCACCCGTAGCATAGGCCAGGGACGGTTCTACGGTCGCAACACCCGTGCTTCGATTGACCAAAAGGTTTTGGCCATTCCCGCTCACCACAACGAAGCCAGCCGGACCGTTATCAACGCCAAACGTGGAACCGTTAGGCGTCACACCAAATCCAGTGCCAACCTCGGTAGCAACCCCGTTGTTCGGATTTAAGGTGTACAGCTCACCAAAACTTCCGAGACCGTACATCGTCCCCTGATAGGAATCGAGTCCCCGAATCGATTCGGCGGGCTGAATACCACTGATACTAAATGTGTTGATAATGGTTCCTGGCGTATCGCTGAAGAAATTGACCAGGTTGTTATTCTGATCAACCCCGTAGATCATCTCATGCGCAGCGTTTGCAGGCACAGCGGTCAAGGTGACGATGCCGACGAGGGTTGCCCCAAAAAGACCCTTGAGGATTCTGCTGGTTTTCATAGTGGTTTTGCTTTTCATGTTACCATGTTAGATCGCCAATTCTTTGCAACTGACCATAACTTTAGCCGACGGCGTTCCCGATGCAAGCCTTTTTTCATTTTTTTTGCATTTATTTTTGCCCGCTCGGCAGCCGGCTGTTTTCGTCGTTTTGAGCTGATTGGCATGATGTGTGCTATAGACCAACGGTCCAAGAAGTCCTGCGCCTAACATTAATTACTTCAAGCAAGAGTTCTTGTTCCACGGTGGGTTGACATCACCGTGTTCAGCGCCAACGGCACTCGCAGCGGCCACGAACGCGAAACGGCGACGCACCTGACGCTGGACCGCTTGCTCATCGCGGCCAGCCACAGCCACGCCGGGCTGGAGGGCTTTTCGCTCGACCGGCCGAACGTCGCCAACAACCCGCGCATTGGGTAGGATTCCGTGGCACGAGGAAGATGGGCGGCCCCATTTTGCGGCCCCATTTTGCTTGCGGGAGTTCGTTCCTTGTGGCTGGCTGGCTCCGGAAGCCCGCAGCGACGTGGCCGGGGGTCGAACAGCAATTGAAACCAAACAAGATAACCGGATGAATATTATGAAGACTCAATCACGAGTTATCAGTGTGGGTCTTTGCGCGTTGGCACTTTGGGTCGGCGCGGCGACAGGTGTGGCGGCAGACCAGGTTGCGGGTATCGTTATGGTGCCGCACTTGACCATTGAGGGCACCCTTGGAGCCACAGACCAAATCCAATACTGCACCAATCTGAGCCAGCCCCACTGGGTGGCGCTGACGAATCTGGTGGTGGCACAAACCAACTACTCGTTCGTGGATGTGGGCGCGCTGCTTGCGCCTAGAAGGTTCTACCGGGTGGTGGTGTCCTCGCCTGAAGGCATGGCGCTGATCCCCGCCGGCAGCTTCACGATGGGCGACAGTTTGGATGGGGATGAGAACTGCATCCCGCAGCACTCGGTGAATGTGAGCGCGTTTTTCATGGACAAGTATTTGGTGACCAAGAGCTTGTGGGACACGGTCAAGGCCTGGAATGGCGGGAACGGCTACGGCTACGACAATGCCGGTTCGGGCAAGGCGCCCACGCATCCGGTGCAGACGGTCAACTGGTATGACGTGGTGAAGTGGTGCAATGCGCGGTCAGAGATGGAGGGGCTGGAGCCGTGCTACTACGCCGATGCGAACATGGCGGCGGTGTATAAGAGCGGGCAGGTGACAAACCCGTGGGTGAAGTGGAGTGCGGGTGGGTACCGGCTGCCGACAGAGGCGGAGTGGGAGGCGGCGGCGCGGGGCGGGGCAAGCGGGCATCGGTTTCCGTGGTCGGATGTGGACTCGATAACGCAAAGCCGGGCGAACTATTTCAGTGCCACCGCCTACGCCTTCGACCTTAGCACGACGCGGGGTTATCATCCGACTTTCAACGATGGGGTTTATCCCTACACCAGCCCGGTGGGGTACTTTGGGGCGAACGGGTATGGGCTGTATGACATGGCGGGGAACGTGTGGGAGTGGTGTTGGGATTGGTATGGCTGGTATTCGAGTGATTCGCAGACCGACCCGCGTGGTCCCGCTTCGGGCTGGTGGCGCGTGGTCCGGGGCGGCAGTTGGAGCAACGACGCGATGCGCTGCCGTTCGGCGAACCGCTACGACCCCAACCCGACCTACAGCGACAACGATTCCGGGTTCCGTTGCGTGAGGGGGCTCCGCACCGATACCAACACGAACACGGTGCCGAACCCCACCGACACCAACACGTTCACGGCACTGATCCCCGCCGGCAGCTTCACGATGGGCGACAGTTTGGATGGGGATGAGAACTGCATCCCGCAGCACTCGGTGAATGTGAGCGCGTTTTTCATGGACAAGTATTTGGTGACCAAGAGCTTGTGGGACACGGTCAAGGCCTGGAATGGCGGGAACGGGTACGGCTACGACAATGCCGGTTCGGGCAAGGCGCCCACGCATCCGGTGCAGACGGTCAACTGGTATGACGTGGTGAAGTGGTGCAATGCGCGGTCAGAGATGGAGGGGCTGGAGCCGTGCTACTACGCCGATGCGAACATGGCGGCGGTGTATAAGAGCGGGCAGGTGACAAACCCGTGGGTGAAGTGGAGTGCGGGTGGGTACCGGCTGCCGACAGAGGCGGAGTGGGAGAAGGCAGCGCGGGGCGGGGCAAGCGGGCATCGGTTTCCGTGGTCGGATGTGGACTCGATAACGCAAAGCCGGGCGAACTATTTCAGTGCCACCGCCTACGCCTTCGACCTTAGCACGACGCGGGGTTATCATTCGACTTTCAACGATGGGGTTTATCCCTACACCAGCCCGGTGGGGTACTTTGGGGCGAACGGGTATGGGCTGTATGACATGGCGGGGAACGTGTGGGAGTGGTGTTGGGATTGGTATGGCTGGTATTCGAGTGATTCGCAGACCGACCCGCGTGGTCCCGCTTCGGGCTGGTGGCGCGTGGTCCGGGGCGGCAGTTGGAGCAACGACGCGATGCGCTGCCGTTCGGCGAACCGCTACGACCCCAACCCGACCTACAGCGACAACGATTCCGGGTTCCGTTGCGTCCGGGTCCCAAGTCAGTGAGCTGTCCACGTCAATGACCGAGCGGAGCCCGACGATTCCTGCGGTCGCCATACAGTTCCGCATAATGGGGATTTGTTCATTCTGCTTCCGCTCTGCCCCCATGCAATCCCTGTCTGCCACGGGCTTGACGCGAATGTTCTGGCTGCCTAAACACCCTCGCCCGCCCGGAAAGCGTGCCACAACGGCAAGCGCGCTTCGCTGGTATTGGGGCTGGCGGACCAACTCGCGCAGAAGTTGCTCGACCTGGGCGCGGAGCGGGTTGGAACTCTGATCATCCAACTTCAACATGGTCTAATGTATAAACAAATGGATCCACCGCGTCAATCGCCAAAGCCATGCGTGGGCATTTCGGGTCCAATCCGCTGTTGCCAAACGTACATTTGTCCCCGCATCCTCCCGCAGTGATGACAACAGAATCCTCGCTTCCATCCCAACGGCGGTTTGCTCAGGATGTTCTGCCGTGGCTCATCGCGGTGAGCGCCTTCGCTGTTTATCTCTTCACGCTGAACTCCTGGTTGACGCTCAACAGTGTCCACCTGACCGCCAAAGTCGCGGGCTGGGATTGGCAGCCGACAGTCGTTCAACCGGCATTATTCCTGGCCACGCTGCCCTTCCGTTGCCTGCCCCCAAGCTGCGTGCCGCTGGCGCTGAACGCCAGCACAGCGCTCTGCGCCGCCCTGATCCTCGCCTTGTTGGCCCGCTCGGTGTCTCTGTTGCCCCACGATCGGTTCGTTGAGCAAGAGCGCCTTGCCAATAATGAGCATAGCTTGCTGCTGCTGCGCGGTTCATGGGTGCCACCCCTGCTGGCCGCAGTCGCCTGCGGCCTCCAATTAACATTCTGGGAAAACGCCGTTTCCGCCTCTGGCGAAATGCTCGACCTGCTTCTCTTCGCTTACATCATCCGGTGCCTGCTTGAGCATCGCCTCGAGAAGAAACAAGTGTGGCTCGACCGCGCCGCGCTGGTTGGAGGCGTAGCGATAGCTAACAATTGGGTGATGCTTTGCTGCTTTCCTGTGGTGGTAATCCTATTGGTGGTTAAGTTAGTCAGCTTTATTTCAATGAGGGCGCGCGAGATGCGCGACTTCCAGATCTCCGTTCCGACCCGGCTATTATCGCGTATTGGCTTTTTTGGTTTGGCCGGGTTGTCGCTCTTTCTGCTCCTGCCTGCGGTGCAGGCGCTGTCTCCGGATTCGCCTTTGAGTTTCTGGCAGGCGCTTCGTACCCAAGCCGCCGCGTACAAGAACGGCGTTCAATTTGTTTCCGACCAGTTCTTCAGATACCACCGTGATGCGGCCGCAGTCTTGGCCTTGACTTCGCTCCCGCCGGTGTTGCTCATGAGCGTCCGCTGGCGAACCTTCTCGATCCGCGACCGAACCGACTTTGGTTTGGGCGCGCTGACCTTCCTGGTCACGCATGCCGGTCTCCTGTTCGTTTGTCTTTGGATCGCTTTCGATCCGTTCTTCAGCCCTCGGCAGATTGCGAGCGACCTCGGCATTTCTTTTCCCTTCCTGCCCCTCTATTACCTTGCGGCCCTGAGCATTGGCTACTACAGCGGATTCTTCCTGCTTTTATTCGGCGCCCGCCGCGCGCCCGAAGATGCGGGTCCGACGGGACGAAATCCGTTGGGGCTCGCTCCGCCCGGTCGGGGCCAGCGCCGGCATCGGCTCCTCCCAAAGATTGTGCCGAAATTCATTTATCTCCTCGCGGTCATCGGGGCGGCCGGCTTGCTTTGTAAGAATCTGCCGGTCATTCAGGCGATGAATCAGCCCCATCTGCGCCAATACGGCCGACTCAGCGCGCAATCTTTGCCGCCCGAAGGCGCCACCGTTCTGAGCAGTGATCCCTTCCAACTGCTCGTTCTCCAGGCCACTCTCGCCTGTGAAGCCAAGTCGGACCGGTTCGTTCCAGTGGATGCGCGCTCACTGGCATCTCCGCTGTATCAGAAATATCTGCGCCGGAAGTTCTCTCACCGTCGGCCCGAACCGACGGCGCAAATCTCTAACGCTCGTCCGTCGTCAACTGTCACGAATGCTTCAGAGGCCCTGGCCGATCAAGTGCAATTGGTAATGCGCCTGGCGCAGACCGACCGCCTCTTTTACATTCACCCGATCTACGGCCCGCTTTTGGAGCTGTTCTATCTCGAACCGCAGGGTTTGGTGTATGAAATGAAGCGCTATCCCACGAATGTCTTCAACCCGCCGCAACTGGCGTCCGCAGCCCTGACCGACAACGTGGCGTTCTGGACCCGCACCATTGAAACCATCGTGGATCCGCTCCAGGCGCAGATCTACGACTTTGAACACCCTCAGCGCGGCCTGCGAAGACGGCTAATGGATTTCGCGCATCTTGAAATGCCGGTTCCGCACCAACTCAAAGTGGTGGCTCAGTGGTACGCCGTCGCTCTGAACACTTGGGGCGTGACTCTCCAGCGGGACGGTCGGCTGCGAGAGGCTGCCCGCTGCTTTGAGCGGGCGCGGAATCTCGACCCTCGCAGTGTGGCTGCTGGCATCAATCTCGAGTGCAACAGCGACCTGCTGGCTGGCCGGAAATCGAAGGTGGCCCAATCATCGGCCCTCGAAGAGGCAACCGGCAGATACCGCAACGTGGCCCAAGTTGTTGCTGAGGACGGCCTCGTTGACGATCCGGGTTTCTGCTTCCAACTCGGCCTTCTCTTTGCAGAGAGCCGTCTGTTTCGGCAATCGAGCCAGCATTTTGAGCGTGTCAAAGCCCTCGCAGGTAGCGATACTCCTGCGCCGCTGAGCCGGGGAAGGCCGGCTAACGTAGAAGAACCACGCAGCAGAACACTCGCGGTCTTAGCTGATATCCGCGCCGATCCCAACCTGCAGGCGCTTGCCGCGCCGGCCGAGAAGGAGATTTCGTTCTTGCAAACAGAGGCCTGGTTCGGAGCGCTGCGAGCAACCCATCAGCGATTACGGGAGAAGCCGGACGATACCTCCGCGCTGCTCAACGAAGGCATTATCTTCATCCAATTGGGCGCCTACTCGAATGCCATCAAGCCGCTGACCCGCGTTCTGGAATTGACCAACTCGCCCGTGGCCCTCTTTGACCGTGCCATCACCTATCTGGCCATCAGTAACCTCGATGCCGCCCAGACCGACTACCTGAAGCTGCGCCAAGTGTGGCCCAACGATTGCCGAGTCTATTCCGGCCTCGGTGAAATCGCCGCCGCCAAAAAGGACACCAACGCCGCCGTCAGATACTTCGAAAGCTACCTCGCGAGGGCCGACCCTAACACCGAAGGGGCCAGATTCGTTGCTTCCCGCCTGAAGGCGCTACGGGCAGGCTCGCCATGAACCTTTTACTCACACACTACTCGCGTGCTCAAGGCTACTGAACGTTTTTCCGAATTGAGTCGGCCTTGTGAATTGCAGCGGATTGACAGTCAGCGAGACCTTTGAACTGACCACCACCCAATTAATCCAACTCTTGATCCAAACCCTACGAATAGTGGAGAGCCTGGCGCCGGCGGTACTGCCGCAGCCTGGCCGATTGCAAACAACCGTGCCCGCCGACCGGGCGGCCCACCGAGGGAGCATCCGGCGCCGAGAAGCCGACCATCTTCCGGCGCGCCGACGCTGTTCAAAGGCTCTGATCTAAGCGCCCAAACGCTTCAGGACGGCTACGGACAGCGCAGGTGAAAGAACCCTGGGATGCCCCTGATTTTTCGCAACATAAAGCTTGACGAAATTCACCGAGGCGCTTTCATAACCCCATATTGACAGGCGGTCTTGCTGGAGTCATTCGTGCAGAATGCTGCGCATGCTCCGCTTGATGATTGATCACTGTGTCGAGGACCCTATTACTAAAGCCACCCTTAGCATTTTGAGCATTACCCTGGTTTTGCTGCTGTCCAAGGCCGTTACCTCAGCGGCGCTCGTTGCGGCCGATGATCCCCGGTATGGCGCGGGGAGTCTAACCCTCGATACGAGCAGTGGATTAGCCTGGTTGGATTTGCCTGTCAGCAGCGGTTTCTCCTATTTGCAGGCGCTGGCCGCCACTCAGCCGGGCGGTACCTTTGACGGCTTTAGATTTGCGACTGCGCAAGAGGTGGTTGCCCTCTACGCTTCGGCGGGAATACCGGGGCCTGATTGGTACCCCGAATCCGCCTCCAGTCTCCAGCCGATTCTCTCGCTCATTTCTTTGGTGGGAGCGACAGCATCCCAGGATGATCACCCCGAGGCTCATGGCATTTCAGGCACAGCGTACGGCAACGACTCCCACTGGGCCGTAGCTTTGGATTTCTTATATGCGACTGGTGTTCCCGGCTATGACGTCAATGGCCTTCCTGGGCAGCAGCCCGGATTCGCTATTGGCGACACAACCAGCTTGACGGTTTACGGCAATTGGCTCGTTGAACCCATCCCCGAACCATCGTCGTGGGGGTTCGGGGTTCTCGCGGTGCTGGTGTTCTGGGCCAGGCGATTGGTGGCACGGCAACATGACCTATCGGGATGCCTGGAGGCTTGCCCCGCCCGCATCCCGCACTGCCGGTAATCTCTCGGAACATAACGCTTGCAGTATGCCGGCGGGACGGCGCTCTTTTTGCATGTTGAGCATCGCCGGCCCGGTGCCACCGAGCTCGGTCGTTCGTCGATGGCGCTCGGATTTCGCGAAGCGTTTGGAGTGCGCGCAGCTTGCTGCCGCTGTCGGGCACTACGCCCAGTCCAAAGCGGCAGCAAGCTGCGCGCACTCCAAACGCTTCGCGCGGTTCGCAGACCGGAGGCGTGCCGAATGCCGAGGGCGAACGCCCATCAAAGAACTCCGGTCGCCGTGCACACCCCGGCAGACCAGAAAACGGTATCAGATCGCTATTCCGCCAGCTTCCTGTAGGATTCCCTTCATGATCGGAAACCACCGCAGCTTCCTTTACCTCGTTTCCTTAGCTATGGCCGCCACGCAGCTTGGGGCAGCGGACCAACCGCTTCCCAAAGTCCGCATCGCCAAAGATGGCCGTTCCTTCGAGACCGAGGCCGGCAAACCCTTTGTTCCCTTCGGCGTCACCTATTACCGGCCTGGGACCGGCTGGGCGCCGCAGGTGTGGAAGCAATTCGATGCTGAGGCCACCCGGAAGGACTTTGCGCGCATGAAAGAGCTGGGCATCAACTGCGTGCGCGTCTTCCTCACCTACCACTCCTTTTACTCCGATCCCGGGGTGCTGAAGACTGAAGGGCTGGAGAAGTTCGACCAGTTCCTCAGCATTGCGGAGAAGGCGGGCATTTACGTCCATCCCACCGGCCCCGACCATTGGGAAGGGCCGCCGAACTGGAGGCCGGTGGCCGTCGCCGACCAGCGCACGCTGCAATACGCAGAAGAGTTCTGGAAACTCTTTGCCGCCCGCTACCGCGGACGCCACGTCATCTTCGCCTATGACCTGCAGAACGAGCCCATGATCGACTGGCAGACGGACATCATGCCGCCGCAGTGGAATGCCTGGCTGCAGAAGCGATACGTGACCATTGAAAAGCTGGCCGCTGCCTGGGGCACCACCAATCAGCTCCAGTTCGGGACGATCCCTGTCCCGCCGCCTAAGAATGCGCTGCGCAACCGCGAGCTGCTCGACTTCCAGTCCTTCCGTGAATACCTCGCCGATGAATGGACGCGCCGGCAGGCTGGGGCGATCAAGTCCGCCGATCCCGAGGCGCTGGTCACGGTGGGCTTCTTACAGACTTCTGTCCCGTCTTTACTCTGGGGTAGTGTCGGCAGCTACGCCGCCTTCCGTCCGGAGCGGCAGGCCAAGTTCCTGGACTTCCTGGAAATCCATTTCTATCCGTTGGCACGCGGCGCCTACGAATACAGGAGTGAGGACGACGAATCAGCCAACCTCGCCTATTTGGAAAGCGTGGTGCGCGAAGTGGCGCGGCCCGGCAAACCGGTGGTGCTGGCCGAGTTCGGCTGGTATGGCGGCGCGGAGAAGCCAAAGTTCGACAAGGGCGCGCATCCTATTGGCACCGAAGAGCAGCAGGCGAAATACCTGCGACGCGTCATCGAGACCTCCGCGGGCTTCGTCGTGGGCTGGCTGAACTGGGGCTTCTACGACCACCCGCAAGCGACGGATTGCAGCGAGCTGACGGGGCTGCTGCGCGTTGATGGCACCACCAAGGCGTGGGGCAAGACCTTCCAGGAACTCTCCGCGCGTTACTCGGGCACACAGATCGCACCAGTTACCATCGGCCCCCGGCCGGCGCTGGATTGGGATGCCTGCATCACCGACGCGGCGGCTGCCAAACAGTTCCGCGACCAATACTTCAAAGCTTTCCTCGCCGATAAGCGGCGGTGGAAGTAAGCTTGTCCATGAGGCCATCTCGAACTAAATGCAGAATCGCGAGCCGATTGCAGAACTTGCCGCAAAGAGGCGCAAAAGACGCAAGAGGTGTGGAAATACAGCCTTTTCTTGTGCCTTCTGCGCTTTTTCGCGGCCATTCCCGACTTCTACGATTGCCTCTTGCGATTGCGGTCTTCGCTAGCTGCTGCCTGGCTGCGATTGCACCAGCGTCAGCCGCTCCGCTCAAAGCGGGGGTCGCGCGGGTGAGCATCAACCCGATGGAAGACAAGCTCCCCACGCAATTGGGCGGCTACGGCGCGCGCGAAGGCAAGCCTGCCGAGGGCACCCTCGACACGATCTACGGCAAAGTCATCCTCTTCGATTCAGGCGCGGAGAAGACGGCCGTCATCACGGTGGACATGTGCACCGTGCCGCTCTGTGTGGCCGAGGAGACGCTCAAGAAGGCGGCCATCGAGCACCTGACGCTGGACCGCTTGCTCATCGCAGCCAGCCACAGCCACGCCGGGCTGGAGGGCTATTCGCTTGACCGGCGCAACGTCGCCAACAACCCGCACATTGGGATCTTCTCCGAGCCGGCCCTGAACTTCGTCACCGATCGCCTGGCCAAAGCTCTCAAGGAAGCCAACGCTGCCTTGCAGCCGGTGAAAGCCGCCTCCGGATCGGTGGACCTGCCGAACATGAACCGCAACCGGCGTGGCAGCAAATGCGTTGACCCCCAAGCCACCGTCCTTCGGCTCGACAAGGCCGACGGTTCGCCCTACGCGGTGTTCGTCAACTACACCGCGCACGGCACCTTTGTGGACGAACATGACATGCTGGTTTCCGGTGAGTGGGCCGGCAGCATGCAACGAACGGTCGAAGACCTCATCGGCGGTGGTGTGCTGTGCCTCTACGCCAACGGGGCGGAGGGCGACATCTCCCCCCAGGGCCGCTCGGGTGGCAGCCATTACGAACAGGCCTGGAACTATGGCCGGCAGGTGGGCCTCGCGGTCGGGCGCCTCGCCAAAGACCTCCGAACCGAAGGCATCAGCCGCTTCGCCGTCAGTTGTGACTGGGTGACCTTGCCGGCCCGCCAGGGGGCGCCGGACTTCGTGAAGATCGCCGGCGCGGAGTATCACGTCACCCAGGAACAGCTCGACCAAATGGTGAAGCTTCTTTTCCCCGAAAAGGCGCCGATCTACGCGTTGCGCGTCAACGGCTTTGAGCTGGTGACGTTTCCGGGCGAGCCTATCTGCGAGTTGGGGCTGGCGGTCAAGGCAGCGCTGCGCAAAGCCGGCATCGCGCAGCCTTGTGTCGCCGCGCTTACGACCGACGGGATCGGCTACATCCTGACCAAAGAGGAGTATCAGAAGAGCGGCTACGAGGTCACCGCCTCCTTCTACGGCGATGGCCTCGGCCAACTCCTGCTCGATCACGCCAAGACCCTCGGCCTCGCCACGGCTGCGAAGAATTAACCGCACAGCAAAACCCACCGCTCTGTCAGTACATTACCGCCTGCGTATAACCCGTCCCCAATGGACCACGAAGTCGCCTTGCCTGGGCCTAATCAGCCCCTTCTCGCCAATCGAATCGACCGCGCCACATCCCCAATCCTGAAAGGATTGCGTCGCTCAGCCCAGCGTTGGACTGTCGAGGAAGCAAAGGGCCGGCGGTCCTGCGCCGGGGAAACTTTAGGGAATGACCCTCAACCCTATTGAAGGCGGCCGTATCAGCTCGCCGCACATCCGCGTCACGCCCGCCGAAGGCCGAGGTGACAGGACCCCGCGAGCTGTCCTCAAATCCCAACTCCCGCCCGTTAACAATGTTCCCTCCCGGCTCCAACGACATTCGCCTCGATTACGGGCATTTGCGGCCCCCGGGGCTGTTCCCTAGTGCTGAGGAATTCTTGCAAGCCTAGGCTCCACCCATTAGCTTCTTCAAAGCATATGGCCAAAATCAAGAACTCGAAGGATTTAATCGTCTTGCTGCTCTACGCGCCAGGCCCACAAGGAAAGCTCTGTGAACCAATCCAAGGTCAGACGCGGTTGATGAAGATGATTTTCCTTTTCAAAGAGGAAATCGCGCGGAAGTTCAACCTCACTCAAGTCATTGATGAGGCAGCGTTCCCAAAGTTTGAAGCTTTCGACTATGGGCCTTATTCGGGCCAGGTTTACTCGGACCTGGAATTCCTCGTAAACTACCAGTTCGTCGAGGTTCGCACAAATGCGAACCAGGATGTAAGTGAAGAAGAGCGCCAGGAATTCGATTATTGGACAGCAACCAGCAACGAGGACGACGAGATTGACCCCCGTTCGGTCGGACGAGACTTCTCGTTAACTCCGCGTGGATGCAAGTTCGTCGAGAAGATGGGGCTATGGGAGAGCCTTTCGGCGGAACAGAGGAAGGTGCTCCGCGAGTTTAAGACCCGTTGTGTCTCGGCATCCCTGCGGTCGCTGCTGCGTTACGTCTACACGAATTATGACGCCATGACGAAGAAGTCCTTGATTAGGCATGAAATCCTGGACTGAAATATCGCACCGCCGCTCGCGGCGACGTACCGAGCAGGGCTACGTTCGTGCCGCACTCATCGCGCTCCGGCGCCTTGGTATTCCCTCTGCATGGGAAGCTGCGTTGCTCGGCCGTAGCGTAGATCTGGCGTTTTTCCACCGGAACGCGGTGTGTACTGTGGAGTTCAAGAAACACGATTGGAGGAGGGCACTGCAACAAGCTCGCGACCACCTTTTGGGCGCGGATTTCGCATACATGTGTCTTGCCGAAAGGACTCCGAGCGAAGCATGCCTTGAAGCTGCCCGCGATGCTGGCGTAGGGGTGTTGCGACTCAGAAAGGGAAACGGTTGGCCGTTCGATATTGTGGTAAAGGCGCCCCGATCTCCAGAGGTGTGGCGCATTGCACGGGATCGATTGATTAAACAACTCAGGACAGGTTGATGCTATGAGCAAGGGAATTGCTGGGCTCCATTTGGTGCGTTTCGGGACAGCCGCAGATCAAGGTTATTTTCTGGACGATTTCGCGGCCACGTATGATCAGATTGTCGTCAATGCCAACATGATCGCGCACATGCCGGCGGCCATGGCCACGTTCTTGGGCGTCCGAGCAAAGAAGCCATTCTTCATCGATCCCCAGACGGTGGCGTTCCAACACGAGGTGGATCATCTGCTGTCGACCTCAAAGAAGTCCGCCGGCGAAATTAAGAGATCATGGCGGCGGATCATTGAACGGTATGGTGATCCGATTGCCCAAGCACTTAACGCTGAATCGCCACGTCCAATTCTGCCGGAGGATTTCAAGGACGACAAAAAGTGTCGTGCGTTTTGCAGCCGAGTCGTGGACTTTCAGCGCGATGAACTGTCGGACGAATTTAAAACAGGGGAGGACGCGGCGTACGTCCAATTCCTCGCCGAGGAAGCGGACATTCGCGATATTGTGTCACCGAGCTTGGTCGTCGCGCCTTATTTCTACCTGAACGCACAGTTTTTCGACCAGTGGCTACAGGTAAATCTGCGGTGCCTGGACTTCACCCGCTCGGTCCTTCAAAAGCAAGGAACCCAAAAGCCCTTAGCGGCTCAGTTAGTTATTTCTCAGGAGGTGCTTCTCACAGAGCATTTGCGGAAAAAGCTGGTCGATGCTTACCGTGGTTCCGCAGCGAGGCCGGACGTGTTTCTCCTTTGGGTTGATTCGTTTACAGAACAGGAGCTCTCGCTGGGTGAGCTCCAGAATTACGTTGCTCTGGTCGAAGATCTCGCGTCCGGGGGCCGGTCCGTCGTCAATTTGCACGGCGGCTTCTTTTCTGTTGCGACCGCCCGGTTTGGGGCACTCAAGGGTAAGCTCGTTGGCGTCTGCCACGGCTTGGAGTACGGTGAGTCAAAGCAGGTGGTGCCGATAAGCGGAGGGGTGCCTGTATCCAAATATTACGTTCCCGCGATTCACGCGCGACTCTCGTCGCGTGTGGCCACGCGCGTTATTCGGGGCCTCGGAGGCTTCAGAAATGTTGCCGCATTTTGCCGGCAGATTTGTGATTGCCCGGCGTGCCGGGGAGTAATTAAAGCTGAACCGCAAGACGACTTCCAGGAGTTCACTGAGACCAAGATTTCAACTTTCTGGCGCTCGGGCAAAAGAGTCTCAATGGAATTCCCGACCGCGAAAACCGCGGACCTTTGCACGCGGCATTATATGTGGTGCAAACACCGGGAATACACCAAAAACACACCGTTGAACGACCTCTGTGCGTCTTTGCAAAGTGGATTTAACCTTCTGAAGACGTCCGTCGGACTTGAACTCGTTGGCCACTGCGAAATTTGGCCGAAGGCACTCCAGGGCATCGCCTAGTTGTTCACCTCTGCTCTATGACAAAGACCATTTTTGTCTTGGGCGCGGGATTCTCAAGAGTCGCTGGCTTTCCGCTACAAGGCGAAATCCTATCTTTAGTGACTGACAGCTTATATGTTGGCGGATCGGATATTCTCTCCGGTCCGGATTTCCCCACGCATGAGTTTCGTAAGCAGCGTCGGCAGCTCGTGGCGTTCCTGAGGAAGACCTTTCGGACGCAGGACCAGAGACTGGAAGACATTTTTACCCTACTGGATCAGGCAATCGCCAGCCACGCGACATTTGGCGGGTACTCACTCACGCAACTAATCGAAATCCGCACGTCGTGGATCCGCGCAATTCTATTCTGCTTGCACAAGTGCTCGGAGCAACACTTGGCGAAGCGGTCTAGCGTCTATGTGCGATTTGCGGCTTGGTTGATCAAAAAGCGGCTGGAGGCAGGTATCAATGGTGACCCTGTGAGTATTCTTTCTCTCAATTGGGATAGTTTGCTTGAGGACTGTGTCTTTCGTGTGGCACGCAACCTCCGTGCGCTGAGGCGGATCGACATCGACTATTGCGTGTACACAACCCCGTTGGATGATAACCCGGACGTCTGTCCGCACGTCCCCTCGCCCAAGCAAAAGGCCACCGGTATTTACAACCTGAAGCTTCTGAAGCTCCACGGATCAGCAACTTGGCTTCGCTGCCCCAACTCGGGCTTGGTCTATACCGGCCTTGGAATGACAACCTCCGCCACGGAACTCTACGTGACGCCGAGGGCTTCACCATTTATGAAGGCCCATCCCAGCGGCTCGGCTGCGCGTTCGGCCTCATTCCTCGAGCCATACATAATCACGCCCACTTTCACCAAAGTGTTCGATCTCCCACACATTCAGACAACTTGGCACAATGCTTTCGTGGAGCTTCGGGAGGCAGAGGAGGTTGTTTTTGTCGGTTATTCGTTGCCCGACGCGGATTACCATCTCCGGGCCCTTCTGATCAGGGCAATCCGACCCAAGACTAGAATACGTGTCATCCTTTCTCGTTCGGATGACCCGAGCAATTATAGTTCGCACCTAGAACGCAGCACTCTTCCAGAAGGGCGCTACCGTCGCTTGTTCGGCGATACCGTAGTATTTGACTATAAGGGTGTGGAATCTCTGATCGACGACCTAGTCCTATTGTAAGCGTGATAT
>PLZQ01000534.1 GCA_003152225.1 Limisphaerales bacterium | reverse complement strand
CGACCAACCTGCGGGTCACCGGGCTCACTTCCACCACGATCACCCTGGCGTGGGATGCGCCCGTCGGCCCCGTGCCGGTGGTGAGCTACCGAATCCTGGGCGTGTTCGATGGGGTCTTTGTTCAGTATCCGCTTTCGTATGTGAATATCTACGGCACGACCGTCACGCTCACGGGCCTGGCGCCCGGCAGTGCCCTATTGTGGGGTGTATGCGCTTATGATGCCTACGGAAATCTCTCCGGCTACGACTACCTCCCGTCGCTCGTCGTCAATCCCGTGCGCGCATCGGCGACGCTGACTGCTTTGGCCATGCCTCCGGCTGCCACCGGCTTCAGTTTCACCGTGCAGGCCAGCGCGGTGCAGACCACTTTGATTCAGGCCACCACGAATCCGGGCGATCCCTTATCCTGGGTGACCATCGCCACCAATCCGCCCAACGGCAGCACGTTCAACTTCACGGACACCAATGCCAGCCAGTTCCCGATGCGCTTCTACCGGGTAGTGAGCCCGTAGGGAGGGGAAAAGCGCGACCCAGCGTGAGCTGATTGAACTGCTCGCTGCCCAAGTGCCAGCCCCGCCGCCGCGGCTTGAGCGCTTCCTCGTCGAGGGCCTCCAGCCGGCGCCTTTCCATCGGCCGCTCGAACTCCTGACGCCCCGCGGCGGAGTCCTGCCCAATGCCGTGCTCGCCCAGCAAGCGGTCCACACGCATGGCGCGCGGCATGAACCCAACCATGTCCGGCCACCACCCGCCAATCAAACACCGAAAACCACCAGTCCGCCTCTGCCCCTCTGTCCGGCTGATTCACCCGGACCAATCTACGGTTGACCCCTTTCCCGTCGCACCGCTTCATAATATCTTCCACCGTTGACTCCTCTCTCTTAGCACTGCAATAGTCGAAATCCTTCGCAGGCTGCGCGGAAACCTGTTAGAGCGGGGCTGCGGAAAGGCATAAAGACAGGAAAATTGAAGACAGGAAAATGGGATGTCGTTTTATATTCCTGTCTTCAATCTTCCTGTCTGCCTTGGTTTCTCGGTTGCGGCTTAGCCGCGCTGTGCCTTTTGCGCCTCTTCGCGGCAGAGAGGCTTTCCCCACCTGTCCCGTCAGATGGCAGGCGTCCCCTCTAACCGACTGAGAACCGTTGTTTTCCAGGCCGGTTTGAAGGCGGACTTCTGCCCGGCACTGGCCTCCTCCGGCCCGGTTTGCCCCGGAATCGCGCTGCTTCTCGCGCCTTACCTGGCCGCTTGGCCGCTGCCCCCCGCCTACGGTCTTGGCGATGGGGCAAAACCGCCAGAAGACCGGCAAACCTTGCCTAAAAGGATAATGGATTTCTGACAATTCTGCAATCGCTCTCAACATTTTATCATATTAATCCCGACGCATTATAGGTTTGTCCTCACATTTTATTTACTGGGGCCCAAATTCATGGGGATATCGGCAAAAAGTCCGCCAAGGAGCCCCGGAGCGTCATCTCCTCTGCGAGGCGAGCGAGCAAGGTGTGCCGATTCGCCAATTCCTGATGGCACATCTGGTCTGAACGCGGTCTTCTGCTTTCGGAACCGCAAATTCTCATTTCCATATTAATCGTGCGCCCGAAACTGAACATCTGAACAAAGTGCTAAGTGCTTGATAATATGGCGCGTCCGGCAGGACTTGAACCTGCAACCTTCTGATCCGAAGTTGGCCTAATACAGTTTCACCGAATTTCAGAACCTTTCAATTCACCCACTTAAATCACGCACCACCAGCATGATACGGCAAAAATGCAACTTGCTGCACGCTCCTGAAGCAAATTGAAATTCCTAGCAACTTGCGACTACTCCTACGACTACCGCAACAATTCACTGGTTTTGACGTCCCATTCTACTCGCCCCCACTACGACGCGGGAGAACCTGGCCAAGGTCGGCGGCGCAAATGAAACCTCTCCCCTCCTTTGAAGCTGCCTGACAAGCGGCGCGCATGATCGTGTCGAGTTCCCTGAAATTGCCTTTAAAGTCTGCTTGCCTGACCCAATTGATGATGGCGGCAACCGATTCCGTGCCAATCTCAATCACTTGTTTTTCAGGGTTTACTGCCTCGCTTTGGAGCAGACAATCCAAAATAGAATTCAAATCCTCTATTCGGTCGCGGAGCGGCGGGATGACATGATGATCTGTAAAACGAGCAAGTAGGTCCTCCCGAAATAGCTTCTCTTTGGCCATCGCGTTGAGATCGCGATTCGGAGCTGCCACAATCAACGTGGGACAAAAAATGGATCTCCCTTCCATCTCCTCGGACGGACGCGGTATCCGCCATTCGAAAACTCCCGTATCCCAACGCCTCCCTCGTGCTGATTCCGCGTGCGCCGATTGGATTATTAGGCCTGATCCCGAGGCAAATCACGTGAATCGCGATTCTCAGGCCGGCCGCTTTTGCCGCAAGCTGCTGAGGCTGATCTTGTCCTGATGCAGCATCGCCCGACGTAATCAGCACGATGCCACGGCGTCCCGGCGCACCGTCGTCGAGAGTTTCGATGGCGGCGAGCAGACCAGCCGCGATGTTTCGCTGGTCAACCCTCTTGATTTTGCAGGGCAGATCGGACACCGCCAGCGCCAGTTGCGGAGAATCGTGGCGCCTCATGACGTTGATGTTGAACGCCGTGTCGCTGAAGCCAGCGATGGCGATTCGAAAATGCCCGTCCCGGAGGAATCGTTCCGCGTCGTGGCGATAACCAATATCCGGTTCACGGCGATGGAACCCTCCACTACCGTTTTGGCGATGTCGGGAGTTAACCCCATTGGACTGACCGTTGTTTCGGGCTTGGTGCGGAACATTAAGGCGGGAGTTTTCCGATGTCGTGGCACTGTTGTCGGCAAATAGGCGGGTGTTCTGTTGAATGAATTGTTTGGGCATAGAGGTCGTTTCTTTTTGGTTTTGAGTGGTGATTGGAGACGGTACCGGCCAATGCACCCTGTTGGCGGTGAACTGCCGGTCCGCCCGGGAAACTATCCACGATGGACAGTTGATGTGTTCTGCGGCACGGGCACCACTGGCGCGGCAGCGAAGCATTTGTGGAGGGTCGCAATGGTTTGAAGGTCCCTACTACTCCGTCAATGACCCGTGCTGATGCGGTAGAAGCGCTGGGCTTGGGTCGACACTGGCAGGTCGGTGAAGCTGAATAGGCCGTTGTTGTCGGCTGTGTTGGTGAGGACCGGCAGCCACGCGAGAGGCGGAAGGTTCGACGCTGTCAGCAGGACATAAGCCTGGCCGGCGGTGCCTGTGCCCGCCAGCGTGAACGAATTCCGATCGGCCCCCATGCTCAAATTCGTGATGGCCGGCCTGGTGTCACTCAAGGAGATCGTCCCGTTCACACGCAGGCTGTTGGTATTCCATCGCAAACTGCTGGATAAGCCGGGCAAGGTCAGAGCGGTGAATGCTCCGGCGTAGCTCGGCGCACTGAACAGAGTGAACGTGTCGCCCCCCGCCAAGGCATTGCCGCCCTGGTTGGTGACGACGAGCGCGCCGCCGAAGGTCAGCGTGCCGCTGGACACGATCATTCTGGCGCTGGCCGGGGTGACACCCTTGGTGATCGCCATTTGCAAGGTGCCGGCGAGCCCCGGCGAGGTGCCGACCGTCAGCGTGTTGGTGCCGCCAAAGCTCAGCATACTGCCGGTGGCGGCATTCAGTGCGGCGATCGCCTGGTTGAACCCGTTGAGCCGCAGGCTGGTTCCGCTCGACATCGGCACCGCCGCATTGACGCCGATGCAGTTGGGCGCACCGCAAATCACGGCGCCGCCCTGAAGGTTGAGCGCGGTGTTGCCGCTGGTCGCCGCGCCCTTGAGCGCCAACGAGCCAGCCCCGCGTTTATAGAAACCAAGGCTGCCGACATTCAGCGGGCCATTCACGGTGAGATCTCCCGTGGCGTTGGCCGCGCCCGCGTCGATCTGCATCGACATGCCATATCCCGAGCTGATGATCTGCACGTTGGGATCGATGGCCGAACCGGAGGCGGCCGCCGTGCACCACAGGCCGGTGCCATTGATATCGAACGTGCCGATCCCGGCCAGGCCGGAGCCATACTGCCGGAGGGTGGTCGGGCCGGTCAGCAGCACAATCTCGCCACTGGCATTGTAGCTCCGGCCGCCCTGGAGGTAGAATCCGTTGGTCGCGGAAGCGCCGTTGCCATTAATCGTGAGGCCGGTGTTGGCATAGCCTCCTCCGGTGCTGTAACCCACTTTGAGTGTGGCGCCCTGGGCAACCGAGTAAGGCGTGTCTCCGGACTTGCTTTGGACCTCGAGCGTGCCCGCGCTCACGCTGGCGGTGCCGGTGAACGTGCCGGCTCCGCTGAGCCTCAGATATCCCGCGCCCGTCTTGTTAAGACCCTGTGCCCCGGCAACCACCGCGCTGATGGTGTTGGTGGCGCTCTTGACGGCCATGGCCGGCGTTCCGCTGCTGACGGCCAGCGTCAGGGTCCCTCCCGTGCCCGTGATCATTGTCCAGTTGTGTTTCGAGGCCGGGTTCAAGTCGTCGAACACCAGGGTCCCGACGGTGCGCGCCCCATCCAGGGTGACGGTGGGATTTGCGCCCAGACTCAGCGTGCTGAAATCGCCGACCGCATCCTTCCCGCCGGCGATGGTGCCGCCATTCCAGTTGTTGGCGGCGGCCCAGGAGCCGCCGCTGAGGTTGGTCCAAAGGCCGGAGCCCGCCGGGGCCGAAAGCACCAGCGTCGCAGGGGCGCTGGTCACCGTGTTGGCAATCACCGTGTAGCTGCCGGCATCGACCGGCCCCACGCTTGCGATAGTAAGGGTGCTGTTGGTGGCGGTGGAGATATTCGTCCCGTTGAACTGCCACTGGTATGTCGCCGGAACCGGGCCGATGACCGAGGCCGAGAAGGTCGCCGGCAATCCGCCGATGGCCGCGTTGGTGAGCGGGCTAATGGAGACGCTGGCGGGGCCGAGGACACTCGGGCCGGTCAGGCTGAGGCTGTCCAGCGTGGCCAGGTGGATGTTAGGATTCAGGGATTGGACGGCGTGGGTGAAGACCCCGGCGTAGATCGTGGTGCCGAAATTCGAGAGCAGATTGCTGTTCACCTGGGTCCAGTTGAGCCCGTCCATCGAGACCGAGCTGAGGAAGGAATTGCCCGCACGCCGGAGCATATACCAGCGATTGCCGCCGCCGAGGTTGCCGGACCATGCGTTGGCATCGCCGTTGCCCCCTCGCATGGTATCGTCCTCGAAATAGGTGCCGCCGTCCACGGCGCTGAACAGCGCCGCGAACCGAGTCCCGCTGCCATCGCCCAGCGGCTGGCCCAGGGTGGCATTGAGGGTGCCGCGGAGGATAATCCCCGCGCGCCAACTGGTGTCGGGCGCCACGCCATCGGGCCCGGCCGTGTTCGGCGTGATGCCGGCCAGGCGCGCCACCAGCGTGCAATCGCCGGTCACCCTGCGGGTCAGGATGTTCATGCCGTCCCCCAACAGGGTGTAGGCATTGCCCTGGATGTTCGCACCGGAAGGGTAATTGTGCATCTCCAGCGGCGACCATGTCCACGGCCCAAACGATGCGTTGGTGGTGGCGATGGTCACCGGGGCCGAATCGATCGTGCTGGTGCCATTATAGACCAGGCGCGCTCGCACCAGGCTGGTTGGCGCGGCCCATACCATCGAGTTGAGCACGTAAGGTGCGCTGGCGTTCTGTCCCAGGTAATAATCCACACCCCCGCTGGGTCGCGTGTAATAGGAGTAGAAGTCCGTGAGGCAAAACTGGACGCGGTTGACGGTGGCGCCGTTGGCGGTGACGGTAGCGCTCAGACTTGGATTGAAGGTGGGGAGGGTGGAGTTGTTGGCCGGCGAAGTCAGGGTGATGGACGGCTCGCTCCCACCCGGCACTCGCGAGTAAGCCGAAGCGGGGACATCCATCTTGGCCAAGCCAGGGCCTTCGTACGTCAGCCCCAGGCCGTCGGTGTAGGCCGTCGGATTGACGGGATTTGCCGCTCCCTTGAAGAACTGCAGGTTAAACGCGTGGGCGCCGGCCGCCAGCGCCAGACTGCCGCCCAGGTACTGCGAAGAATCGTGCAGGCCATCGAAGTTGATCACCGTGGTCCCGTCTATCGTAAGCTTGCTGCCATCGCCCGAGTGGAGCGTAAAGGCATACAGGCCGTCGGCAGGCACCGTGATATACCCCGTATAATTGAAGCCGTAATCGGTCCGTCGGCGGCGGGGAGTCGGATCCGGGAAACCGACCGCCCCCTGCGAGACCGGCGTGAGCACGCTGAAGTCCGGCAGTGCGGTCCAGTGGCCGGAAGTGGCTTCATAACACTGGTACGCCAGGCCGCTCACAGTGCCCGACACATTCCTCGCTGGGCTGGGGGTGGCCGTGGCGGGTGTGAGGAGAATGGGCGTGTTGGTGTTGAAGAATATGTCCGAGAGGGTCAGGCGCACGTAAGGAGTGGCGACGCCGGAGATGTTCAAGAGCTTCTGCCGCGCCTCGGGCTCGCGCTCATAGAACGAGACCGCGGGCGACCCGGTGTAGCCGGAGTTGTTGAACACCTCGACCTGGTAGGCGAGCTGCGGTGAGCTGGTCATGGGCATCTGCCATTGCACGAGCAACTGCGTGCCCAGGACGCTGGCGCTGGAGCTGCTGACGATCATGGGATCGAAGGTGGGAAGAGACGGCTGACCGGTCAGGATCAGGGTCCGGGGGACGTTATACGAGGCGGCGTAGGAGGGTCCGACCGCCGATTCCGCCGCCGTGTTGGCATCAATCAGGCCCACACGGCCGGCCGAAGTGAACTGCACCTGGTTGGCCGATTGCCAGAGGCCGTTCTTGTGGTAATAGCCGCCGGCATGGTCCACGACGTAATCGCCGCCATAGCCGCTGAAGTTCTCCTGCCAGCCACTCATCCCGTTAACCCCCGTCACGGCAAACGGGTACAAGAATGTGCCGACGTGATACCAGTTGCCGCTCACCGGCTCCTTCATCCACATCCCCTGGTAGCCCAGGTGCTGCGTGCCATCGGCGGGCTGCCAGTAGCGCACCGCGAAGCGGCTCCACAGGTTGCTCGTGAACAGCGGCCAGTAGCCCTTGATCGCACAACTGCTCCCCTCGCCGATTTGCGCATACCCGACCATGTTCGTTCCGGCGAAGGTCGGTATCTGTTGCGAGTAAGGCGCGAAACCTCCGCTGGCCGGCCAGCAAACATATTGCACTAGGGTCCGGATATTCCCAGGGTCCTGGACCATGCCGCCGTAGAAATACCCCGATCCCCCATCCGAGCTGTTCACATTCTCCTCGTGAATGGCATCGTAGATTCCGGAGGGCAAATTCGGCGAGCGGTAAGTCTGCACGATACAATCCGAGCCGCTAGCGACATTATAATAGTGGTATTGCGCCCGACCGGTCGAGGGCGCCAGCAGGGCCAGGCTGACCCCGAAGGCGAGCGAGAGGGCCGCGAGAGGCTGGGTGCGGTCGGTGGCGTGTGTCTGGAGCCAATGATTCATGCTGCCTGCGAATCTACGAGTAGGGGCAAATCGTTTCAATGACATACCCCAGCCCCCGTCTCGCCGGCGGAGGGCGGCCGATTGCCGGGAGGGAACCAAGTATTCGAACGCGCTCAGGATGTCTTCCATGCTCTCGCACAGCTTGGCGCCTTTCTTGATCAGGTCGTGGCAGCCTTTGCTGCAGAGGGAATTGATGCGGCCGGGCACCGCAAACACCTGGCGCCCATATTCTTTGGCGAAATTGGCGGTGATGAGCGAGCCGCTGGTGAGGTTGGCCTCGACGATCACTGAGTCAAGGGTCATGCCGGCCCCGTTATGGTTGCGGATGGCCTACTGTCCATAAACTCGCGTAAAGGAGATTCTCACGCGGCTGCTCGGTAATAGTAGCGGAGCAATCCACCTACCCGTTTGCGACAGTTAATGGCTTCCTCGTTGGGGAATTCGGCGAACTCGGGCCGGATGATTTTGTTCCCCAGCCCTTGATGGTTTCGTTCTGCGTGATAATGGAAAACGAACTCCGAGGTCGCCCGACGGAGGCTGGACTCCAGAACTCCTGACATAGGG
>PLZQ01000467.1 GCA_003152225.1 Limisphaerales bacterium | reverse complement strand
CTGATCGCCGGATCGAACGAGCGCGCCGTGCCAGGCGCGGCGCCCAAGTAGTCCAGGCTGACCAGCCGATTGGTTCCCTGCGCCAGGTCCCGGTAATAGACCTGACCGAGCGTCGTCGCGTAACCGCCGACACCCGTTTCACTGCTCTGGAAGGTCATGACGGCACCTTGCTGGCTGAAGACTGGAAGCGACGGGGCGACTACGCTGCCGACTCCGCCGACCAAAAGGTTCGTTTGGGTCAGTCGGTCGAATACATAAAGATTGAAGCGCGTAGTCAAGCCCGTCAGCGGCGTGCTGTCGGGAATCGCTTCGAAGGCGATCCAGCGTCCGTCGCCGCTGATCACCGGGCGTCGAGAAGGTCCGCGCGAAAAGCCATCCAGGAGGGTGTTAAGCCGGACCCAACCGTTGGCACCGCCTTTGAGGTCGCAGGTCCACACGTCACGCGCACTGTTGGTGTCTCCCGGATTCAAGTCCGCGGCGTAACTCTCGAAAACGACAAACTGCCCGTTGGAACTGACTGCTCCGGGAATCACGCGACTGGCGCCTGATCCGGTCGTGATCGTGAGCGTCGGTTCGCGCACAGAAACCAGCTCCGTGCTTCCCACAAGCCGGTCGTAGAGATAGATGTTCCGCGCCCCGGTGGCCTCCGGCGGAGCGATGAGCACAACAAAATGTCCGTCACCAGATATGATACCGTCGGCGCCAGGCGTGTTGGTGGAGATAATGGTGCGCGTGCTGGCCAGGGCATCGAACAGGACCAGATTCTTGGAGGCATCCAGGTACAAAACAAAGCGGCCATCCGCCGAAAGGGCCGGCACCGAGGTGTCCGCGGTCGGGGCCACCTTCGAGCCAATCAGGAACGTGGTGTCGGCGTCAAAATCCCGGCGGAAGAGATCTGCCCCCGAGGTGTTTGTATCACCCGCAGTGAGATCATTGGCGGTGCTCAGAAACACCACCACGTTGCCTTGCTTGCTCAGCACTGGCGAAAACGAGCTTCCCGAACTTGAACTGGTTCCGTTGGTGTTCACACTGGCGAGTCTCGTGGTGCGCGCGACCAGGTTCCGCCGGAACACGTCGAAGTTCACGTTGGTGTCGTAGGGAGATAGATTGGAGGAAGCACTTTGAAAGGCCACATAACCGCCCGTGGCATCCATGGAGGCGCTTTGCGAATTTCCGTTTCCCAGGCCAGTGCCCGCGGTGTTGACGCTGGCGACAGCTTTGGTCGAGGCCTGAAGGTCGCGGACGAACACGTCGGATTTTCCATTCGTGTCGCTCTGAACCAGGTTGCTCGCCGCACTGTGGAAAGCCACCCAGCGACCGTCGTCGCTGATTTGGCGGCTGCCATCCCAGGTCACCGAAGTGCCGGCAAAGCTGGCCGAGTTCAAGTAGTTGCGCGTGACCAGCTTGGTGGTCCCCAAGACAAGATCCCGGACAAACAGGTCCGCCGCATTATTGAAGTCACTGGTGGCCAGGTTGCTCGCACGGCTGGAGAACAATACATAGCGCCCGTTAGGCGTGATCGTGGGCGCGGTGGACTCAAGGTTGCCCGGTGAAACGCCGGTGGTGTTGACGCTGACCAGGGTGGTCGTGCCTGCCACCAGATCGCGGACGAACACGTCCGCCGCGTTGTTGTTGTCGTTCGTCACCAGATTGCTGGCCGAACTCTCGAACACCACGAACTGGCCGTTGGCGCTGATGGTGGGGGAGTGCGACGCGTTATCGCCACTCTGCGTTCCGGCGGAGTTTACGCTCACCAGGATGGTTCTGCCGAGTTGCCGATCCCGCACAAACACGTCGAGGGCGCCGTTGCTGTCATTGGTGACGAGGTTGTCCGCCGCGCTGACGAATACCACGAACCGGCCGTCCGCGCTGACGCCCGGGTTGTGACAATCGGCTGCCGCTCCCGCAGAAAGGGCACGGGGCGTCGCCGGCGGTGAAACCAGCGGAGCTGCCCAGCCGGGCGCAGTGAGCGCGACGGCTGCCGCGCGTATCAGCAAGCGCAAGATGCAAAGTTTCATATTTCAGCCAGTTCAGGTTTGGGTTCAGGGGCGATACGAAGTGACCTTTTGAAGCCGGGCGACATCGGGATCGTTGGGCACGGAGACGTTGCCGATCGTGCCCGTGAATCTAACCGGCGGCATGGTGCGGGCATCGGCCCACTGCCAATACTCGACGTGGCCGTCGGCCAGGCCGAGATTGGCGCCACCCAGATGAAAATAAGCCGGGAAATCCATCCACGTAGCGGACGCACCCACACGCGCGGGATCGCTTATGAACGCTCCGTCGTTGAGGCTGTCGGGATGTTCTTCCAAGAGCACAAAAGTCCGATCTGGCTGCGGCACTTGAGACATATTGGTCATCACTTGAAAGCCGAGACTCCACGCACTGCCTCCCAGGCCCACGTAACTGTTCATCGAATAGCTCCGTACCCGCAAGTATGGCACCCCACTGCCGATGACGGCAAAGAGGTCCGCCGGACAGCGGAACAAAGCAGGGGACTTTACGTAGAACCCCATGGCCGCATACTGGGTGTTGGTCAGGTAAGAGGTGTTCACGTTATCTGCGTTTGCGGGGTTGAAATCCAGCACGCCCCGGACCCAACTCAGGTAATTGGCGACCGGCGGCGACGGATTGGCCATCAGCGCTCCGGAATAGTCATCGGCATACATTTGCCAGGCCTGCATGAGCCGGCGGAGGTTGCTGGCGCAGACGCTGCGGTCCGAAGACGTCTGGCTGTGAGCGAGTGCCTTGCCGGCAACCAGCGCCAGGAGCGCGACCACTGCCAGCACGACCAATAATTCCGTCAGGGTGAAGGCCTGTCGGACTGCGGGTTCTAATTTCGTCTTTCTCATAATAGGTGGCTCATTCTGGAGGGAATTCCGGGCAGAGTGTTAATCGAAAAGTTTTTTGCGAACATCATTTCAACTGATGTTGGGCCGATAGTCTCTTGCCGATTCTCTCTCGAGATTATTCTGCACGGGTTTGGTGGCTGATGTGAGCGTAAAGGGGACAGTAAATGAAGTTCATGTTTTCAAATGGCCCGCTGGACTTCTTCTATGCTGCACACAACCAGATGGCAAGCACCGTCACGAATATGACAAACTCACTGACCCACCCTAATGGGTGGCGAGGCCGGACCCCAGGGGTAATGGGATAGTGGCTACAAGACGAGCCGGAGGGGCGTGGCCTTGGCGCCCGCCCTTTCGGTTCAATGTGGATGAAATGCTCTCACCTGCTCTGCCGCGCTAGAACCAGATGGGAATTCGCGCATTGCCTGGCCCCTCTGCCGCTGCCGCCCGCCTACGGTCTTGGCGATGGGGCAAAACCGCCAGACAACCGGCAAAACCTGCCTGTTGACGCCCTCCACCAGCTCTGGCAGCACGGGGCCGGAATGAATGAGAGCGAAAAGCAATTCTCCTTCACCCGCGCAGCGTCAAGTACAAGCGGGCGCGCGGAAAACCAAATTCCTATCAGTTGCTACGGCGAGACTCCGGTGAGGCTCCGGCGGGACTATGGAGGGAGGAGCGGTCGGTAGAGGACACTATTCCACTGCCGGAAATTGCTTCCAAGGAAGAGTTGTGTGAAAAGAGGTCCGGCAATACGCTCTTCCACAGTCAGGAATCATGCATGCGTTTTGCCATTGGGGAAATCGGATATCCCGGGAATTTAATGGGTAGAACTGGGAAAAGACGGCTTTTAGAGAGGAAAAACATGGAATCCGCAGCATGGTCTGTGAGGCGGCAGAGCGGGCTATGGTTCATGCCGAAGATGCGCCGAGGCGCGCTCCGTCGAGCGTTTGGCCTCGTTGGGGGCGGGGATTTGGTGCATGGAAGAGCCCGCAGGGTTCCTTGGGGGGCCGCCGGGCAGCCTCAAATCTACCCACTATAATCCCCGAAGGAACGGGAAATCAGGCCACGCGACGGAGGAAAGCCGTTGTTGCCTTTGCGGGATTCCTGGTGTGGGCCGTCTTTGCCTGCTGCGTAACTCAAACCAGCTCAGCAGCTTCGGGCGCGTTGCGTCTTTCCGGCACCTTCATGCAGTACGGCACGGAAATGCAGAGCTGGCCTCCTCAAACCTGGCAAGCGGTCCTCGAAAGCATGAAGGAGGTCAGGATAAACATGGTCATCGTCCAAATGCTGGTCAGGGAGAACAACAACGGCACCTTGTACTCCTTCATCGGCCCCAGCGGTCAGCCTGACGCCACCGAGACCATCCTGGACTACGCCGACACGAACGGTTTCAGAGTCTTCCTGGGACTTTACCTGCCCAATTGGAACCACGACATGACCGGCAGCAACTTCCTGTTCGAGACCCAATCCCAAATGGCGGTCGTTGCCCAGCAGGCGTGGGACCGTTACCTGTCCGGCAACCGGCACAGCTCCTTTGCGGGATGGTACCTCCCCTACGAGCCGTGGACGGCGAGCTACCAGCCCGCCGAGGTGCAGCGGCTGCGCTCCTTCTTCCAGGGCGTCCATGCATCCTGCCAGGCGATCTCAGGCGACATGCCATTGTTGGTTTCGCCGTTCATCAGCAGCTCCCGCCCGCCTCCCTGCCAGGTCGAGCAACTCTACCGGCAAATCCTCGACCAGTCTGGCATTGGTATCCTGTTGCTGCAGGACAGCGTGGGCGCACAACAGTGGGAGACCAACATCCTCCAGCGCGTGGCCCCTTACTTCCACGCCTTCCAAAACGCTTGCGATTCAATGGGAGTAAGGTTCTGGGCCAACCTCGAGTCTTTCAGAATAACCGGCGGCACCTTCGGCCCGTGCGATGCGACGCGCCTTCGGAAGCAGTTTGACGCCACGGCACCTTACGTCGAGGAATTCGTCACCTTTGACTTCTTGAACTACATGAATCCTGTGGCCTTCCTGGCGAACTGGGATCAGACCCGGCGGGCCCAGATGCAGCAGTTGTATTCCGACTACAAAGCGGCCTTCGTGAACACTGACTATGCCCCGTTCGTGCCGCCGCGGCTCTCCGCGAGCATTGCTGGAAACAGCCTGGTGCTGAATTGGCAGGGCACGCGAGGGGATCAATTCCAGGTGCAGTCCAAGACCAACCTGGCCGACGCCGTATGGGCGTCGCTCAGCTCTCAGGTGATCACTAACGGCGCCGGGTTCTCCGCTATCGAAGACGGCCTCGCGCAGCAGGAAGCCCGCTATTACAGGATCCTGCGGTTCCCCAGACTCCAAGTGCCCGACTCCATGATCTATATCCCGCCTGGCACGTTTCTGATGGGAACTCCGGCCAATGACCCGAACAAGACACCCAATGAGTTGCCGCAGTTTCAGGTCACTTTGACCCGCGGCTTCTGGATCAACCAATTCGAGGTGACCCAGTCTGAATACCAGAACCTGACCTGCACTAATCCCGCCACCTTCACCGGCGATTTAGAGCGTCCCGTTGATAACGTCTCCTGGCGCAATGCCATGGATTATTGCGCCCAGCTCACCCAACAGGAACACAAGGCGCTGCGCCTGCCTGATGGCTACGCCTATCGCTTGCCCACGGAGGCGGAATGGGAATACACCGCGCGGGCAGGCACCACCAACTGGTTCAGCTTTGGCGACGACCAGTCGCAGCTCAGCACTTACGCCTGGTATGATGCCAACAGCCAGGGGACCACTCATCCCGTCGGGCAACTGCAGCCAAATCCCTGGGGCCTGCAGGATGTCCACGGCGGCGTGTTCGAATGGTGCTGGGACTGGATCAACTCGGCGCCAACCCAACCGGTGACCGATTTCCGGGGCTCAGCCAACGGCCTCTACCATGCCATCCGTGGAGGCGCCTCATCGTTTCCCTGGGTTGACTGCCGCTCCAGTTGGCGGATCGGCTATTCCCCGGCTTCCATCCCTTCCGACGTGGGGTTCCGGATCGTCCTCGCTCCTGCCGGCCCTTGAGTCCCGTAAACAAAGTTGGCCGGGGTGACACCACCCCGGCCCAGAGTCTTAGCCCGTCAACACCCATTACTGAACTTTGACCCGATAGAACGTCGGCGTCTGGCTCACCGCATTGGTGAAGGGTGAGGTTGCGCTCGGCATGCTGGTGAACGTGCCGGTGATGGTGGAGGCCGATTGGAGCGTGCCCAAAGGCCAGGAGAGGATGACGTTGTTGCCGGACCGCGTGATGCCGACCTTCACAGTGGCATTGTAGTGGCCTTGGACCTGGTCAGGCGTAAGGGCTTTGTTGTAGAAGGCCACATCGTCAACGGCCCCATCGAAACCGCCGCCACCACCGTCGAAGCGGAACCCCAGACTGGCCCAGCCGTCCCCATTCGGAATGAATGCGTCATAGGCCTGCGTAGTCGCGAGGTTGCCGTTGAGATAGCTGCGAAAGAGCGCGCCATCGTAGGTCAAGGCCGCGTGGTACCAGGTGTTGGACTGAAGGCCGGCGCCACCGTACGTCCAGGCCGCATTCCAGCCTTGACTGAAAAGCACCCACGCCAATGAATTATCCGGCTGTTGATACAGCAACCAGCCGTTCGGACCGGTGCCGCCGCCAAGCCCGTCCGACGAGAACACATCAATATAATCCGAGCTCAGCGATGCAGGTTCGAACCAAATCTCGACAGTGAACGGGCCGTGAGGGTTGAGTTCCAGCGCCCAAGGCATCTGGACCTGGGCTTTGCCCGTGATGGAAACGGCCTTGTCGGCTTCCTGCGGAATCCCAGTAGCGACCCCGTAGGTGATGGACCCAGCCCCGGGCGTGTATGTGCCGTCGAAGCTGCCGGCAGCGTCCACGGCCGTGGTGCTGCCGTCCGTTTCATCCAAACGCCAGTACGCGACCGGGTCGTCCGCCATCACCACTTTGGCATAGCCCGTTATCGGAACCGTTACCGCCCGCGGGACGACTGTGAGCGTGGCCGGATCACTGTTGGTGTTCGCCCAGGGATTAGTCATCTGCGCATAATAGGTTGTTTGGTCGTCCGCGCTCTTGAGATTGGACAACCAGTAGGTCTGGTCCGTCGCGCCGGGAATCTGCGTCGCCCCCTTGTACCACTGGTACGTGACCGGCAGGGCACCTCCGGGAACCACGATGAAGGCCGCTTTGCTGCCGACATTGCGCGTAATGGACGCCGGGCTCGAAACGAGCAGCAGGTCCGTCATGACCGTGAGGGCCGCGGGGGCGCTGGTGGCGGAGCCGTAGAGGTTGGTGACCACCACTTTGTAGTTCGCGCCGTTGTCGGCGTAAGCGCAAGTGAAGGTCATAATGTCACTGGTTGCCCCGGCGATCGGCGTAGTGCCTTTGTACCATTGATAGGACAGCGGAGTGGTTCCGTCCGCGTTGACGGCGAAAGTCGCGGTGCGCCCGGCGTAGGCAGAAGCCGGTACGGGATCCGCAATCACATAAGCGGCAACCGTGGGCACTGCGATATTGGTGAGCCCCACCGCGTAGTGCAGCTTGATCTGGTCCGCCGTCAGGGAGGTGTTGTAGATGGCCACTTCGTCAACATTTCCGTCGAAAAACTGATCCCCACTGGTGGAGTTACCGCCAATGCATAAGGGCCCGCCGGTGTTGGGGTTCGGAGTGCCTGGCGAGCTCCATTGGAGCTGGCCATTGGCGTAGAAATAGCTCGTCGTGCCATCGTAGGTGACGACCAGGTGAGCCCATTCATTCTTGGTTATGTTGCCTCCTGCCATGTAGATTCCGCCCCCATTCTGCACCCATAGCCACCTGGGCGTCGTTCCCGCCTCTTGGCGGAACCACCACCCGTCAGAAAAGCTGCTTAGATTGCCGACGACACAACGGACCTGGGTACCCCAACTGGTCGCACGCGCCCAGCATTCCGCCGTGAACGGCCCTGCCGGGGTGAGGTCCGCGAAGTAAGGCACATTGACGTAAGATCTTTCATCTCCGTTCTCATCGGTGTACAGATGAAAAGCGATGGAATTGGAAGCGACCCCAGGCTGGCCCAACTGTGGCCAGGCCCCAGCGAAGTCAGGCATAATCGTCCCTGGATTGGCGCCGGAGGCGCTGCTGTCATTGACGGTGGTCGCGTTCGCGGGGTCTTCGAAGCGGTAATAAGCGACGGGATTGTCTGCTTTGATGGTGTCCGGGTAGCTGGCGGCGTTTGCCGCCGGCCAGCCGAACAGCGCCATGGCTGCCAACATGGGCAGCGTAAGCGGGTTACAGGAGAGACTTGTTCTTGGGGATTTCATATCAGGCTGTTTCTATTAATGGTTCGCTACTTTCGCGCCAGCCATTACATCATTGCCAGCGTGGAACGAATTGTGCGATCATTGGGCCAACAAGCAAGAGTATTCTCTCTAATCCGAGAGCCCAAGGCGGTGCTTGAGTCGGAACCTCCACACGCTTACCATTCCGCCATGCAGAAGAGTCGGAACGCATACCCCTTTAACCGCCAGGCCTTCGGCTGCCTGCGCTCCTGTCGCGCAAACGGCTTCACCCTGATCGAACTGCTGGTGGTCATCGCGATCATCGCCATTCTGGCCGCGCTGCTTCTCCCCGCGCTCAACGGCGCGAAGTTGAAGGCCAACGGCATAAGCTGCATGAATAACCTGCGGCAGCTCCAACTGGGCTGGTTCATGTACGCACAGGATAACAACGACCGCATCGCCGGCGTCAGCGGCGGCGGTTACGCGAACTCAGACACCTGGGTTTCCGGCTGGCTCGACTTCAGCAGCAATAATTTCGACAACACCAACACGCTCTACCTGACGGACGCGCGCTACTCGCAGATCGGTCCCTACGTGAAATCATCGGCCGTCTATCACTGCCCGGCCGACCGCAGCGTGGCGCGCCTCGGCGCGCAGTCGCTGCCGCGCGTCCGCAGCATGTCTATGAACTGCTGGATGAACTACATCCTCAACGTGGACATCGGCCAGGGCCAGTACATCATCTTCCGGAAGTACACGGACATCCAGCGGCCATCGCCCTCCCTGGCCTGGGTGTTCATTGACGAGCGAGAGGACAGCATCAACGACGGCCTCTTCCAGACCGACTTGGTGGATCGCGGGGCCGGCGCCCGCATCGTGGATTATCCGGCCGGCTATCATGGCCGGGCGGCCGGCATACTGTTCGCGGACGGCCACGCCGAAATCAAGAAATGGCGTGATGCCCGCACCACGCCGCCCTTGAACCCCAATGCGCTGATCACCTTGGGTGTCGCCTCGCCCAACAACCCGGACGTGGCGTGGCTCCAAGAGCGCAGCAGCACCCACAAGTAGAACATTCAGCCAGCCAGATACTGCTTCGGGAATTTCCACGGCGCCCGGTATTTAGGCACAGCCAGTTTGGCCGCTTCGGGGTCGCCCACGATCTTCTCGGTCGCGGGGTCAAAGCGGATCGAGCGGCCTAGCTTCAGAGAGAGCAGGCTCGACTGAATCGGCACATCCACCCGCACGTGATTTCACCCGCGCAGCGTCAAGTACAAGCGGGCGCGCGAACAAGTGTCAGTCCTCACTATTGACACTGCCGGCCCTTGTTGGTAACGGTGACCCATGTCGCGCAAGCTGCGCATCGAGTTTCCTGGGGTTGTTTATCTCGCGATGAACCTGGGGGATGACCGCGAGAATATATGAGCTTGAAGTGGATCGCC
>PLZQ01000118.1 GCA_003152225.1 Limisphaerales bacterium | reverse complement strand
TAAACAAGTTAACGCATATGGGGCGGAGCCGTGGTTATGCCGCCGTTCAGTCAGCCTTTCGGCAACATTCTGGTCGCCTCCAACGGATGGATAATCCCAGGCGCTCCGGGCACTGCGCCAACTGATAGTATGAGGTTGACGTTGAATGTGACGAGCAATGCGACGGTGCAGGCTGGGGGCGGGATTCTCGCGGATGGCACCGGCTGGCCAGGAGGCCAGGGACCGGGTTCCGGCAGGCTTGCCAGCTATTCCCCAGGTTATGTCGGCGGCGGCGGCGGCCATGGCGGGCTTGGGGCTGCCAGCGGAGGCTCTCTCATTGCATTGGGCGGCAGCACATACGGGTCGGTGACCGCTCCGGTGGATGGCGGCAGCGGCGGCGGCAACTATTCACCGGACTTGCCGGGCGGCGCGGGCGGGGGTGCCATTCGCATGAACGTCACCGGCGCGCTGCTGGTCAACGGTCGCGTCTCGGCCAATGGCGGTGCGGGCGCCAGCCAGGGCAGCGGCGGCGGTTCGGGCGGCAGCGTTTGGCTGACGGCAGGCACACTGGCAGGCGCTGGAACTATTTCCGCCAACGGCGGCGCGGGCAACGAGCTTGGCGGCGGTGGTGCTGGCGGATGCATCGCCCTCCAATACAACGTGAACGCCTTTGACGGCGCCATCACTGCTTACGGCGGTGGCGGTTACGCCTGGGGCGGGGCCGGGACGGTTTATCTCAAGGCCAATAACCAGGGCATGGGCCGAATGGTCGTCGATAACGGCGGCCAGTTTGGCACGAACACTCCGATTGCATACCTGTCTCCCTTCGATCTCACCATCCGAGGCGGTGCGGTGGCGTATCCGTCGAGCGGGTACCTGATATTGAGCAATCTTGTGATCAACTCTGGCAGTGCCTTCACCTGCCTCCCGACGCAAACGAACCTCGATGTGGCGGTGTTGCGCAATGCAACGATTGACGCCGGCGGCCTCATGGCGGTGGATGGTAAGGGCTACCTGACTGCTTCGGGCCCCGGAGCGGGGGTGTCGTCCAACTTTACTGGCAGCGGCGCTGGCTACGGCGGCTTTGGCGGCGCTTCATCGGCGTCGGCCGGTGGCGCAACCTACGGCTCCGCGCAACAACCCGTTGACCGGGGCAGCGGCGGCGGCCGTGGCTGGCAGGGCACGACTGTCGGCGGCGAAGGAGGCGGGGCGATTCGTTTCACTGTGGGCGGCGCCCTGACCGTCAACGGTCAGCTCAGTGCCGACGGCAATGCCGCATTGCAGGATAACGGTGGCGGCGGTTCCGGCGGCAGCATCTGGCTGACGGCTGGCGCGCTGGCGGGCAACGGCACCATCGCGGCGGACGGCGGCGCGGGCGAGTTGTATGATGGCGGCGGCGGCGGCGGCGGACGCATCGCCATCTATACTCCGATGAACGTCTTTGGCGGCGTGGTGTCGGCGGCCGGCGGTGACGGGCTGGCTCCCGGCCAGGACGGCTCCATCTACTACGACACTACGCCCGCACCGGCGCAGGTCGTCTCGTGCACGCCGACCGGGGTGCTCAATGCTGCCGTTAGCAGCCTGGACGTCGCATTCAATACAGTGGTCAATCCGGCTTCAGTGTCGGCTGCGAGCGTTTCCTTAACCGCGCCGGGCGGTGTGCCGGTGACCGATCTGTCGGTGGCTGCGCTGAGTCCTTACAGCTTCAGGTTCTATTTCCCGAAGCAGACGGCTCAAGGCGATTACGCCGTCAACGTGGGGCCCCAGGTCCAGGACCTTTATGGTCAGCCCATGTCGCAGGTCTATACCAGCGCGTTCTCTATTGTCTGGAGCCTGGTTCAAGGCACGGTCGCTGATACCAACGGACTGCCGGTGTCGGGCGTCGTCCTGCAGCCCGACGGCGGGATTTCTTCAACCACGACCGACACCAACGGCAATTACGCGCTGAGTCTGCCGCCAGGCGGAACGATTATTGTCACGCCGGCGGCGACCAACCTGGTGTTCGTGCCCGGTTCCCGCACCTACGTCAACGTGACTGGCACCGTGTCCAACGAGAACTACCTGGCGGTGAGCACGATTATCCCGGCGGTGGCTATGCAGGTTCAGACCAACTCGTGTGTCCTGAGTTGGAACGGCATCTCGGGGGTTGCCTACCAGCCACTGTATTCCACCAACCTGGTGGACTGGTTGCCTTATGCCGACGCGCTGCCCGGCACTAACGGCCCGATGCAATTCGTGATGCCGATAGACACGGCGCCGCAGTTATTTTTCCGGGTGGGAGCCAGTTACTGAGGTCACTGGTAAGCTGAACCACCCAGCCGGCGCCCGTGCAGATGCGCGCCGCCGGCTGGGCGCCCGGCAAATTCCTGTAACCTTGCCGGCCCTTGCGGGGTCTAAATCTGGTGCCCGGGTGGTTCCGGTTAACGGGCCGGGAGAAACAAGGAAAGAAGCCTCCAATAAGCTTACAACAGGCTTGCAACATGCCTGCAACTTCCTTGCAACTATGGCGCTACTCTGGCGCTACTCTGGCGTTGCTCTGGACCCACTAGCGCGTTGCTCCCGCCGTTCGGCCTGGGCGACCGCCGATGCGCCCGGCGCGTTGACGGGGCTGCCGCGCGCCCGTAGCTTGGCTGTTGATGTTCGAACTCGTCGCGCCTTACCAGCCAGCCGGAGACCAGCCGCAAGCGATTGCGAAGCTGACGGAAGGTCTGTTGGCCGGCGCGAAGCACCAGGTGCTGCTGGGCGTCACCGGCTCGGGCAAGACGTTCACCGTCGCTAACGTCATCCGGAACGTGGACCGGCCCACGCTGGTGATCTCGCATAACAAGACGCTAGCCGCGCAGCTTTACGCCGAGTTCAAGGGCTTCTTCCCGAACAACGCCGTCGAATACTTCGTCAGCTATTTCGACTACTACCAGCCCGAGGCCTATATCCCGCGCACCGATACCTTCATTGAGAAGGATTCCAGCATCAACGACGAGATCGAGCGGCTGCGGCTCTCGACCATGAGCAGCCTGTTCGCACGGCGGGACGTGATTGTGGTCGCCAGCGTGTCGTGCATTTACGGTATCGGCAGCAAGGAGGATTACGAGGCAATGGTCATCCCGATCCGCGCCGGCCTGGAGATGGGCCGCGACCACTTCCTCCACCGGTTGGTGGATCTGCAATACACCCGGAACGACATTGAGTTCACGCGCGGGCAATTCCGCGTGCGCGGGGACACGGTGGAGCTGCGCCCGGCAGGCCGCGAAGACGCTTTGCGCGTGGAGTTCTTCGGGGACCAGATGGAGCGCATCACCCGGTTCGAGCCATTGACGGGGCATAAGATGGAAGGACTGGAGGCGGTGACGATCTACCCGGGCAAGCAGTTCGTCACGCCGGCGGCGAAGTTGCGCCCGGCCGTGCTGGCCATTCGGGAGGAGCTGGGCGAGCGCATCGCGTGGTTTGAGAAGCACGGCAAGCTGCTGGAGGCGCAGCGGATCAAGATGCGCACCGAATACGACTTGGAGATGATGGAGGAGATGGGCTTTTGCTCCGGCATCGAGAATTATTCGCGGCACATTGCGGGCCGTCCGCCCGGCTCGCGCCCGTGCACGCTATTCGACTTCTTCCCGAAGGATTACCTGCTGGTGCTCGATGAATCGCACGTGACGGTCCCCCAGATCGGCGGCATGTATGAGGGCGACCGGTCGCGCAAGACCACGTTGGTCGAATACGGCTTTCGCCTGCCAAGCGCGCTGGATAATCGGCCGCTGAGCTTCGAGGAGTTCCAAGGCATGCAGAACCAGGTGATTTACGCCAGCGCCACCCCCAGTCCGCGGGAAATGGAGTGGGCGCGACAAAGCGGGGGAGGCGTCGCCGAGCTGGTCGTCCGCCCCACCGGCCTGGTGGACCCCAAGATCACGCTTAAGCCGCTGGGGGGGCAGATCGACGATCTCATCAACGAATGCCGCCAGCGGGCCGAGGCCAAAGAGCGGGTGCTGGTGACCACCCTCACCAAGCGCACGGCGGAAGAGCTGACAGATTACCTGCGCGAGATTGGTATCAGCGTCCAATACCTCCACAGTGATATTGGTGCCATCGAGCGGGTGGAGATTCTGCGCTCCTTGCGGAAGGGGGAATTTGATGTGCTGGTCGGGATCAACCTGCTGCGCGAAGGGCTCGACCTGCCGGAGGTGTCGCTGGTGGCCATCCTGGATGCCGACAAGGAAGGGTTCCTGCGCAGCGAAACGAGCCTGATCCAGACGGCAGGCCGCGCGGCCCGACACTTGAATGGCGAGGTGATCCTCTACGCCGACGTCAAGACCCAGAGCATCCAGAAGTTCCTGGCGGTATCGGGTTACCGGCGGCAGAAGCAACTGGACTATAACAAGGAGCACCACATCACGCCGCGCAGCGTGATCCGCGCCGTCGAAGCGAGCCTCTCCTCGTACCAGGAAATCACCAGCGAGGCTAATTCCTTCCTGGCCGAAACCGGGGTGGACATCGACATCACTGAGACCATCAAGGAGCTTGAAGAAGAGATGCTCGGGGCGGCCAACAATTTGGAGTTTGAGAAGGCCGCACTCCTGCGCGATCAGGTTCGCGAGCTGAAGCGGGCTCTTCCCGGCAGTGAACCGGCGACTCCGGGCAAGCCGGGCGTGGCGCGGCAAGTGAGCTATGGGAAAACCCGCAAATCCCGCTCCTCCGGCCGCAGACAGGTTCCGTTCTAATTGGCTTGTGAAAGGACCGACAGCGGGAGATACTTGCCTTTGCCGGCTTGGTCGCGGCGGATGGCCTTCATTGCTTCCGGGTTGGCAAGAATCTCCATCGTTTCGAGGAGGGCCTCCATCCGGGCGCGCGGCACGAGGAACGCAACGGTTTTGTCGTCTTGCCGGAGACACATGGTTTGCTTGGTGCGGACCAGCTTGGGCAACTGAGCTTGCGCCTCGACGATGTCAAAGGTCGTCTTCATAATGTCTTCTTAGCATGAAGCCTCCGGGGAAGCAACGAATGCCTTTCGCTTGCCCCGTGCCCGGCGGCGAACAGTCTGGATTACGTTGGATTTATGAAATCAATATTGCAACAAACATGGAGTGCTGAGGAAATCCTCGACTTGGGCCGCAACTACCAGGGCGCTGCCGTCTTGGCCTCGGCTGCAGACCTCGACCTCTTCGGCGCGTTGGCTCCCGCGCCGCTCACGGCCGCTGCGCTCGCCCACAAGCTTCAGTGCGATCTGCGCGGCCTAATCATTCTGCTGGATGCCCTCGTGGCGCTGCGGTTGCTTGAAAAGTCCGGCAGCAATTACGCCTTGCCGGCAGGCCTCAAAGCATTTCTGACGTCGGATGGAGCCCAGAGCATCCTGGCGATGGCTCAGCATCAGGGGCACTGCCTCCGCAATTGGGCGCAGTTGGGCCGCGTCGTCAAGACCGGCCGGCCCGCCGATCGAATCCCCGGCGTGCGCGGCGAAGCGGGCGACCAGGAGGCCTTCATTGGCGCGATGCACAACATCTCCGCGCCCAATGCGGATGGAGTCATTCGGGCTGTGCAACCGCTGCAGTTCCGGCACCTGCTGGACATTGGCGGGGCTTCAGGCACCTGGACCATTGCCTTTCTGCGCGCCTGTCCCTCGGCCCAGGCCACGATCTTCGACCTGCCGCATGTCCTCCCGATGGCGCGGCGGCGGCTGGCCGCTGCTGGGTTCGATCAGCGCGTCAAGCTCGCTGCCGGCGACTTCATGGTGGATGCATTGCCGCCGGGCGCGGACCTCGCGTGGGTCAGCGCCATCGTGCACCAGAATTCCCGCGCCCAGAACCGCACGCTGTTCACCGCGGTATTTCAAGCGCTGACGCCGGGCGGACGCATCGCTATACGCGACATTCTGATGGAGGAAGACCGCACGCAGCCTGTGGCGGGCGCATTGTTTGCCGTGAACATGCTCGTGGCCACCGAAGGCGGCGGCACGTTCACGTTTGGGGAACTGCGGGAGGACTTGATGTCCGCGGGCTTCGCTGGGGTTGCGCAGGCGCGCCAGGACGAAGCCATGAATGCCGTCGTTGTCGCAAGCAAACCTGTGGCGACCTGAGCCGCTACGAGGTAGTTCAGCGCGGGCTTCCGAGTTCGGCTACGGGTGAAGGAGTTGGAGCCGGCGGCGAAGCATCCGCGGTTGGCAGCCGCAGGAGCTCCTTAAGCCGTTGGCGATAGAACGAACTGGCGAACGAGAGGATCAGGTAAGGCAGGATGATCCCAAAGCTTACGAGCGCGAGAACGAGGGTCCCCATCAGCATCCCCATCCATTCAAAGCTGTCGTGGATAACAAACGTCATCACGCAGCCGAGCAACGCGCCAGCCACAAGCCACATCACCCACAACCAAAACGGGAGCCGAAATAAGACCCGCGGGCAGGTAAACCGTTTGCGGCACATCCAGCCGGTCAGATTCAGCCCGCCGGCAAACACCAAGCCGCATGTTATCCAATACAGCAGCATATACAGGAGGATTAGCGGCGCATATCGTCTCAGGTCCCAGAGTTGCTCCCACACGGGGCTGACCACAAACGCCAGCAGACTGACTGCGGTGAAGGCCAGAGCCATGAGGACAATGCTGACCGCCCGGCCTCGTCGCGCCAGGCCGGCTCCCAGCAGCCAGACGGCTGCCAGGCCGAAGGCCCCAGCACACGCCGCCTGAACCGAGAAACTGAGTTCTTCATTATTGGCGGCACCGGCAGCCGCTTCCAGGCCTGCGCCGGCCAGCACCACGCCGACTAGCGGCGCCCAGATCCACCATGCTCGCGCATTGCGATTGGACGGCAACGCGAGCAGTGCCAACACGGCCAGCCAAGGCAGCAACAGCGGCGCTATATTGGGCAACGTCCAGAAGAAGATAGTCGGCGGACCTTGTTTCGTGCCGAGACCTCCCAGGTCCGAATACGCCGCTATCTCAAGTTTGCCCGCCAGTGTAAGTGGTACTCGCCATGAGTACGCGCAGTTGCCGCCTCAGCCAAACTCGAACTTGCCGGACTGGACCTTCTTGCCGCCGCGAAAGACAGTAAATTCAGGCGGGCTTGAGCGATCCTGCTGTGCCAGGCGATAGGAGCCGCCGTCCGCTCCCACAAGCTGGTAGTTCATGTTCAGTTTGCGTGCCTGGCGGGTCATTATCACCGAATTGGTCAACGGCCCACCCAGCACGATATTGGTCGGAGCCGTGGCGTTGATCAGCATTGGTTGGTAGGCCAGCCGAAACGCCTCCACCGCGCCCTTCTTCAGCCTGACAGTGTGGACGGCATAAACCCCTTGCGGCACTTTCACGCTGCCTGGCGATTCCCGTAGCAGCACCGTGTAGCCATTGGTGGCGCGGAGCACGGCGTAATAGAGGGATTCGCCGGACAGTTTGACTTCGGTCAGCGGAGGTTGCTGGGGGCTGAGCTCCAACTTGCAGACCGAGCTTCCGTTTTGGGTTTCAAAGCGGCGTTCCAAATGGAAGGCCTGGCCCAGCCAGAAGAGCTGGTCAGGAAAACTGATGGTGCCCGAGGCCCCATCGTCCGCGTACAGGCTGTTCGTTCGCGCTGTCCACGGGCGCAAGAGCAGGAACTTGGCGACGCGCGGGCCCTCCGCGTTAAGCGGGTCGTCCAAGACCGCCACCTGCCATTCGTCACCCGGGCGCCCCGCCTTCGCCTGCCATATCGAATGCGCGCTCACCTGTACTTGTATCCCTCGCCCAGCATCGTGAGCGGACAGCCGCAAATCCAAGGTGGCCGGGTTGAGGCCCTCTGCCGTGTTCAGGAACACGGTGACATTGGTAAAGAGCTGCTGCAAACTTCTGTTGGTGGAGCTGAAAACCCCTGACGGGTCGTCGGTCAGGTCCAGATTACGGTTGAGGTCGAGATAGAGTTTGCTTTTCGGCCGGTCCCAGACCAGGGCAATGGCGTTATTGGTGTCGTGGTTGCCAAATCGCAGCATGCTGCGGAAGACGCCTTGCTTGCTCAGTTCCGGCTCCTTCAGGAACGGCGTATTCGTGGTGTAGAGGGTCCAATAAGCGCTCTCCAGATCATAGGAAACCACCTCCGGCCGCAACACTACTTCGCGGGGGAAATCAGAAGACCCGCCGGCTGGTTCGTAGATCCAGCCTTCTCCTTGTTTATAAACCAGCGGTGCCGGCGCACGAGAGGGCAATGCCAGCAAACATACTGCAATAAGCAGCACGCGGACAGGCCGGAGAATCATGGGCAAGATCGTATGCATGGGCGCGAGGCAAGTCAAGACGGGCAGCCGCCACGGCCTGACCCGCAGGACCGCAGAGCATTGCTCTGCTGGAAGAGGGCGCCTGTAAATGGCCGAGCAATGTTGTGGGCTCCGCCACGGAGTGCTGCATTGCGCAGTGGCGATTTCGCCAATGGTCCTTCTCTCAGATGCCCGGAGCCGCTAGAGTACTGGCGCTGTGTCAACGACACTCTACGATCTAATCCCGCGGGACGAACGGCCCGGCAACGATGTCCTGCTGGGGCGCTTTCTCGAATACACCGAGAGCAAGCGCCTCCGACTTTATCCTGCGCAGGAAGCGGCCATCCTGGAGGTGTTTGAGGAGAAGAACGTCATTCTCAACACCCCCACCGGCTCAGGCAAATCACTGGTTGCCGCCGCGGTGCATTTCAAGGCCATCGCCCAAGGCAAACGCTCCATCTATACCTGTCCGATCAAAGCCCTGGTGAACGAGAAGTGGCTTGGGCTGTGCCGTGAGTTCGGTCCCGACAACGTCGGCCTGAGCACCGGCGATGCGTCGGTCAACCGCGATGCGCCAATCCTCTGCTGCACCGCCGAGATCCTTGCCAACATCGCCCTGCGCGAAGGCGCGCAGGCCAACGTCCAGGAGGTCATCATGGACGAATTCCATTACTACGCCGACCGCGAGCGCGGCGTGGCGTGGCAGGTGCCGCTGCTGACCTTGCCGCAAGCGCGGTTCCTGTTGATGTCCGCCACGCTGGGCGATACGACCTTTTTCGAGGAAGAACTGACCCGGCTCAACGGGCGCCCGACCATCACCGTCGCATCCAAGGATCGGCCGGTGCCGTTGGAGCACGCCTATTCCGAGTTGCCGCTGGCCACCACGCTCGAAAGCCTCGTGG
>PLZQ01000081.1 GCA_003152225.1 Limisphaerales bacterium | reverse complement strand
GACCGGACACGCCATGCGCGCGGCGGGAAGGACCTGAACCGCGAGTTCTGGAACGGCTCGGTGGAGCCGGAGGTGAGGCTGCTGCAGTCGGAACTGGTGGCCCACTCGTTCCACGGGATCATTTCTTTGCATACGGACGACAGCAGCCACGGCTTTTACGGCTTCGCTCACGGGGCCATGTTGACTAAGAGTCTGGTCGAGCCCGCGCTGCAAGCGGCGGAGCAATTCCTGCCGCGCAACGGCAATGAGACGATTGACGGCTTCCGTGCCCGCAACGGGATTATCCGCGACACTTACCCAGGAGTGTTGAGCGCGCCGCCCAAAGTGCGGCCGCGGCCGTTCGAGGTCATCCTGGAAACACCGCAGACGCCGCCGAACTACATGAAGGAAGCGGCTTTTGTCGCGGCCCTGCGGATGATTTTGGCCCAATACCGGGAGTTCATAGCCTACGCACCGAACTTGTAACCCGAATAATGGGCTAAAAGAGTTAAATGAGTGAAACAGTGAAACAATACTAAAAGGACAACAAATATGGCAATATATCCAGACGTTATCAGCACCGTGGGACGAACCCCGCTGATCAGGCTCAACCGCATCGCCAATGGCGCACTCGCGACCGTCGCGGTGAAAGGCGAGTTTTTCAACCCGCTGGGCAGTGTGAAGGACCGCATCGGCTACGCCATGATTGCGGCGGCTGAGCGCGACGGCATTCTCACGCCCCAGACCACGATTATTGAGCCGACCTCGGGCAATACCGGGATTGCGCTGGCCTTCGTGGCGGCCGCCAAGGGCTATAAGCTCATCCTGACGATGCCCGAAAGCATGAGCGTGGAGCGGCGCACATTGCTGGCGCTGCTCGGGGCCAAGCTGGTCCTCACCCCGGCCACCGAGGGCATGAAAGGGGCGATCAAGAAGGCCGAGGACCTGCACAAGGAAATCGCCGACTCGTGGATCCCGCAGCAGTTTGAAAACCCGGCCAATCCGGAAGTCCATCGGCGCACCACAGCCGAGGAGATTTGGAAGGACACCGACGGCAAGGTGGACATCCTGGTCTCCGCCGTCGGCACCGGCGGCACGATCACAGGCATTAGCGAAGTGATCAAGTCGCGGAAGAAGAGCTTCCAGTCCATTGCGGTCGAGCCGAAAGACTCGCCGGTCATCACGCAGGCAAGGAAGGGCGAACCGCTCAAGCCGGGTCCGCACAAGATTCAAGGCGCGGGGGCAGGGTTTATCCCGAAGAACCTCAACCTGGCGATCCTGGACGACGTCATCACCGTCAGCAACGAGGACTCCTTCGTCACGGCGCGCCGGTTGGCCTTGGAGGAAGGGCTCCTGGTGGGTATTTCGACGGGCGCAAACGTTTGGGCGGCGCTGCAGGTGGCCAACCGTCCGGAGAACAAGGGCAAGTTGATCGTGACGATCGGATGCAGCACGGGTGAGCGTTATCTGAGCACAGCGCTGGCGGACGAGGCGCGAAAACAGGTACAGTCCTGAATATGACTGAGACCAACATTCCCATTAAGCCGTCGGCCAACGAGATCCTTAAACAGCGGGACCCGACGCTGTCGGGCACCATTGCGCAAACGCTGGCCGACCCGCAGGCCGACCACTTCGTCGAGGATGACGCGCAGTTTCTGAAGTTTCACGGCGTCTATCCGCAGGACGATCGGGACCTGCGCAAGACGGGCAAGAAGTACATCTTGATGGTGCGCTGCCGGATTCCCGGCGGCGTGCTCACGCCCGCTCAATATCTGGCTTGCGACGACCTGTCTGCACGCTATGCCAACAACACGCTGCGCGTGACTTCCCGGCAGGGGTTCCAGTTTCACGGGGTGCTCAAGGGAGGTTTGCGCGCGCTGGTGAAGGAGATCAATGACGCCCTGCTCGGCACGCTGGCGGCATGCGGTGACGTCAACCGCAATGTGATGGCCCCGCCCACGCCCGCCATGAATAAGCTGGGCGTGCAGGTGCAGGAGCACGCGCGCCAGGCGGCGGCAGCGGTCCTGCCGCGCACGCGGGCCTATCACTCCATCTGGATCGAGGGGGTGCCGCTTAATCTCGAAGACCCGGCCAACAAGGACTTCGTCGATCCGCTTTATGGCAAGACCTACCTGCCACGCAAGTTCAAGATCGCCTTTGCCATCCCGCCTTTGAACGACATCGACGTCTTCACCAACTGCTGTGGTTTTATTGCCATCGCGGACGGCAGCGGCAAGCTCTTCGGCTACAATTTGACCGCGGGCGGCGGCATGGGCCGCAGCCACGGCAACTCGGCGACGTTCCCGCGATTGGCAGACCTCATCGGCTTTTTGCCACCAGAAAAGGTGGTGGACGTGGCCAAGGCGGTGCTGACGATCCACCGCGACTTTGGCGACCGAGCCGACCGGAAGCACGCGCGGTTGAAATATCTCCTGGAAGACCGGGGCGCCAAATGGTTCCGGGAAGAGCTGCAGCGCCGGTTGAACTTCAGCCTCGCGGAACCGATGCCGTTCAAGTTCGAGCGGCAAGGCGACGCGTTTGGCTGGCATCGACAGGCCGATGGCCGGCTATTCCTCGGCCTGTTCATCGAGACGGGCCGCATCAAAGATCGGGACGGTTGGCGGATGAAGACGGCACTGCGCGAGGCGGTGGCTAAATACCAGCCGGAAGTTCATCTCACCCCGGCCAACAACGTCATCCTGGCCAATCTCCCCGCGGCGCAGCAGGACGAAATCACCCGCCTGTTTGCTGAGCACGGGGTGCAAACCGCGGCCGAGCGCCAGGGCAGCATCCTGCGCCGGGCTTCGATGGCGTGCGTGTCGCTGCCGACGTGCGGCTTGGGGCTGGCCGAGTCGGAACGTTACCTGCCGGGCCTGATCACGCGCCTCGAAGCGCTGCTCGCGGAAGCGGGGCTGGGCGACCAGGAGATTACCATTCGCATGACCGGCTGCCCGAATGGCTGCGCGCGGCCTTACATGGCTGAAATCGGTTTCGTCGGCAAGGCGCCCGGACGCTATCAACTGTGGCTCGGCGGCAACGAGGCCAGCACCCGTCTCAACCGGCTCTACCGCGACATGGTTAAAGACCCGGACATAGACAATGAGCTGCGCCCCCTCTTCGCGCGCTACGCACAGGAGCGGCTGGCCGGCGAGCGATTTGGCGATTGGGTCGCCCGTGTCCTTTGGCCGGAGCAGCCGGTCGCTGCCAATTGATTCCCCATGATTGCTCAGCAACTCGCTGACTGGAACGCCGAACTGCGCTCCAAGTCACCGCTCGAAATCACCCGCTGGGCGATTGCGCATGCCGGCGGGCGCGCGGTGGTTTCCACCAATTTCCGCCCGTATGAGGCCATGATCCTGCACCTTTGCGTGCAGGCCCAGCCCGATATTCCGGTGCTCTGGGTCGATCACGGTTACAACCGCCCGGCGACTTACAAGCACGCCGAGCAACTGCGCTCGCTGCTGAAGCTGAACCTCAAGGCCTACCTGCCGCGCATCTCCGCCGCGCACCGGGACGCCGTTTGGGGATCTGTCCCGGACGTGGATGACGAGGCCAGGCTGAAGCAGTTCAGCGCGCTGATGAAGCTCGAGCCGTTCCAGCGCGGCATGAAAGAACTGGCGCCGAAAGTCTGGATCACCGCCTTGCGCCAGGTCCAGAACTCCAGTCGCGCCGAGCTGGACATCGTGTCCGCTGACCCGAACTTTGGCGCACTGAAGGTGAGCCCGGTCTTTTACTTGAGCGACGCGGACATGGAAGCCTATCTCCAGGAGCACGCGCTGCCCAATGAATGGGATTACTTCGACCCGGCCAAGGCCGACGATAAACGCGAGTGCGGGCTGCACGCCGCCTGGGGCGGCAAGTTCGTGGCGCGGCCCGGCATCGAGGGCGAGGCCGCGGTCTTAATCTGAAGTCGGAAACCCCAAGTTCAAACCCACCCAGTGCATAGTTACCATCTCGATCACCTCCAGTATCTGGAAACAGAGGCCATCCACGTGATGCGCGAAGTCGCCGCCGGCTTTGAGCGGCCTGCCCTGCTCTTCTCGGGCGGCAAGGATTCGATCTGCCTGCTCCGCCTCGCGGAGAAGGCCTTTCGTCCATCCGATATCCCGATGCCGCTGCTCAACATCGACACCGGGCACCACTTCCCCGAGCTGAACGAGTTCCGTGACCGCCGCGCCGCGGAGCTGGGCTGCAAGCTCATCATCCGCACCGTCGAAAGCGCCATCGCCAACGGCACGGCGGTGCCAGCGCCCGGCGAGGTCAGCCGCAATCGCCTGCAGATCCCAACGCTGCTGGCGGCCATCGAGGAGTTCCGGTTCGACTGCTGCATNNCCCGCGCCAAGGAGCGCTTCTTCAGCTTCCGCGACGGCTTCGGCCAATGGGACCCGAAGAACCAGCGCCCGGAGATCTGGAACCTCTACAACGCTCGCCTCAATCCCGGCGAGAACATGCGGGTCTTCCCGCTCAGCAACTGGACCGAGATGGACGTGTGGGAATACATCCGCAAAGAGAAGCTCGCAGTGCCGGGCATCTACTTCAGCCATTCCCGCAAATGCGTGCGCCGCCAGGGCCAATGGTTGCCAGTGAACCACCTCGTCCCGCCGAAACCAGGCGAGCAGGTCAAAGACCTCGTGGTGCGCGTCCGCACCATCGGCGACATCATCAGCACCGGCTGCATCGAGTCCCCGGCCTCGACCCTGGACGGCATCATCGCCGAGATCGCCGCCGCCCGCGTCACCGAGCGCGGCTCCCGCGCGGATGACAAAGCCTCCGAAGCCGCCATGGAAGACCGCAAGCGTGCTGGTTACTTCTAAGCACGCATCTCATGTAACTGATGTAACCCTTGTAACCCTTTTAACTCCTAGACCCATGCCCGTCCCCATCCATCACCCCGTCGATATCCTCCGCCTCAACACGTGTGGCTCGGTGGATGACGGCAAGTCCACGCTCATTGGCCGGCTGCTCTATGATTCGCGGTCGCTCATGGAAGACCAGATCGAGGCGCTCGAACGCTCCGCCGACCTCACCGGCGGCGGCCGGATCGACCTCTCGACGCTCACCGACGGCCTCCGCGCCGAACGCGAGCAGGGCATCAC
>PLZQ01000106.1 GCA_003152225.1 Limisphaerales bacterium | reverse complement strand
TCGAGGCGGCGGTCAGCCTTTCCAATATCCCCATCGCGGTCCACCTCGACCACGGCGATACCTTCGAGCTGTGCAAGGATTGCGTGGACGATGGGTTCACCAGCGTCATGATCGACGCCAGCCACGATCCGTTCGAGAAGAACGTCGAGGTCTGCCGCAAGGTGGTAGATTACGCGCACAAGCATAATGCTGTGGTGGAAGGCGAGCTGGGCTGCCTGATCGGGGCACAGTTCGACGAAGGCGAAGAAGGGGGCCAGCACTCAAAGGAAGGACGCTATACCAATCCCGAGCAGGCGGTCGAATTCGTGAAGCAATCCGGAGTGGATTCGCTGGCAATCGCGATCGGCAACTCGCATGGCGCGTATAAGTTCAAGGGCGAACAGCACCTTGACCTGGATCGGCTCAAGGCGATCAAGCAGGCGTTGATGGATGCCGGCCTGGGCGATTACCCGCTGGTGCTCCACGGCGCTTCGAGCGTGCCGAAGGACCTGGTGGAGGAGATCAACAAGTACGGCGGCAAGCTGGGGACCGATGCCGCGGGCGTCCCGGAGCAGGATATCGAGATCGCCCGGCGCACCGGCTGCACCAAGGTCAATATTGATACGGACCTGCGCCTGGCCATGACGGCAGGCATCCGGAAGGTATTTGCCGAGAACCCGAAGGAGTTCGATCCGCGCAAGTATCTCGGCCCCGCCCGCACCCGGGTCAAAGAACTGGTGCGGCACAAAGTGCGCAACGTCCTCTGCTGCGCCGGCCACGCCTTTGATTAACGGCTGACTGCCGAAACGGCTTTCCAAGGTTTCATCCGGCACGTCCGTGCCGGCAATCTCGTCCCACGCCCGGTTGATCAACCGGGCCGGGACTTTGGTGTCCGCTCCCGCCCTCCGTCGGCGCCCGACTTCCCGGGCGGCGGCCTTGCCAGCCTGTAATACGATTTGCCCACGACAATCAGTAGATTGGCGCACAACCCCTTCACCTGACCTTCGGGCACCCGTTTTCCATCGGAAGGGGAGAGAAATCCCCGCGTGCCGGCGCTAGCGCTTTGCATCCAACATCCAACAACCAACATCGAACACCCAAGGGCCGAGCCTATGGCCATCATTGGATGTTGAGTGTTGGATGTTGGTTGTTGGATGTTCGCGGAGGGACAAGGGCTGGTACGTTCAGATAATTCCACCGCTTCTCTCTGGCCATAGGCACAATGCCATTGTTCTATGCCTTGCGACCCCGCCGTGCCACCCAAGCACCTCGGATCCGCAGGCTACCCTCTCCGGTGAGTACCGCCCGTATCACTAGACAAGCTATCATGTCATTAGAATGCAAGTATCACCCAACTATCATGCAACCATTATGCAGCGATCATGCAACTATCATGCAACTCTAGAGGGGATAGGGAGGGACGCTAGCGTTGTGGGCCGGTTAATCCAGGGTTTCGGGAGGGGTTCCCGGGGGAGCATCGGCAGGGATTTCCGCCTGTTGCCACACGTTCTGCGGGTCTGACTGCCAGGGACGGCCCACATAGGTTCACGACGACCAGCAATCCACCGAACCGCAGGAGCGAAACTGACCGGAGACGATTTGGCCACAGCTCAGAATTGCGCCACATTGGCACACTGACTGCGCCATTGCGGTTTCGCATTGCGCCATCTTGGCACACTATGCCGGTGAGTATAGAAGCCTGTGTTTATTGTAAATGACTATACTAAAGTCACTTATGAAAATACGCTACTCATGGCATACTCAAAGCTTGCAGTTATGAAGCAATAAACTGCATAACAGAAAGGACATGATTATGAACAGTCTGACAAGATGGCAAAGACCAGAACTAGCAACGTGGCCAGAGTCCGGGCGACTGACCGATCTACGGGATGAAATTGACCGTTTGTTCGAGTCGCCGCTGGCCGAATGGGCTCGCAGTTCAAACCTGCTGAGCGGTTGGACCCCGGCACTCGATCTCTACGAGGACAAGGACAACTTGTTCGTCAAGGTGGAGCTGCCCGGGATGAAGCGCGAGGACATCGACGTATCGCTGCATGAAGGCTGCCTGAGCGTTTCGGGCGAGCGCAAGGGCGAGTCGAAGCATGAGGACGCCGAGGTTTATCGGGCGGAACGGTTCTTCGGCCGGTTCCAGCGGACCATAACGCTGCCGACCCCGGTGGCGGCGGATAAGGTCAAGGCGCAGTATAAAGACGGCATCCTGACCGTCACGCTGCCCAAGACCGAGGAAGCGAAACCGAAACACATCGACGTCAACGTCCATTAACCCGTTGGTCCGGCGGGGACACCCGCCGGGCACCCGGCATTAAGAAAGGATTAAACAATGAAAGCAACAATGCAGACCGAACAGTGGCCCGCTGCGGCCATCCCGCAGGCGAGGGATTATGTTTCGCCGGAAGTGAACATCTTCGAGACCAAGGAAGGCTATGAGCTCGAAGCAGAGATGCCCGGCGTGAACAAAGAGGGGTTGGAGATTACGCTGGAGGGCAAGGAGATTACCATCGTGGGCCACCGCCAGAACGAGGTGGCGCCGGGTAGTCTGCTCTTCCGCGAACGCGCGCTGGCCGATTACCGCCGCGTCTTTGAGCTCGATCCCGCCATCGACACGGCCAAGATCACCGCGAAGATTGAGCAAGGGGTGCTAAACCTCACGCTGCCGAAGTCCGAACAAGTGAAGCCACGCAAGATCATAGTTGATTGATAGGCTCAACGGGAACGGGTTGTTCCCTCGCTATGCACCCAGTCCTCCGGGCAGCAGCCCGGGGGACTCGTTGTTTCGACCGAGAGAGATTATATGGGAATCCCGTTTCGCTTGGCGGCCTTCTTCAAATGCTCCAGGGCGGCATCGAATTCGCCGCGCTTAACGGCCTCTTCAAACTCCACGTAGGCCTCGGGAGCGAACGCCGAACGGAACGTGGTGCGGTTGTCTTTCAGGCAGTCGCGCGCCCCCGGATCGCGACCGGTAAACAACGGCAGAATCAGGTTCACCGCCTTGCGTAGTTGACCCGGGTCCAGCGGTGGCCGCGCCGGCAAGGAGCGCGCAGGTTTGCTGTCCTTCGGCTTCGGTTCGGCGGGAGTGCGATCCGACTCGTCTGGCGCCGCTTTCTCCGGCTCACCCGCAATAGATTCCGGTGGGGGCGGAAGGGGCTCGGCCGTTGGAAGAGCAGGCGTCTCAACAGCGGGCTTCTCGTTCACAATCGCGTCGGGTGGCGTGTCCGGAGCGGGCTCGGGAGTGGGCGGCGGCGCAAAGAAGTCCATTTGGTTATCGCGTCGGGCCTTCTTGCGCCGGGGGGCGCGGGCGGGTTTCTTTTCCGCGACTGGTGCCGGTGGCAGCACCGGGGCGGCGGCCGGCGTCTCCGGGGGAGTGGCAGGCGCCGGCGATTCCGGTTCGGGGGTGGCCGCCGGCGCCGGTTCAGCCTCGGGGGCGGGGACGACGCTGGAAGGTGCGGGGTCAATCACAGCGGGTGGCGCGCTCGGTTCCTGTGGAGCGTCTTGCCCCTCGCTTGCGCTGACCGGGCTGGGTTCAGCGCTTTGCTCTGCGGTGGACGCGGTGACCTCCGGAGGGACCGGCGCCTCGGCGATGCTTGGCTGCTCCAACTGAGGCGGGGCTGGAGGAGCTTCCTCCCTTTCCTGCTTGGCCCGGGCGGCGGCGCGCAGGCGAGACTTGAGGCTTTCAATGGTCTGCTCCGCCTGCTGATGGGCCGTTCGCGCTTGTTCCAGTTCTGCCTGCGCGGCCTGCGCGGCCGCTTCTGCCGCGCGGACGGAGACGTTCAGCTTGATCTCCAACTCATGGCTGCTTTGCAGGGCAGACCGGGTCCGGCTGAGTTCGGCCTGGGCGGCGGCGGCTTCATCCTTCACGGTGCGAAAATCATCCTGGGCGAGCTTTCGTTCCTCCGTTTCACGGGTCAGCCGTTGGTTTGCGTCCACGAGCGCCAGTTCCACCGCGCGGCGGCTTTCCAGCAGGTTCACCAGCAGGCAGACCAGGCCGGAAGCGACGAGCACGCCCAGGCCCTCCATCGCCAGCTTAGTCTTATTGACCCAGCCGCCGTGAGGTTGAAGCAGGAGGCGGAATTCCACGTTATGGGCGCGGATGGGTTGCTGCACGGCGTTCTGGGCGGATAGCGCGCCATGCGCCGCGATGGTCGAGCCCTGCGCCCGGCCGGAGGCTGGCGCGGCAAACGCGTAGTTGTAGCCATGCCGGACAAGGTCATCCACCTGCGCCCGATGCAACGCCTCGGACACGCGCATCGAGGCGGCCACAAAACCCCAGAAGGCCTCGCGGCCATCCCGGCCCCGCAGGAAGACCGGCACCCGGGCCACGAGGCCGGCGTCGCCCGTATAGAGCGTCAACGGCCCCGCTACCGTGAGCGCGCGCCTTTGGATGGTGGCGAGGGCGCCGGGACGATACGTTGGATGATTCAGCACGTTGAGCCCGATCACTCGCGCGTAAGCGATCGGCGGCGCGATGTCACTAACGACCCCGCCCGGTTGTAGTTCGAGCGAGGCCAGGCCGGGCCGGGCGGCGAGCAAATCCGTTGCGACCTTCTGGAAATCGGGAATAGTGCCGCCGTGCTGCCGGGCCAACTCTCCGAGCACTTCGGCGGCCGACACCACCTGGCCGAACTGCACTTCGACCGCGGAGCCGCGGGCCAGCGCCTCCAGAGCCGCGCGGGCATGGGCATCATCGCGGTGCATTTTGGCCCGCCAGGCGACGGTCGCCAAGCCCAGCACCAGGCAAATCAGGAACGCGGCCAGCGCCGGCTGCATGGCGAACCGGCTCGGCTTGCCAGATAGGGGGACGACTTGAGAATGCAGGAATGGGTTGGGTAAGGGTTGCGGGGTTGTGCTCATGATCTAGTCGTCTCTAGCGAAGGATTTGAAAGAGGCTGGCAAAGTCGTCGGTCCAGAGGGGAACCTTGACGGCGTTGGTGTTAACGATGCTGGCGGCGTTACGGATATCAGGGCGGTTGATGATCTCGTCGCTGCGCGACAGCAGAATCCAGGTTGAGCCGTAGAGCCACCATTCCTCATCGTTCTCCTCAAAATCAATGGAGGCCAGCTTATAGCCGAAGTGGCGGGCGAGATTCACCACCACCGGTTCCAGGTTCAGGTAATGGTTGGAGATATGGACAGCAATGATGGCGTTGGTATTGAGGTGCCGCTCGTACGTCTCGAAGGCCTCCCTGGTCAACAGGTGCACCGGGATAGCGTCGCTGCTGAAGGCATCCAGGACCAGCAGGTCGAAGTGCTGCGGCGGCTCCCGCTCCAGAGTAAGGCGGGCGTCGCCGGGGGCAACTTCAACATTGCCCAGGCACTTGGGGAGATAGTTAAACCAGGAGGTCGCCACCGCCTCTACCTGGGGGTTGATCTCGTAGAAGCGCAGGTAGTCGCCGGCGCGGCCAAACGCCGCCATCGTGCCCGTGCCGAGCCCGACCACGCCGATGCGCCGGCTGCTGGCGGGCAGCGCCGCCACGCCCAGCCCGATGCCGCTGTCCTTGCCGTAGTAACTGATCGGCCACTTAGCCTGTACGGGGTCCGCGAATTGCAGGCCGTGAGTGATCCGCCCATGCTGCAGCAGGAAATAGTGAGACAAGGGCTCCTTCTTTTCGTGTTCGTAAACCGTCAGCACGCCGTAGAAATTGCGCGCGCGGAAAACCCGGTCGCTGCTGGCCTGGTTCGCCTGCATCCAGAGGTCCCTGCCCAATCCCACCAGCCCCAGGAACAACCAAACGCACGTGACCAAGCGCCAGTAGAGGAAGTTCCTGAACTTCTTGCGCGCGATCCAGGACACCACGAGCAGAACGACGATGGTCCACATCCCGACGCGAAGGCCAATTGAGTAGCCTCCAGGAATGGTTTTCGCGTGTGCGGGCAGCCACGCCAGAAGCTGGTCCAGGCCGACGAACACCAGCACGGTCAGGGCGCAGGCAGTCCAGAACCAGGAAGAGCGGAGGGGCGAAGCGGGAGGAGCGGGGGTCGGGGCAGAGGCGGCCCGGTCGGTGGCGCAAACGATCAGGAACAGCAACCCGCAGAGGAATAGCCCCCAGTGCAGCTCGTAATAGTCCGTGAACACCAGCGGCGCAACGATGGCGACGAACGTGCCGCCCAGCGCGCCGCCGGCAGCGATCATCAGGTAGAACGCGGTGAGATAGCGCGGGTCGGGTTTCAGCCGGTAAAGCTCCCCATGACAGACCATGCAGCAGATAAAGAGCCCGCCGCAATACAGGGCAATCTGTTTGTAAAGGGCCAGGTCGCTCGCGTTGGAGAGAGCCCAGCATAGTCCTCCCAGCGCGGCGATGAGCGCCAGCGTGAACGGGAAGCGCACATACCACCGCGGGCTATCGAAGCAGATGATGAAGGTCAACAGGTAAAGCGCCAGCGGCGCCACCCAGAGAAAGGGAATTACGGCGACGTCCTGGCACAGCTTGTTGGTGGTCGCCAGCAGCAGCACCGAGGCGCAGGCGGGGAGCAGCAGCCACAGGAAGTAGTTGAGGGTTGAGGGTTGAGGGTTGAGGGTCGGAACGGGCGCGGCGGGCGGTGCGTCGTCCTTGAGCCCGACTTCTGATTCCTGACTTGGGACATTGGACTTTGGACTTGGGACTTCAGTCTTAAACAGTCTCAGGGCACAGAAGCCGCAGCAGAGGACGTAGGCCACCAAGCCCCACGCCCACAGTCCGGCTTGCGCCTTGCGGGTGAAATGCGTCTCGAAGAANNCCGAGGCTCGCCGCGAGCAGGGCGAGGATCTGCAAGGTGGGATTGCCGGCGCCGTGCGGTTTCCAGGAGTCGCCGGGCGTAATGGGCAGCAGGGCCAGGGCCGCCGCGAGCAGGACGAGGTGCAGGATGGCTTGCGCGCGGGGCTTGAGCCAGCGCGAGGTGAANNCCGATCAGCGGCTGAACCTGGAACAACAGGAACGCCCCGGTAAAGATTGTCAGCGCATACGCGGCCATTCGGACCAAAGTGCCATAAGGTGGCAAGGGGTTGAAGCGCTAAAGCGTTGCTGCGGCAGGAGGGGGCACTTGCTAATGCTGCCGCCATGTCGTCCCCGACGACGAAAGTAGGGCGCCAGCCACGGTGCCCGGGGCGGGCGCGCTCCCCTCTCGCAGCATAGTTGCGGCTTAGGGCACGATGATGCGCAAGCGGGAGCGTTCGATGGAAAAGGTCGCGGGCAGGTGGCCGCAGAGTTCGCCGTCGGCTTCCAGAGGCGTCTTGGTGAGGCTGGCCAGGGTGAACGATTCGGCCTGAAACTCCTCCACGCACGCAGCCGGCAGCCGGCCGCGCAGCAACAGGCCGGGAGTGCAGCGGGCGAGCACCAGCCAGTTCACCCGGGGAAAGACGCAGAGGTCGAGCCGCCCGTCGCCCGCATCGGCTTGTGGGAAGATGTGATAGTCCCCGCCATAGCACCGACCATTGCCGATCAAGACCATCTCGCCCACAGCCGAATGCCTCCCGGCTGTCACCGTGATCTTCGACTGCGTGCCCAACAAGGCTTTGAGCCCGGCCACGACATAAGCCAGCGGCCCCAACTTCTTCTTCAGTTGCCAACTGACCAACTCGATGGCCCGAGCGTCCAGCCCCGCGCCGGCCATTTGTGCGAAGTAGTGGCGGTACGGCACTCCGTTCGCTCGGCATTCTACAACGGCCAGGTCAACGCGCCTTTCGCGCCCCTGGCGAATTACGGCCCACGCGGCATCCAGTTTGGTGGACAGGGCATACTCACGGGCATAGACATTGACTGTGCCGAGCGGCAGCACGCCCAGCCGGGCGCGCTCGAATCCATCCGGCGCGTCGCCGATACCGTTGAGCACCTCGTTCAGTGTGCCGTCGCCACCGGCGGCAACAATAACTTCAAAGCCTTCACCGACGGCCTCCGCCGCCAGCCGGCGCGCGTCGCCAGCGGCGGCGGTCAGTTTGAGCGTAGCCTCCTGGCTGATGTCGTCCAGGTGATGGCGGAAATGCCTCGCCTTGCCGCCCCGGGCTACTGGATTGAAAATGACGCATGTCCGCACGCGCTATTCTCTGGGCGGTCGGGCGGGGTTAGTCGAGCAGAAAGGCGTGACGCGTGATGCGTGATGCGTGAAACGGGAAACGGGATACGTGGCGGGGCTTGGGTGGCGCTGGTTCTTCTGCACAGCCGGCCTTGAAGTTCGGCTGCGGTTGCTATACACCTTGGGCTAATGAGCGATCTGAAGGCACCGAAGCTGGCCAAGTGGCCGTTTTTCCTGGGCGACGCCCTGCTACTGGGCGTGGCCTATTACATCTGCCATCAAAGCAAGTCCGCGTTTGGGCTCTGGGAACTGTGCTTTGTGGTCCTGTGCGTCGCTGGCGGCGCAGTGCTCGGCATCGCGCCCTTCCTGCTCGAATACTCCGCGCTGGTCAAGCTGGCCGAAGCCGGCTCCCTGACGACCGTCGTGTCCCAAATGGGGAACCTTCAAGGGATTGCCGGGCAGATCAGCGGCGCCACTGGCCGGTGGCAGGAGGCGCAGGATGCGGCTGAGAAGACCGCCAACACAGCCAAAGAGATCGCCGAGCGGATGACGACGGAAGTGCAGGCCTTCACGGAATTCATGAAGCGGGCCAACGACAGCGAACGAGCCAACCTCCGGCTCGAAGTCGAAAAGCTGCGCCGCGCTGAGGCCGACTGGCTCCAGGTGCTGGTGCACATGCTCGACCACGTGTTTGCCTTGCACCAGGGCGCACTGCGATCCGGCCAGTCTGGTCTGATCGAGCAGGTGGGCAACTTCCAGAACGCCTGCCGGGATACCGCGCGCCGGGTCGGGCTTACGCCGTTCGCGGCGGCTGAGGCCGAGCCATTCAACGCCCAACGGCATCAGTTGCTCGAAGAAGCCGCCCAGCCAGGCCCGGATGCCGTGGTGGCCGAAACCATCGCGGCGGGCTACACCTTTCAAGGCCGATTGATCCGGCCCGCGCTGGTCCGCCTGCGCGAAACGCCTGCGGACGCCGCTGCCTCCGCAATCGAGGCCGGGCCGACCGCCCAGAGCAGCCTGCCCATGGGAGCAGCAGACACCGGCTCCGCATAGCGGTGGCAACGACCTCCCGAGCCGGGATTGCCAGGGTGCTCTTGCCGGCCCTGGGCATCGCGCTCGTGGCGCCAGCGGCCTGCTCCGCCGCCGACGCGGAACCAGGACCGGATTCATCCTCCTCCCTCCGCCTAATCAGCCGGAGCCTTACGCCCAAAGTGCCGGGATGGTACAACGCTGTTTACCTGGAGCAAACTGGCGCCAACCTGCGCTCCGGCGACAACGTTTCCACCAACAACGGGCGCATTTGGAAGGCTGAGCTCATGCAGCCGGATTTCGTCTCGGGCCTGCCCCACGGCTATCGGCGGGACCCTGTCACCTCGGCGTTCGATTCGTTCACCGGACGGCTGATAACAATTCTCAACGCATTGGATACCCCGGGCCTAGACCCGACCATTAATGAACCGCCCGTGGCGCAGGAAACCTACTACCCGCGTTACCGCGTGTCGGCGGACAGTGGCAAGAGCTGGCGCTTCGACGCGCCCCTCGTGCAGACGGGCGACTTCACCGCCTAGCACCCCTTTGAAGGCGTCTGGGTCGGCAAGAACGCCATCTACCTCGGCGACCTCGGCTGCATCCCGATCGTGACGCGTGCGGGCAAAGTGCTCGTCCCGGCACAGACCACGCCGCTTGGGCCGGACGGCAAGCTATGGAACCTAAGCGGCGGCCACAGTTACACGGATGTCCTCGTCCTTATCGGCACCTGGACCAACGGCCAGCGTCTCTCGTGGCACGCCTCCCAGCGCGTGACCGCCGACCCGAAACGCACGACTCGCGGCCTGATCGAGCCGACGCTCGCCGAGTTCCCCGATGGCCGCATCCTGATGGTCATGCGCGGCAGCAACGGGGGCCAAGCCGATCCCCGGCACGAGCTCCCCAGTTCCAAGTGGTTTGCCGTATCGCAAGACCGCGGCGAGACCTGGTCCACGCCCGCGCCCTGGACCTTCGAAGATGGGCAGGCGTTCTTCTCCCCCTCCTCCATGTCCGCGCTGTTCCGGCATTCCAGCGGGCGCTGCTTCTGGGCGGGCAACCTGACTGCACGCAATTGCGAGGGCCACCTGCCGCGCTGGCCACTCGTAATCGGCGAGGTGGACCCGCGCTGCCTCAAGCTCGCCCATTCCCGCGTGCTGACCGTCGATACCCAGCGGCCCGAGGACAAGAACCGTGGCCGGCTCGACCTGTCCCACCTCACACTCCTCGAAGACCGGGAAACCAAGCAGATCATCCTCACCTATCCCCGCTCCTACAACGCCTACCAATCCAACGAATGGGCCACCGTCCGACTGGAGGTGAAGGGAGAAGGAAGAAGGAAGAAGGAAGAAGGCAGAAGGAAGAATGAAGAATCGGGCGGGCGTTCGGCAACCACGGGGGCGTGGTAGCATGGGCCGGAACAACAAAAACGGCGCGAGCCCATACCACGCTTTCCCCAGGCTTTGGGGTAGCATTGGGGTAGCATTGNNTTGGGGTGGCTTTGATGTGGCTTTGGGTGGGTTGGCCAGGCATGGTTTTCCGGCTCGTCAGAATGCGTGATTTTCACGCATTCGCCGCATGTTCACTGGCCCAGCCGTAGTCTCGGGGTATACTCGGGGTAGCCTCAGGGTAGCCTC
>PLZQ01000551.1:10368-14361 GCA_003152225.1 Limisphaerales bacterium | reverse complement strand
CTTACGCCCTTAATGTTTATCAGTTCGTGAGAATGTCATGTTTCTACGGGACGCTATTCACTCCCGAGAAGGATGAGGTCCAAGCGAGATGAGCTTCAGGCGAGCAGCGGATTCCAGAGGCGTGTGAAGCCGAAGCCAGTAAAGTGGTTTTCATTGCGCGTGGCGAATTCGGTCACGCCATGATGCCGCAGCGTGAGCGCGAGCCGGGCGTCGAAGACGATGCGCCGTCCGATGTTCGCCTGGGCGGCCAGGTGCCACGCTTCGAAGCGCTGTTTCAACACGCCACCCAGCGCTTGGCCGACGATGTAGCGCGTGATGAACGCGGGGGTATAGACCGCGCCTTCCTGCTTGCGCCGCTTTCGCGCCTGAGCTTCATCTACTGGCTCGGCTGCTTCCGCGGGAGCTGGCCCAGATAGTAGCGTGGGACCCCTCACCCCATCCCTCTCCCCTTCGGAAGGGGAGAGGGTGCCCGTCAGGGCGGGTGAGGGGGATTCGGCGGGCGCCCCGAGTTGCAACGAGCCAGCCTGTTCAAGGCTGAGGCGCAACCGTTCGAGGTCGGTGATGGATTGCTCAAAGATGTGGCCGAGGATATCGACATCAATGACTGAGCGGACTTCGGTGTTCTCGTCTCCTTCCGCCACTTCGCGCGCGGGCCGGTAATCGTAATCGCCCAGGTCTTTGAAATAGGCGCAGACCTCGTCCGGCACCTGAAGAGCGTCCAGCGCCGGATCAGGGGCGAAGAGGCCGCCATTGTAGGCTGGGATATTCAGCCCCGCATTGCCTTCATCAATGGCGCGGAACAGGCCGCGGAAGTTGAGCCAGACGGGTTTCGGATTGTAAGGGTCGTGGTGCTCAAAGGCGCTCTTGAGGGACTTGGCGGGCAGCAGGCCGCGGTCTTCGCAAAAGGCACAGAACAGGACCCGGTCTAGCAGCTTCTGAACGCAACGGAGGATTTCCTGCGGGGTGATAGTGGCGTTCTCGCGGCAAAGGCGAGTCAGCACCCTTTGCCGGATATCGGCGTAGAGGGCGTAGAATTGGTTGGTGAGTTCGCGCCCGACGGATTCAGAGCCGCGGAGCAGTTCGTAGAGGTGGCAATCGCGGTTTGCTGGAACGACGCGTTCGGCCCCGAGGAGGAAAATAAAGCGCTTGAGCAACGCGGGCTCGCTGGCCAGCCGGGTGGTCTCGAAGCATTCGTAGGCGTTCTGCGGCGAGCCTTTGTGATACAGGCGCGTTTCCCGCATGGAAGTGACGATGATCCAGTCGCACGGGAGATTGATGGCGTAGCGATACGCCTGGTCCACGGCGGACATGCGCCGCCTGGCAAACGGACGGTCCAATGGATCGCGGGCGCCCTTGCCTTCGAGGACCGCCACGAATTGTTCCTTGTCCTTCTGGAAGCGGCCCAGGACGGTGTCGGCGACCTTGCCGTCCACCTCGACGTGGCGTTCGCGGGAAAGAGTGCAGTAGCCGCCGACGTCAGTCGGCGCACTCTGTTCCCCGGGAATATGGCGCCGACTGACGTCGGCGGCTACACCTGAAGCTCCCACCGGGCCGGTGTAGCCGAGCAGGCCGCAGAAGATATCGGCGAGAAAGTCCGGCAGGAGGGCGGTTTCCTTTCGGGCGGAACACCCAACATCCAACATCCAACATCCAACATCGAAAGCCGAACACCGCTGCACGGCGGAAAAGCCGCCGGAAACCGACTCGGATAAGCTTGCCTGATCAAAAATAGGGTTTTGAGCGTGGTCTATGGTACCAGGGTATGTCCAGGGTGGTACCAGGGTGCCCCCAGACCAGCCCGGGGGCGGCGGGAGAGGGGGGTTGTATTCGGGATGCTTATGGTGGACACCGAACATCCAACATCGAACATCCAACATCCAACATCGAATGGCCCGGACAAGCCACCGCCAGGCAATAGCAGAAAGCACAAAGTAGAAAGCAGAAATAGGGGCGGGAGAACGCGCAAGCCACCCAAAGCCACAATCTGGCAAAAGCTGAAATGCTGAAAGCTGAAAGCTGAAACCAAAAAGGGCGACCGGCCGCGCAATTGGCCATTTGCCATCGGCTATTTGCAATCCTCAGATACAGCCACGCCAAGCCACACTAAAGCCACCCCAAAGCCACCCCAAAGCGTGTTGATAGGCAACCGATTGCGACCCCAATGCGACCCTAAAGCCTCCCCAAGGCTCCTACAAAGCTCCCTCAATGCGACCCCAAAGCTACCCCAAAGCCACCCCAAAGCCTCCTCAAAGCCAGCCAAGAGCCGAGAACCCGCTCGCGGGACAGAAACGGCGCCCAAACGGGTGTTCGGCTCTCAGAATTCGTGTAAGTCATTGTGAACCTGTGGCTTCCGGTTGCATCGCCAACCGCTGGCACGCTAATCCGAGCCGGTCGTCGTGATGGCCCGGCACGGGTGCCTTATCTGCACTCTGCATGGTTCCTTCTGCCTTTCCCTTTCTCCATCGCAGAAACTCCTCTGCTTTTGCGTCCCGCCGGACTATACTGTTCTCTTTGGGCAACCTCCATTTGCATGACGACGAAATTATTCTCTGAATTGGGGCTTTCCAGCGAACTGCTGAAAGCCATCGACAAACTCGGCTTCGAGCAGGCGGCACCTATTCAAGCCGAGGCCATTCCCGTCCTGATGCAGGGCAAGGACGTGGTGGGGCAGTCGCAGACCGGCTCCGGCAAGACCGTCGCCTTCGCGGCGCCCGCGATCGAGAAAGTCGTCGTGGAGGAGCGCACCACGCAGGTGCTGATCCTCTGCCCGACGCGCGAGTTGGCCGTGCAGGTTTCGGAGGAGGTCCACAAACTGGCGCTCTTCAAACGCGGCCTCCACGCGCTGCCCATCTATGGCGGCCAATCCTACGACCGCCAGCTCTTCGGCCTGCGGCAGGGGGCGCACATTGTCATCGGCACGCCAGGCCGGGTCATGGACCATATGCGCCGTGGAACGCTCCGGCTAAACGCGGTGAAGCTGGTCGTCCTCGATGAGGTGGATGTCATGCTCAACATGGGTTTCCGCGACGACATCGAGCTGATTCTTCAGGGGACGCCCAAAGAGCGGCAGACGGTCTTCTTCTCCGCGACCGTCCCACGCCCGATCCGGGACTTGATCGAGAAATACTCACACAACCCGCAGAGCATCCGCATCGAGCAAAAGGCGATGACGGTGCCGACCGTCGAGCAGGTCTTTTACGAGGTGGACCGCCGCTACAAAGTGGACTTGCTGACGCGCCTGATTGACATTCACGATTTCAAGCTTGGCCTCATCTTCTGTAACACGCGGCGCATGGTGGACGACCTCGTGGAGCATTTGAACGCGCAGGGCTACTCGGCTGACCGTCTCCACGGGGAAATGACGCAGGCCATGCGCGACCGGGTGATGAACCGGTTCCGCCGGTCCGATCTCGAATTCCTCGTCGCTACGGACGTGGCGGCGCGCGGCATCGACGTGGAGAACATCGAGGTCGTGTTCAACTACGACCTGCCTTATGACGGGGAGGACTACGTGCATCGCGTCGGCCGGACGGGCCGCCAGGGGCGCAGCGGGCGGGCGATCTCCTTCGCCTCGGGGCGCGAGGTGTACCAGATTCGGGCCATCGAGCGCTATGTGAATACGAGGATTCACCGCGCCACCGCACCCACGGTCGATGAAGTGGAAGCGGCGCGCGCCAATGTCGTGCTCGATAAGGTGCGCGCGACGCTCAAGCGCGGCGAGTTCAAGCGGCAGGACCAGCTCATCGAGCGCTTGCTCGAAGAGGGCTTCAGCTCGACCGACATTGCGTCCGCGCTGCTGCATCATTTGCAGGGCGGAGAAAGCGCGCTCGCGGCCCGAAGCGCGCGCGAGGAAGCCTCCCGGCCACGGGACCACCGGGGCTCCCGGGAGTCAGGCCAAAGCGAGGTGGGGCGCCCCGCACGCCCGCCGGCGGAACGCCTGCGTCGCGAGAGACCCGCATATTCAGTCGAGGAAGGCCGGTCCCGCCCCTATGA
>PLZQ01000551.1:0-10362 GCA_003152225.1 Limisphaerales bacterium | reverse complement strand
GCTCCCCGGCGCGCCGCCCCGGCCCCGGTGCAGGCGCCGAAAGCCAGCAACCGCACGCCGGAGGGGCAGACGCGCCTTTACGTTAATGCCGGCGTCGAGATGGGTGTTTCGGAAACCGACATCGTCGGCACGATTATGGGCGAGACGGGTTTGCCGCGGAACGCCGTCGGGGCGGTGGACCTCCGGGAGCGGCATCTGTTTGTGGATGTCGCTTCCGAACACGCCAACAGCATCATTGCGAAGCTGAACCGCGCCCAGCTCAAGGGCCGCCGGGCCAAGGTGAAGGTGGCGTGATGCCAACGCCTGGTACGGCCAAACCGGTGGAACGGCTGTTTCCGTTCGTCTTGCGCTCGCGCAACCTGCTGATCGGGCGGGATACGCTGCGGCGCAACAAGAGCAGGTTGCACTTCGTGCTCATCACGCATGACCTGTCGGAGCAGAGCCGCGCCGAGGTGTTGTCGGATTTCTCTCACTACCCAGTGGTTCAGCTTTACACTTCGGCCGAACTGGAGCAGCATTTCGGGGTGAAGGGCGCGAAGGTCATCGGCTTTCAGAAGTCGGGTCTGGCGCAATCCCTTTACGCCGAGCTCAAGCAGCATCGGCTCAACAAACCGGTGAAGCCGTGAGCAGGCCGGGTTCGCCGAGGCACTCCGGCTGCCTCTTATTTCAGACGCCGGGCGAGAATTGATGCTAACTTATGGGAACGAATACTCATTTCAATGCGGGGAAAGATGGCCGTCACGGGACGGCGCCACATGGTCGGCAAGGGCCAAAAGGCCCAAGGGCCGAGCATAAAAGCGGAGATCGCAGACGGGCAAGAACTGAACCATTGATCGAGCAGCCGATTGCCGACTCAAGCGGCACGGTGCTTTGCAAGATCTGCGGCAACCCGGTTGACCCCCAGCGCATGCACCCGCACATGGTGCGGTTTCATGGCGTGGCGATCCGCTCGAAAGGCGCGTGGGCGGGACAATCGGATTCAACGACGGGCAAAGAGGGCTAAGCCCGGAGGCGAACGCGCGGCCGGGAGCGGGCTCAGCTTAGAGCCGGGCGGAGCGCAGGTCGTTCTCCAGTTGGCGAAGGTCTTTGGGCAGTTCCGCGGTCCAGCTCATGCGCGTGCCTGGCCGGTCGGGATGTTCCAGGGTGAGGACCTCCGCATGCAACGCCTGGCGCGGGAAGTCAATGCGCGTATGGGTGTCGTCCGGGGCGCGAACTCCCGGGTTGTAGGTGCGGTCGCCGACCAAGGGGAGTCCCGCGTTCGCAGCCTGGACGCGAATCTGGTGTTTCCGGCCGGTCTCCAGCCGCAGCCGCAGTTTGGTGACGAACCTTGTGCCGCCCGCAATGGGGTATTCAGCGATGACCTCGTAGTGGGTGATGGCCTCGCGGGCCTCGGAGCCGGCAGCCCGAGCTTGCGCTTCGGAAATGACGTGCTGACGCAGTTCATCCCGGCTTAATTGCAGCCATTGCCGCCAAACCCCTTTGCGGGTGCTGGAACGGCCCTCGACGAAGGCCACATACTCCCGCTTCATGGTGTGCGCTTTGAGCTGCTCGATCAGGTGGTGGCGCGCCTCCGGGTTCGTGGCCATGCAGAAGACGCCGCTAGTATATTGATCCAGGCGATGCACCGGCAAGGGCAGCAGCCGGCGATAGGCGGGCGGCAATGATTTTCGGGCGACCTCGCGGTCCCGTGCCTTAAGGTCGCCGGCCAGGAAGTCGGCGAGGATGCTCAGAGCCGAAAGGTCGTCGTCGGAGGCGGGCACCGAGATAAGGCCGGGCCCCTTGTTCACGATCGCGAGGGCGGAATCCAGGTAAAGCAACGAAACGCGCGGATGAATCTGCCAGCCGGAACCACAAGCTAATGTGGTGGCGTGGCGAGCCTGCAACTCGACGATGTCGCCGGGGTCGGCGACGGGCTGGTGGGGTTTGCGGACGACCACGCCGTTGACGCTCACGCGCCCCGCCAGAATCCACTGTTTGGCACGATTCTTCGGCGTGTCGGGGTGCTTCCGCAGCAACCAATCCAACAAGGTGCTGTCGCTCGTGCCCATTATGGTAAGGCACTCCACCGCGTGCCCAGCTTCCAGAACCTAAGCGGGACGCGGTGGAACGCGTCGTTGCCAGGAGACTTCGCGCTCACTTCAAGTCTGATTTCCGGTTGCGCAGCCGGGACAACGTGGAGCGGGTGGCCATCTCCCGGCGACGCTGATCCGAGAGCTGATTGGAATGGAATTGGCGGTTCTCCAGCTCTCCCGGTTTGGGGCTAGGCTTTTTGGATCTTTGGGGACGATATGGCATGTGGGTAAAGTGGCATAGCCGCCGGGCGTATGCGAGCAGGAACCTTCGGCGTCAGCCGGGGTTGATCAGAAACCGGGCGTGCGCTCAGCAAAGCCTGGGTGTGCATGCAGTTCGTCGTCAGGCGGGCGGAGATCGCCGAGACTGACCATGCGTTGGGCTTCGTTGTCCCATACCTTCAACCGGAGGCAACGAATAATCTCCATCGGGTGGAGGGACGTGGTCCTGGGGTTCTGCAACTCAGGAATGGCGGCCGTGGCCTCAGGCAAGCGATAGAAGGGGATATGCGAGTTCAAGTGATGGATGTGGTGATAGCCGATATTGGCCGTGAACCAGGCCATGATCGGTCCGGTGATCATAAAACTTGAGGACTCCAGCGCTGCTTTGTCGTAAGACCAACCGGCATTGTCGCTGAAGGACACGTTCGGAAAGTTATGTTGGGCGTAGAACAGGTAACTGCCAATGGCGCTGGCGATAAAGTGCGGAATGAGCAGGGTCAACAGCAGCGCCGGCCAGCCAAAGCACCAGGTAATCGCCACCGCGAGCAGGACGTGCACCAGGAACCCGACCAAGCAGTCATAGTGCTCCCGCAGCTTAGTGAAGGCCGGACGCAGACACATCCCGTATAGAAACACGAAGAGGTAGCCAAACAGAATGGTCAAGGGATGACGCATAAAGAGATACTCGATGCGCTGGGCTTTCGGCGCCTTCGAGAACTGTGTCTTGGTCATGATGGGATAGGAGCCGATATGAGAACCACGGAGCTTTGAGTTGTGGTTGTGATGGTGGTTGTGGGAGCTTTTCCAAACACTGCTGGGGCTCAGAATCAGGATTCCGAAAACCCGCATCAAGCCCTCGGCCAGCCGCGAACGCGGCAGTATGGCTTGATGCTGCTGATCGTGATAGATCACGAAGAACCGGAGGTAAAGCAGCCCGGCCAGGAGGCTGCACACCAGCTTGCCGGCGAGATGGAAGTTCCAGAGCGTCCCCGCCAGGGCCGCCGCCAACAAGGACGCAGTGGAAAGAATGTACCACCAACTCCTTGCCGTGGAATCAACCGCGTACGGCTTGGTCGCCAAGATGAGCTCTTTTCCGGTTCTCATGCCGGTTGACGTTCGACGAGGCAAGGCCAAATCCTGGGTTCTGCCCATAATCGGTCAGCCCCGGTAATGTTGGAACATGCTGGCGAGCAGGATCACCTCGGGATGCGCTGCCGCCAGTTTGGGCATGATGAGCTGGATGCGCGAGCGGTAGGCGGCCAGCTTTTCTCTCAACGGACGCAGGTCGTCCACGTTGTCCCACTGGAGTTTCTTGAGATCCAGTACCAGGCGGCTCTTGCTCCGCGCCAGGGAATCACGGATTCGCTGTCCCAGACCCTCGGCCTCCGCTCGTGACAGCCTGCCTTCCAGTCGCATCCACACCTCTTGCTTGGCGGGTTGCAACTCGACCTGGATGGAGAGATTGGGGAGCGCGGCTTTGCGACGCAGCCCCTCCCACAGTTCAGCTCCGGCCCAGCGCTTGGTCGGCATACGATACGCCGTACGCATCAGCTCGGGATGCTGGAACCAGTTCAGCTTCAGCGTCAAACCGGTCCACAGCGCGGCTCCGACCCCTAGCACCGATCGTATCCGCTCTGGCAGCGTTGGGGAACCCAGCTCCACGTGGACGCTCCTTTCCAGATCGCCAATCCAACGCCGAATGGATGCGTTAGGGCCGAGCAACCGTCCCGCGAGAAATGCCGGATACGCCGCCCGCATCTCCTTGGCGTAAAACTGGGCTTTCTGGCGCAAGAAGCGGTTCGGGGAGTTCTTAAGCTTCTGGTAGCCGAGCAACCACGTTTCCACTGTGCGGAAGATGCTGGGGCCAAGGCGTTGGAAGTCCTCATTGAAACACCAGCGCTGGAGTTCCTCGATCTCCTCGGCCGAAAGCGTCGGGTGTTTAATCGTCGTGGCGAACCCGTCTGCCCGCCGGTAAAGGAGGGCAGGGTCTTTGGCATACACCTCTTGCAACAGGTTGCCCTCCATAACCCGCTTGTTAAACGGGGTGCCCGGAACCGGACCATAGATCAGGAACTGATTCAGGGCCGGCTTGAGTTTCATCAACCCGTCCAGCTCCTGCGCCACAATCTCCGGGCTCTGGTAGTCAAAGCCGACGATCATCGAGGTCAGAATCGTGATACCGTGCTCGCGAAACTCCTTGATGATGTCGCCGACCGGCCGGCCCTGCTGCTTGCCGTATCCGGAACGCGTGCCTTCGTAGCCGATCCAGAAGCCGTCAATCCCCATCTCCAGAATCTCCTCCACCTTGTATTGGCTGAGGGCTTTGACGCTGGAGAACGCGAAGATTGACAGCGTTTTGCCGCCTTTCATCACGCAGTCGCGGAACTCCATCGCCCGCTTCTTGTTGAGCAGAAAGTCCTCATCGATGATGAGCAGGACCAGCTCCGGGTTCATATCGAGGTAACGCTCGGCGACGGCGTAGATGTCCTTGCCCTCGGGCAGCAGCCGGATGTGCTGGCGCTTGAAGAAGTGAGAGGTGCAGCAGAAGTCGCAGCCGTTCGGGCAGCCCAGCCCGGCGAAGATTTGGCCCGTGGCCGAGACCTTCTGCCCAAATATCTTGAGCCAGCTTACCAGCAGCGGCTGCCGGTAGGGCATCGGCAGCTCAGGCTCGCCCAGCAGGCGGCGGAAGTAGCCAACGCCTTCCTCCCGGCAGAAGTAATCGCCGTAGGGCTTGAGCTCCTCGTCGTTAAGCACGGTGCCGTAGCCGCCCAGGACGATCTTGCTATTGGGCGCGTATTGGCGGATGAGCGCGACCACCTTTTTCATCTTGTGCATGACCGCCAGCAAGAAAGAGACGCCTACGTAATCGTAGCCCTTCTTGAGTTCGCGGATCAGCTCGGCTTCCGAAGGGTACTGCAACACCACCGTTGGGGCGTCGAGGTTTTCGGCGATGTACTCAAGGGAATAATGGATGTTGACCGTGCGCGGGCTGAACAGGCCCTGGGCGCGGGTCACCTGCCCGTAGAGGAGCTCGTAACCAACGGAAGGCGCATCGCCATACTTCGGCCCCATCGGGCGGCAGACACTGGTTAAAAGGACTTTCTTACTCATAGTTAATTACTCTCGGCGCATCACTTCCCAAGGTACTTCGACGGATTACGTATCCGGTCGAGCCGTTCCGCCTCGATTACGTTGAGGGCCAACTGTTGTCGCCTGCGCTTGAGGACAAGCGCGACAGAATGGAGAGACAGCCAGGCCTGTTTGAAAAGGCCGGCCGTCGTCTGGCAAATGAGCTGCAATACACGCATCTTGGTCAGTGGAATGAGTCTCGTCAAACAGTTACTGCTTTCATACGACTCCAGCGTGGCCTCTTGAGTGAAATGAGGCCAATGCTTTGTGCGTATCCCGGCAATAGCCTAAAGCTATGAGCGCAGGCGGGGATTATGAAGCGAGGCTTTTGACGATCTCAATGTATTGCTGCAAGGTCCGGGAATCATTGCTCCGGTTCCAGGCAATACAATAGTCACTCTCGACCGGGGGGGCCAGGGGCCGGAAGGCCACTCCAGGGTGGGGCAGTTTCTTGATGTGCTCACGTGCCAGCGAAACGCCCAAACCTTCGGCGACGAAGGTCATCAGGGCGGGTTCCAACTCGGCATCCTGTAAGACCCGCGGGGCAAAGCCAGCCTGCTGGCACGTTCCGTTGAGCCACTCACGGAAGCCCGGATGCGTCTTCTCGGACATGCCCACAAAGAACATCGTTTCCAACTCGCCGAGTTTGACCTGGCGCTTGCTAACCAGCGGATGCCTGGCCGGCAGGGCGACGACGATTCGGTGCTGGGCGATGCTTTCCCATTGTAAGCCAGTGGCGGCTGCCGGAGGGCGCAGGCCGACAAAGCCCAAATCAATCTTCCGCGTCTCCAACGCGCGCAGCTGCTCCCCCGGGGTCATGTCGAAGAGATTCAGCGCGATGTGAGGAAAGGTCTGGCGGAAAGCGGCAAGCGTTTCGGGAAGCAGTTCGAAATCAAAATTGGACAAATACGCGATATTCAACTGGCCCATTTCGCCCCGGCCGAGACGCTGCACCGCCAGGACGCTTTCCGTCGCCAGGGCCAAAATGCGCCGGGCATCAACCAGGAAGGACCTCCCTTCCTCGGTCAAGGCCACCTGGCTTTTGGAGCGGTTCAGGAGGCGCACGCCGATCTCCTCTTCCAAATTATGAATTTGGCGCGTGAGCGAGGGCTGGGCTAAATGCAGTTTTGCGGCGGCTTTGGTGAAATTCAGATTCTCAGCCACCGCCACGAAATACCGCAGGTGCCGCAATTCCATAACGCAGGCGGCAGTTTAGCAGGTTCATCCCCGTTGGCAACCGGTCAATCGCCGCTAGAACACCCGTGAAATTCATTCGACCGGAGGAAACGGCGAGCGGGCGCTCGGTTCCCTCGGTTGGCTCCCGTTCAAATCCAGCCCATAGTCTAAAGGTATCGCCAGGGCACTTTCTAAGTATTGGCACACGCCGAGCCCCGGCCCCAAGCTGTGGGCGTAATGAAACCATATACCCGGAAAGCGTCCGTCCTTTGGCTGGGGACTCGCCAGCGTGGCAAAGGTGCGATCAGCACACCGAGCGCGGTGCTGAAGCAGGTGCCCTACGCCTCCGGCAGCGACATTCGGCGGCGGGGGACGAGTCCGCCCGAGCTGATTGCGGCCGCTCACGCCGGCAGCTTCTCGATGACCCTGGCCAATGAACTGGGCGAGGCCGGCTATTGCCCGCGCCAAATCGATACCACGGCGACGGTTACGATGGAGGACATCGCCATCGGATGGACACTGACGCAGATCCATCTGGATGTGATTGCCACCGTGCCCAAGGTGGCACAGTGCGACTTTGTTGATGCGGCGCTGCGGGCCAAAGCGAATTGTCCCATCTCGCGCTCGTTGAACGCGAACATCTCGATGCGCGCCACCTTGAGCCAGCGAGGCTCGACCGCACGGCTTCTGCCCCGGCCGGAACGCGGTACATCCCAGCCCGGCATCGTCCCAAAAAAGGGACCCGGCCGAAATGGCGCCAAGCATTAGGCACCGTTTCCCCGGCGGAGTCTATTTCCTCAAACCGACCATTTACAAAACATATGAACGCTGAACTTGTCAAAAAAGCCCTGGCGGTAGTCATCAATCCCAACATCCTGGTCAATCTGGTGTCGCAACGCGTCCGCCAGTTGAATTCCGGCGGTGGACGCATCAGCCGGCCGCTGGTGGCCGACGTCGGGAATCTCGGCGCGGCGGATATTGCCTTGCGTGAGATCGCCGAGGGGGCCATGGGGTACGAAATGAGCGACATCGTCCCACTGACTCGTCCGTCGGGAAAGGGCCGCAAGCGGCCCCAGCACTGGGCGAAGCTCCCGACAGCCTGAGAGCGTTGGGCCTGATTAACATCCCATCTTAGGGCGCTGCAGGAAGGTGTTCGCGCGCCGTGGTGGGATTCTTTAGCGGGACGGCGCGGAATCGTGGACCCAAATCGCTGGGGATAACGTTCCATCGCTTGATGGCGGGGCGCATATTCCTGGCGATCGGGATTGCTTTAGTGGATCAGCGAACCATGTTTTTACCCTGTGGACACAACCTCTAATATCAGGAAGATCGCCTTTCTCGGCGATTACGTGCCGCGTAAATGCGGCATTGCCACCTTCACCGCCGACCTCCTGGCGGCGGTGGCGGCCGACCAGCCCCGGACCGAATGCTTTTCGGTGCCGGTCAACGACCTCAAGGGCGGCTATGAGTATCCGGCGGAAGTTCGCTTTGAGATTGAGGAGCAAGACTTAGCCTCCTACCTGCGGGCGGCGGATTTCCTCAACATCAGCCGCCCCGACGTCGTCAGCTTGCAGCATGAGTTCGGGATCTTCGGTGGGCCGGCCGGCAGTCACGTGCTGGCGCTGATGCGCGAGTTGCGCATGCCGGTGGTCACGACCTTGCACACGCTCCTGCGCGAGCCCAATGCGGATCAGCGACGCGTGATGCAGGAATTGATCGCCCGTTCGACGCGGCTGGTCGTGATGGCGGAGCGCGGCCGCCAGATGCTGCTAGAGATCTACCAGGCGCCGCCGGCCAAGATTGACGTCATCCCCCACGGCATCCCCGATATCCCGTTCGTGGACCCCAATTTCTACAAGGATCAATTCGGCGTGGAAGGCCGGCTGGTGTTGCTCACCTTCGGCCTGCTCTCGCCCAACAAGGGAATCGAGCATGTGCTGAAGGCGCTGCCTGAAATCCTGGCCGAGTTTCCCAACGTCGTCTATATCGTGCTGGGCGCCACCCATCCCAACCTGGTGCGCGAGCATGGGGAGGCCTACCGGGTCAGCCTGGAACGGCTGGCCAAGAAGAACAAGGTCCACCAGCACGTCATCTTCTACAACCGCTTTGTCGAGCTCGAAGAACTCAAGGAATTTATCGGGGCCGCCGATCTTTACCTCACCCCGTATATGAACGAGGCGCAGATCACCTCGGGAACGCTGGCCTACGCCTTTGGCGCCGGCAAGGCGGTGGTGTCCACGCCGTATTGGCACGCCGCGGAATTGCTCGCGGAAGANNAAGCTGGGCCGCGAGATGGTCTGGAGCAACGTCGCCCGCCTCTACCTGCGGTCGTTCGAGTCCGCCCGCCGCGAGCGGGCGGTGTTGTCGCGAAAGTTGTTTGCAACCAAGACCCTGGATCAGCAGCCGCGCGCGCTGCCCGAGATGAAGCTGGACCATCTGTCGCGGATGACCGACTCGACCGGCCTCTTCCAGCACGCCTTGTTCACCGTGCCCAATTTCTCCGAAGGCTACTGCACGGACGACAACGCGCGCGCCTTCATTCTGGCGGTGCTGCTGGACGAGATGGAGGAAGAGCCAGAAAGCCTGCGGTCGCTGGCGACAACTTATGCGGCGTTCCTGCTCCACGCGTTCGATGCCCGGACCCGGCGCTTTCACAACCACCTTAGCTTCGACCGGCGCTGGCTCGATGAACAGGGTTCGGAGGATTCTCATGGCCGGGCACTCTGGGCCTTGGGCATGGGGGTTGGCCGGTCGCCCTACCGCAGTTTTCAAGTCTTGTCCGGACAGGTCTTCGCCCAGGCGTTGCCGGCTGCGGCCGACTTCACCTCGCCGCGCGCGTGGGCGTTCACCCTGCTGGGCATTCATGAGTACTTGCAGCGCTTGAGCGGTGATCGCCTCGCCCAGCAGATGCGGGAAAACCTCACCACGCGCCTCATGGGACTGTTCGACCGAACGACGCAGCCGGACTGGCCGTGGTTTGAAGATGTGCTTTCCTATGACAACGCCAAGCTCGCCCACGCCTTGATCCTGAGCGGGCGCGCGATGGGTCAAGCGCCAGTCTATGAGCGGGGATTGCAGGCCCTGCGCTGGCTGGCCAAAGTGCAAACCGCCGAGAGCGGCGACTTCCGGCCGATTGGCAGCAATGGATTCTTCCCGCGCGGCGGCACCCGGGCGGACTTTGATCAGCAGCCGATTGAGGCGCATTCGATGTTGTCCGCTTGCCTGGAGGCCTACCGAGCCACCTCCGATGTGTGGTGGTACGAACAGGCTCAGCGCGTCTTCGATTGGTTTCTGGGCTGGAATGATCTGGGGCTGGAACTTTATTCGCCGGCGACCGGCGGTTGCCGGGATGCTTTGCACGTTGATCGGGTGAACCAAAACCAGGGGGCCGAATCGACGCTCGCTTTCCTGCTCTCGCTGGCCGAGTTGCAGCTCACACAGAATGCGGTCACCGCGTTCAATCCGCCCGCTTCGTAACCGTTCCCTGCCATGAAGATCGCCACCGTCCAGCGCAGCCAGGTCATTCTGCACCCCGACCGATCGCGCGTGCTGCTCCGGCCGTTTCTCGTTCCGACCGACCCCCGGGCCGCCAGAATCTGCGCCCAGGTCATGGCCCTCCCGGAAGCTGAAGTTCAGGCCCTTTGGCAAGAGGTGAACCAGGAGTTCGGCGGGCGTCACGCCAAGACGCGTGAGTTTCTCAAGGCTCGCTTCGAACTGGTCCGCCCCTGCCTGCCCGCCCGCGAGAAGCTGTCCCAGGAACGGCAGC
>PLZQ01000214.1:24233-46586 GCA_003152225.1 Limisphaerales bacterium | reverse complement strand
CAAGGACTCGCGAATGCGCCCCCGGGAGTTCGCCTGCCGTATTCGGACTTGAGACTTTGCCAGTTTCCCCTTATCATTAGCGTCTATGCAACAGGATCGGTTTACTATTAAGTCGCAGGAAGCATTGCAGGAGGCACAGCGCATCGCCCGGGAGCATTCGCACCAGGAGGTGGATGGAGAGCATCTGCTGCTGGCCATGATCGGCCAGACCGAGAGCCTTATCCCCGACCTGCTGGAGAAAATTGGCATTCCTCCTGACCGGCTCAGGCCGGAGCTGGAGCAGGAACTCGCCCGCCGCCACAAAGTCCAGGGGATCAGCTCCACGGACTTGTTCCTCAGCCCACAGATGAAGAAGGCGCTGGATGCGGCCCAAACCGAAGCCGGCAAGCTGAAGGACGAGTACATCAGCACCGAGCATCTGCTGCTGGGGTTGCTGGATGAAGCCGGCCCCTCGCTCAAGAAGATCTTCCAGGCGCACGGCCTCAAGCGCGATCTGGTGCTGCGCGCCCTGGCGGAGTTGCGCGGGAACCAGCGGGTCACTGACGAGAATCCAGAGGGCAAGTTCCAGGCACTCGAAAAGTATGGCCGCGACCTGACCGCGCTGGCGCGCCAGGGCAAGATCGACCCTGTGATTGGCCGCGACGACGAGATTCGCCGGGTGATGCAGGTGCTGACGCGCCGCACAAAGAATAACCCCGTGCTCATTGGCGAGCCAGGCGTAGGCAAGACCGCGATTGCGGAGGGGCTTGCCCGGCGCATGGTCAGCGGCGACGTGCCCGAGACCCTGAAGAACAAGCGGCTGGTAGCCATGGACTTGAGCGCGATGATTGCTGGGGCCAAGTATCGGGGTGAGTTTGAAGACCGGCTCAAGGCTTTCCTCAAGGAGATTGTTGCTAGCGAAGGGAAGATTGTCTTGTTCATTGATGAACTGCACACGATCGTCGGCGCGGGCGCCGCGGAAGGGGCGACGGATGCCGCGAACATCATGAAGCCGCAGCTTGCGCGGGGCGAACTGCGCGCCATCGGCGCCACTACACTCGACGAGTATCGGAAGCACATCGAGAAAGACCCCGCGCTGGAGCGGCGCTTCCAGCCGGTGTTCGTTTCCGAGCCGAGCGTCGAGGCGACAATCGCCATCCTGCGCGGGCTCAAGGAGCGCTACGAAGTTCACCACGGCGTGCGCATCCAGGACTCGGCGCTGGTCGCGGCGGCGACGCTCTCGCATCGCTACATCGCCGACCGCTTCCTGCCGGATAAGGCGATTGACCTGATTGACGAGGCGGCCTCGCGCCTGCGCATGGAGCTGGACTCCATGCCGACTGAGGTTGACCAGTTGGAGCGGCAGATCCAGCAACTGGAGATCGAGCAGAGCGCTCTCAAGAAGGAGAAGGACGAAGCCTCCCGCCAGCGGTTAAAGAAGCTGGAGAAGGACCTGGCCAACCTCAAAGAGAAATCCAAGCAGCTCAAAGCGCAGTGGCAGAACGAGAAAGCCGCCATCAACGCGGTCAGCATCGTCAACGGCCAGATCGAGCAGGCCAAGCTCGAGCTGGAACAGGCCCAACGCCGCAACGATTTGAACCTCGCCGCGCAGATCCAATACGGCCGCCTGCCAGAGCTGCAGAAGAAGCTCGCCGCGACGGAGAAAGCCTTGCATGAGAAGCCTGCGGGCCGCCGCCTGCTCAACCAGGAGGTTACCGAGGAAGACATCGCGAAGGTCGTAGCCGCCTGGACTGGCATTCCCGTCTCCCGCATGCTGGAGGGTGAGCGTGAGAAGCTGGTGAAGATGGAGGAGCGGCTCGAACAGCGTGTCGTCGGCCAGAAGGAGGCCCTTGAAGCAGTTGCCAATGCCGTGCGCCGTTCCCGCAGCGGCCTGCAGGAACCGAACCGGCCCATCGGCTCGTTCATTTTCCTCGGCCCCACAGGTGTCGGCAAGACCGAGACGGCCCGGGCGCTCGCTGAGTTTCTCTTCGATGACGAGAATGCCATGGTGCGCCTCGACATGAGCGAATACATGGAGAAGCATACCGTCGCGCGGCTCATCGGCGCGCCGCCCGGCTACGTCGGCTACGAGGAAGGCGGCCAGCTCAGCGAAGCCGTGCGGCGCCGGCCCTACTGCGTCGTGCTCTTCGATGAAATCGAGAAAGCCCACCACGACGTCTTCAACGTCCTGCTGCAAGTAATGGACGATGGCCGGCTTACTGATGGGCAGGGGCGGACCGTCGATTTCCGCAACGCCATTATCATCCTCACCAGCAACATCGGCTCGCCGGTGATCCAGGAGTTCTACAGCGGCGGCAAGGCTTCGGTGAAGGACGTTGCGGAGCTGGAGCGCCTGGTGAAGCTCGAATTGAAGGGGCACTTCCGGCCCGAATTCCTCAACCGCGTGGACGACATCATCATCTTCCACAACCTCGACGAGAAGGACCTGACGCGCATTGTCGATATCCAACTGCAGCGGCTGGAGAAACGTCTGACGCAGCAGCAGCTCACCTTGGAAGTGGACCGCTCCGCCAAGCAGTTGATCGCCAAAGAAGGCTACGACCCGCAATTCGGCGCCCGCCCGCTCAAGCGGGCCATCCAGGACCGCCTGCTGGACCCGCTGGCCACGAAGCTCCTCCTCGGCGAATTCAAACCTGGCGACCGCATCAAAGTGGTCGCCCGCGACGGCGAACTGGAGTTCGCGAGGAAGTAGCGCTATCAAGAGACTTCCGCCTCAGCCATATCGCAGGTTTCCCAAACCTGCTGAGGCTTGAAATACGAGTGGCTCCGGCGTTTCGGCAGCCTGGCCGACTTTGGAAGTCGGCGATACGGCGGGTTTGGAAACCTGCGCTACGCTCCTGCCGCACCCCTTTCTGCATTCTACTTCCTTCATGGAAGAATCACGCCCCTTCATCCTTGCCCCACGGCTCGTAGCCCCTATAATATATAATAGCCGCACCAACGGTGAGAAATGAGCGCGCCCAAAAACCAACTGCTTTGCCCGGTCAGTCCCGCTCCTGGCGACCGGGGCGTTCTGCGGCAGGCGAAGGCAGCGCGCTGGAAAGGACATCAGTGAATAAATCAACAACCGCAATGAAACTCAGCCTTTGCGCCCTGGCGCTCGGAGCAAATATGGCCGCGCACGCGGCGGCGCCGGTCATTACTTCCTTCAGTGGGAACGGGGTATTGGTGGCCAGCAACCTGGTGCCAGGCACTGTGGCGACGGTGGAATGGGCGTCGTCATTATCAGGCCCGTGGACCAACACCTGGGCCGGGTTGGACGCGGTGACAGTGGACTCGAACGGCATGATCTCGGTAAGCGTGCCGATGTTCTACCGCGTGCGTGGGATGGCCCAGGTAACAAACCCTGCCCCGGCTGGCATGGTCCTTATTCCGGCGGGTTCGTTCACAATGGGGAACTCCATCGGTGATAGTGATATCCTGGACGCAAACCCCACCGACATAACGGTGTCGGCGTTTTACATGGACACAAACCTGATGAGCTACAGCCAATGGCAGACGGTCTTTAGTTGGGCCACGAGTCACGGGTATGGCTTTGACTTTGCCGGTACGGGGAAGGCCGCGAATCATCCCGTGCTGACGGTAGCTTGGTTTGATGTGGTGAAGTGGTGCAATGCACGGTCCCAGCAAGCGGGTCTGACGCCGGTGTATTACACAGATGCGGGATTGACGCAGATTTACACGAACGGGGACGTAACGGTTTATGTAAATTGGGCGACCAACGGGTATCGGTTGCCGACGGAAGCGGAATGGGAGAAGGCGGCGCGAGGAGGTTTGATTGGGCAACGGTTTCCGTGGGGCAATACGATTTCCGAAAGCCAGGCCAACTACTTTGGAAACACCAGCGGCTACAGCTACGACTTGGGGCCGTACAACGGATACAACACCAACTTCAATAAAGGAGGTTTACCCTATACGAGTCCGGTGGGGTTTTTTGCGCCGAACGGTTATGGTCTCTACGACATGGCTGGGAATGTATTTGAGTGGTGCTGGGATTGGTATGGGACGCCGTATGGCCAACCCACGACTACAAATCCAACCGGACCAGCCGGACCGGGGACCGATACCGCCCGTGTGTTGCGCGGCGGCGTTTGGAACTCTAATGCCAACAGCGCGCGATGCGCCTATCGCTACGTCTTCAACCCATTCAGCACCCCCAATGACTTCGGGTTTCGTTGTGTGAGGGGGCTTTGATTTTAGTTCTTTCGCTCGCTAACCCCTTTGATTCAGGTTGCAGCCAGGTTCGCTGGTTCCAATCTGGCCGCGTGCCCTCCGGCAAGTCTGAAATGAGCCAGAATTCTCAATGCTGAGAAACGGTCTTGGAGTTTGGCCCCGTCCAGCCAAGGCAAAGGCCACCCAAAGCCACCTGAAAGCCACGACAAGGTCTGTTGATAGCCAGCTACTACCTTGGGGGAACCTCGGGGGAACCTTGGGGTAAGGCAACTGATAGGCACTCCCGAGCCAGCCCAAAGCGACCCCAATGCGACCTCAAAGCCAGATACAAGCCATGCCAAAGCCTGGGTAACACGACAATAATGCTCAGGTATTCGCAGGAATACGCGCATTGTCCGGGAAGGATCCGAAGGGCAAGAGAGGTAACGGATTGCCGCGCTTAAGGACGCTTACGCTTGTTCGCACTAGCGTGTTGGCACGTCGGCGAGGGCGGCTGCGCTACGTTCTGGCTTTACTAGGCCGCCGGGTTGGTTTCTGATGCGTCTATCAGCATGACGAACGCCACTTCCGATACCGGCCCGAAGGCTCTGGCCAAGACGACCGATACCGGTTTCCTGTCTAAGTTCACCGTGCTCAAGGGCGCGGCGCGGGAGTTGTGGATCACATTTGTGGTGAAGTTGCTGGTGATCGCGGCCTACGCGTTGTCCAACTCGACCCTCGTGCTCTGGCTCTCGTCCGACCTGGGCTACAGCGACCAGAGAGCGCTTGGTCTGGTGGCGGCCTGGTCGCTCCTGATGACGGCGATCACCTTGCTGGTCGGTTCACTGACGGATGCTATCGGGTTGCGCAAGACGTTCTTCCTGGGCGTCTGGATTTGTATCGTTGCTCGCGCCGTGATGGCGTTCACGAATGTCAAGTGGCTGGCGTTGGCCGGTGGCTTGTTCCCTCTGGCGGTCGGTGAGGCGCTAAGCACGCCAGTGCTGGTCGCCGCCGTCCGCCACTACTCCAATACCCGCCAGCGCTCGATTTCCTTTTCCATCTTCTACGTGATGATGAACGTCGGATTCCTCGCCGCGGCTTTGCTCTTCGACTTTGTGCGGCAGGGCCTGGGGGAGCATGGCCAGCTTACGCTGCCGCTGCTTGGCATGAAGATCAGCACGTATAGGGCACTGTTCCTGGTGAGCCTGATCATCGAAATCTCAATATTGCCGGTCCTTTATTTTCTGCGCGTGGGCGTTGAGGTCACCGACGAGGGCGTGCGGATTACTCCTCGGTCAGCCCGCGCGCGACAGGTGAACCTGTGGAGCTCGATGTGGCAGGCGGTGCGTGACAGTGCGACGGAGTCTGCCCGGCTCTTCGCCGGCCTCTTACGGCAGGCGGGGGTTTACCGACTTCTGGCGTTCCTTATCTTGATTGCGTTTCTGAAGCTGATTCTAATGCAGATGTATTACGTGTACCCGAAGTTCGGCATCCGCGAATTGGGCGATGGCGCTCCCATCGGCCGACTCTGGGCGATCAATAGCATCCTGATTATCGTCCTCGTTCCGTTCGTGGGTGCGCTGACGCAGCGGGTGTCCGCCTACAGGATGGTGACTATGGGGGGCATTGTCTGCGCCGCGTCCGTATTCATTATGGCACTGCCGACGGCGTGGTTCGCGCCGTTGGCGAACGGTCTGCCGGGTCATTGGCTTGGACATGGTTATCTGGGCCTGAAGGGTAGCGTGCACCCCTATTATGTCATGATCGCGCTTTTTGTTGTGCTCCTCTCGGTTGGCGAAGCTTTCTACTCGCCGCGCGTTTATGAGTATGCGGCAGCGATTGCGCCCAAGGGCCAGGAGGCCTCTTACGCGGCGCTCTCTTATGTGCCCTTCCTGCTGGCCAAACTGCTGATTGGAACTTTCTCAGGCTTCCTGCTGGCCCGGTACTGCCCGGAACATGGGGTGCGGCACTCGGAAACTATGTGGCTCTTCGTAGCCCTGACTGCCACGGTCGCTCCGGCCGGCTTGATTCTGCTGCGGCGCTATATCCGCGTGCATGAGGCGGGACGCGAGGATTGACGGGTAAGGCCGAATCCCGAATGTCGAAGGCCGAAGGAAGGCCGAAGCCCGAAACCTGAGGCCCTGAAGCACTCGTGGACCAGCAGAGCGTGGGCTTTTCTTGGATTGGCTACGTCACGGCTGGTTCGTCAATAGTCAGGTCGCCTTTGACGGCGTCAAGCGTAACGCGCACGCCGACCGGGAGGGTGGCATTCAGTGGGATGTGGCCGAAGGGCAGGCCCGCGACAACCGGGACCTTGAGTGGGAGCAGTCTCTCCCTGAACACGTCTTCCAGGGTTTGCCGGTATTCCTTGGAGTTCTTCGCTTTGGGGTCGTGGCAGTTGGCGTTGATGCCGATGGCGATGCCGGCGACTTGCTGGAGCAGGCCCGCATTGAGCAACTGGGTCAGTATCCGGTCGAAGCGGTAGGGCACTTCGTCCAGGTCTTCGAAGAAGAGGATACTGTTCTTGAACGAGGGCTGAGACGGGGTTCCGAGCGTGGCGCACAGGAGCGTGATGTTCCCTCCCATCAGCGGCCCGGAGATGATGCCGCGGCGCAGGATGGTGACGGTCTTCTTCTTGTATCCGTCGGAGATGCTTCCCGGGGCGGAGGCCTGCATCAGGGTCTTGAGGAAGCTCTGCAGCGTGAAGTCTGGGAGATCCTTCTTGATGAAGTCCGAGTTGAGCATCGGGCCGTGGAAGGATACGAGGTTGGCTTTCACCAGGAAGGCGCAATGCAGCGACGTGATGTCACTGTAGCCGACGAAGATCTTGGGGTTGGCGCGGATGGTCCGGTAGTCCAGCCGTGGCAGGAGGCGCGCGGTTCCGTAGCCGCCGCGCACGCAGACAATCGCCTTCACCTTATGGTCCGCGAACATCTTCATGAGGTCACTCGCGCGGTCGCGGTCGCTGCCAGCAAGGAAACCCCAGCGTTTGCGAACATTGGGAGCGAGCTTGGGTTTGAAGCCGAGGCGCTCGAGGACGGCGACGGAGCGGTCGATGTTCTTCGGATCAGGCGGCGCGCTGGCGGGCGCGATGATTCCGATGGTGTCGCCGTAGTCCAGGCGGACGGGTTTGGTTGGCATCAGGTGAGACCTTAAGCGGGCGGGTTATTGGTTGCGGAGCGTGAGGAGTTGGGCCTTGGTCTGGGCAAACGCACCTTCGAGTTCCTGGAGCAGGGCGGGGGCGCCGTGCACATTCCTGGCACGGCCAAGCTCCTCGAGTTTCTGCGACAGTTGGACGACGCGTTTGACGCCCAGGTTGAGACCCATGCTCTTGAGCGCGTGCGCGTGGAATGCCAGCATGGGCCCGTCGTTAATCGACTGGCTGATCTGCGCGATGCGCTGAGGAGCTGCTTCGAGAAAGAGGTCCACGAGTTCCTGCAGCATGCTGATGCCGTTGGAAGGCGGCATGTTGCGCAACTCCGCAATGGTGGACTGGTCGAGCAGATTGTCCGCTGAGGTGGACTTGGGACGCGTTACGAAAGCAGTATCCGGTTTCCTGGTCTTTACGGGGCCCCAGCGTTGCAGCGCCGACTGCAAATCACCGATACGGACGGGCTTGGAAATGTAATCATCCATGCCGGCCTGCAAACACTTTTCGCGATCGCCCATGAGCGCGTTGCCGGTCATGGCGATGATGCACGGGCGTTTCCCGGCGGGCCAACGCTGACAAATCTGGCGGGCCGCTTCGAGGCCATCCATCTCCGGCATCTGCACGTCGAGAAACAGTATGTCGTAGGCCTTCTGTTCCAGCGCCTTGAGGACTTCCAGGCCGTTGCTGGCAATGTCAGCGCGGTACCCCAGCTTGTGCAGGACACTGATACCGACCTTCTGGTTGATGGGATTATCATCCGCCAGGAGCAGATGCAGCGGCAGGCGGCGGGCGAGATCGGCGTCGAGCGTCGGCGCGACCGGCGATTTCTTCTCGCGTTGAACGTGGACGCTCAGGGCCCGGCACATGGCATCGAGCAATTGCGCCGGGTGGATCGGTTTATGGATGGAGACAGAAACACTGGCGGGCAGTGGACGCGCACCATCACCGCTGGGGTGCCTCGACGACAGCAGGAGCAATGGCGCGTAACGCCCGGCAGGTTGCTTGCGGATTTCCTCGGCCAGCGCGAGACCATCTTTGTCCGGCAGTTCCAAATCGAGGATCACGGCATCAAACAAATCGCCTTGCGCCAGCAGCGCGAGCGCGTCGCGGCCGTTCGCAGCCGTTTCCACGGTCATGCCCCAATTCTCGCCGCGCTGCGTGATGATGCGCCGGTTGGTGGCGTTGTCTTCGATGACCAGCAGGCGCTTGCCCGCAAGCTGGGGTTGCGGGTTTTGCCAGGCCGGCGGCTTGCTGGAGGCGGGTGCCCGCGCCGTGATCGTAAAATGGAATGTGGACCCCTTGCCCGCATCGCTCTCGACCCAGATCTTCCCCCCAAGCAACTCCGCCAGGCGTTTGCAGATGGCCAGACCCAGCCCGGTGCCGCCATAGTGACGGGTGGTGGAGGCATCGACCTGCTGAAACGATTTGAAAAGGCGGCTCTGCCGGTTCAGGGGGATGCCGATACCCGTGTCACGCACCGAGATGTGGAGCAGCCACTCATCCGGGTGCCGGAGAAACTCGGTGTCGTGCTCGTGGCCGAACGGGATGCTGCGCACCGTGCGCCCGGACGAGGTGACTTCAATGACCACCTCGCCCTGGTTGGTAAACTTGACGGCGTTGCCGATAAGATTGACGAGAATCTGCCGCAGCCGGGTTACGTCGCTGACCAGGATCTTGGGAATGGCGTCGTCCACCAGGTACGCGAGGTCGACGTTCTTTTCGGCTGCTTTGGACGCCAGCAAATCCATGACCTCCTCGATGCAGGCGTGGAGTTCGAAGGGATGATGGTCCAACTCGAGTTTGCCGGACTCGATTTTGGAGAAGTCAAGGATATCATTGATGATGGTCAGCAGGGCGTCGGCGCTGGTACGGGTGGACTCGACATAATCGCGCTGTTCATCCGTCAATTCGGTGTCCAGAAGCAACCCCGTCATGCCAACGACGCCGTTCATGGGCGTGCGAATCTCGTGGCTCATGTTGGCCAGGAACTGGGACTTGGCGAGCGTGGCCTCCTCGAGCCTCTGGTTGAGCGATATGAGGGCGGCGTTGCTTTCGATAAGCTGTTGCTGGCTTTCCCGGAGTGCCCGGTAGGCAGCATCGCGCTGCAAGAGGTTCAGGTAGGCCATCGAGTGATAGCGAATCCGGGCGATCAGTTCGATCTTGTCGGGCAGCTTAACCAGATAGTCATTGGCGCCGAGGGCAAAAGCATGGCCTTTGACCTGGGGGTTCTCGTTCGTAGAGAGGACGATGATGGGAGTGTCTTTGGTAGCCGGATTGGAGCGGAATTGCTTGACCAGCGTGAGGCCGTCCACGCCGGGCATCACCAAATCCTGCAGAATCACCGTGGGCTTGATCTGGTTCGCGATCGCGAGGGCTTCGCGGGCGTCGGCGCAGTAATGAAAATCAATGTCGGTTTGATTGGCCAAAGCGCGCCGGACCGCTTCGCAAACCATGGCCTGGTCGTCAACGACCAGGACCATCACATGGTACTCCGGCGGATGCGGCAGGCGCTCCTGGTCCGGATTCACCATCTGGTTGATTGGTTCGTCAGCCATGCGGTTTCATTCTCTATCCTACGATATTCGTGAGCCTGGGGCCGATTTTGTCAAGCGCTAGAATTTCCGTGGCGGCGTGCAGCTCCGCCGCCGCGCCGGGCATGCCGTAAACCGCGCTGGTGGGCCGATCCTGGGCGATCGTATGATGGCCCCTCGATCGCAAAGCGCGCAGCCCCTCGGCCCCATCGCGGCCCATGCCGGTGAGCAGCACGCCCACCACATCTCCCGGCCAGAATTGGTCCGCGCTCTTGAAAAAGAGGTCAATCGACGGCCGATAGGCAGAATCGACCGGGTGCCGTGTGTAAACAAGCCGTGTAGGACTTGCAAACACAAGGTGACTATCTTGCCCAGCCACCAGGACGGTGCCGGCTTGCGGACGATCGCCTTCACGGGCCAGGCGCACCTGGAGCGGGGTCTGGGCATTCAGCCAGTGCGCCAGGCCCGGCGCGAAGTGCGGATCCACGTGCTGGACGATGATCACCGGTGCGGGAAAGTCCGCTGGCAGGTGCCCCAGCAGCTTGGCCAGGGCCGTTGGCCCGCCGGCGGAGGCACCGATGCCGACCAAGTGGTTGCGGCCCTGGGCAGGATGCCGTTCCATCCATTGGGCGGGCGCCGAACGATTCCTGGTGGTATTGGCGCCGAGCAGCTTGCGGATGGTTTCGATTTTCCCCAGCAGGGGTCTGGCTCCCGCGCCCGCACCGGTGCGATCGAGGACCGGCGTATTGACCGCATCCAGGGCGCCGGCGCCCATAGCTTCAAAGACCTTCGCGGATTGGCTGGTGACGTTGGCGGTGACAAGCACGATGGCGCAGGGCTTGCGGGCCATGATGCGGCGGGTAGCTTCGACGCCATCCATGCCCGGCATGATCAAGTCCATCAGGATGAGATCCGGGGCATCGCCGGCACAGAGAGCAACCGCCTCGGAGCCATCGCGCGCGACCCAGGCAACCTCATTCTCGGGCGCGCTAAGAATCACGCGGCGCATCGCTTCGACCGCTGCCAGCACGTCATTGACCACGGCGATTCTCATGCATCAGGAGCGCCAATCAAGTCCACGACGGCCTGCAAGAGTGTTTCATCGTTAAGGTTGTCCTTGGCGATGTAATAATCTGCGCCCGCTTCCAGGCCGCGCAGCCGGTCTTCCTCGCGGTCCTTGTAAGAAACGATCATGACTGGCAGGGACTTCAACTGAGGGTCCTTCTTAATCAGAGCTGCCAGCTCTATGCCATCCAGGCGTGGCATGTCCACGTCGGTAATCACCAGGTCGTAATGGTTGGCGCGCACCGCGTTCCAGCCAGCCATGCCGTTCACCGCGACATCGGCCAGATAACCGTGGTTGGCAAGGAGCTTCCGGAACAACTCGCGCACGGTAAGGGAATCGTCCACCGCCAGAACGCGTTTCTGCTTCCGGCCGGTCAGTTCGAGATCGCCGCGCTGGACTTGGGTGAGCAGGCCTTCCGAAAGCAGCTTCTCGATCGATCGTACCATGTCATCGACATCTACAATCAAGACCGGGGCGCCATCTTCCATGAGCGCCGCCGCGCTGATGTCTTTGACCTTGCCAAGCCGGCCATCGAGCGGCTGCACGACCAGTTCGCGTTCCCCCAGAAAGCGGTCCACGACCAGCCCGTAACGCGCATTGCGGTCGCCGAGCACGACGACCGGCAAGTCGTTGCCGGGCGGTTTGGGGGGGGCGCAATCGAAGACCTGGTGGGCCGCCAGCAAGCCAACCTGGTGGCCGTCGAAACGAAAGTGGGGACGGTTCTCGAGGGTTTCGATGCCCTCGCGCTGCAATCTCAAGGCTCGGGTAATCTGAGCCAGTGGAAAGGCGTACGGCTCGCCGGCCACTTCAACCAGCAATGCGCGGAGCACAGAGAGTGTGAGCGGCAACTGCAGTTGAACGCGCAGGCCGCGGCCGGGTTGTGCGCTGAGCCGAAGATTGCCACGCACGCTCCGCACCATATTCTGCACTACGTCGAGGCCGACGCCACGGCCGGAGATCTCGGTAACGGTATCCTTGAGCGTGAAGCCTGGCAGGAAAAGGAATTCGAGCAGTTCGGCCTCGGTAAGCTGTTCAGCGACAGCCGGCGACGCCAGATTCTGTTTTAGGATCCGCTCTCGCACCCGCTCCAGTTGGACGCCACCGCCGTCGTCCGTGACCGTGACCAGGAGCATTCCGGCGCTGTGGCGGGCTTCGAGGAGGATTCTGCCCTCCGGAGATTTGCCGGCGCGCTGGCGTTGCTCTGGCGTCTCGCAGCCGTGGTCCACGGCGTTGCGCAAGAGGTTGGCCAGCGGGCTCTCCAATCGCTCCAGGATGTCACGATCCACCTGGGTGTTCTCGCCCACGATTTCGAGCCGTACCTGCTTGCCGAGCGCTTGTGCCAGATCGCGCACCATGCGGGGAAAGTGGCGCACGCCATCGCGGAAGGGCCGCAGCCGGGTGCGCAGCACTTCGAGATACATGTGTTGCGAAAGATGCGCGGAGCGGCGATCGAACAGGTCCAACTCCCGCAGGCGGTCGCTCAGAAACTGCTGGCAGCCGGCCATTTTGTGGGCCAACTCGGCAAGGTGCTCCGCTGCGCGTCCGGACAAATGTGTTTCATCAGAGCCCTGGCGCAGTTCATCCAGCTTGTCTGACACCTCGGTGTGCTGTCGCTTGAGACGCTGGAGGGAGTCAGCAAAGGGACGCAACCAGCGCGATTCAACCAACGCCTCGCCGGCCAAGCCCAGCAGCCGATTGAGATTCTCCGCCGTGAGCCGTACCACACGTTCGGGTGCGTCGGGCTGGCGCGCGGCGACAAGCTGTGGGCGAGTGTCCAGAGGCCCAGCTTCAACGGCGGCTGGGAATGACAAGTCGCCGGCTTGATCCGCCTTGTTCGAGTTGCCGGGAGCTACCGGTTCGGAGTGCGCTGTGACCACGACGGAGGCAGGCGCCGGGGTTTCGGCGGCAGGCGTCAACACTTCCAGCGAACTGAGGAACCCCCGGATTCCATCCGCATGATCAGCTTCCCAACGGGCGATATTTGCCTCTGTGTATTTGGAAATCTGGAGCAGCAAGTCCACGCCGCGGAAGAGCAGATCAATTTCGGGCTGGCGCAGAGCGAGCTTCCCCTGTTGGGCGAGTGCGAAACAATCCTCCATGGCGTGGGCGACCCGCACGGCGGCAGGGAGATCGACAATGCGAGCGGCCCCTTTAAAGGAGTGAGCGGCACGCATAAGAATCTCCAATTGCCCGGGTGCTCCCTGGCCACCCTCCAGCTCAAGCAAACCGCTGGTCAGAATAGCTGTTTGGTTTTCAACTTCCGCGCGGAAGAGCTCCAGCATTGGCAGACTGCCCGGGTCCTGGGGGGTGTGCGGGCTCACGTGAGGCTCCGAGTCAGGGTCGAAAAGAGCAGATCGGCGTCGAGCAGTCCAACGGCTCGGTCCTGCCAGTAGAGAACACCTTGCGTGTAACTCAGACGGGATTTCGTGAGGGTGGCCGGTGGCTCCTTCAACTCCGGCGTTTGAAATCGAAGCAGGCCGCGGACCTCGTCCGCCGGGAAGACGAAGCGCTGGTCGTCGTGCTTTGCCACGAGCAGCCGGTCGTACGTTGAGTGGGGCATTGCGCAGAGCGGGCTCCTGACCAGCCCAAGCAGGGGGGCCAGGGAGACACAGATCAACAGTTCACCGCGAATATTGACGAGGCCCAGCACAATGCCTTGCCGGCGATGTGGCAGCGAATGCACCGGTCGGTGCTCTGCCACTTCCTGAAACACCGGCGTCGGCAGCGCCAGCCATTCAGAGTCAATGCGAAAGAGCAGGGCGGATTGCCGGGCAGGCCCGGGGAGTTTCTTGTCTTGCGCGAAGTGCTGGGTCCACGCCCGGCGGTATTCCGGCAGCAGTGGACGGTCGAGCAACTGAACGCCCGCTTTGGAATAAACCGGACAGTTGCGGCAATGAATAACCTGCGGCAACTCCGGGCAAGTGGCATCGCCTTGCACGCCGATTTCGTTCCAGCAAGGCCGAATCTCTACCACCTGGCCGTTCGGAACCGACCGGGACCCTTCGTCCGGCGCGGCAGGTTCATTGAGTTGGAGGCTGAAGACGCTCACGACTCAGTCACACCTTTCCTTTGCTGCGTTGCGCGCGGTTCTGGAACGCTCGCGCGCGGGCGGGCTCGCCGTTTTTCTGCAATAACAGCGCCATTTGGAGGAGGCTCTCGTAGTGATTGGGATCGAGGTAGAGGGCTTTGCGGTAGCAATCGATTGCTCCAGCGGCGCCGCTGGAGTCCCGTACCAGGCCGAGCAAGTAATATGCCTGGGCGGACACTCCGCTTTGGCGGAGGCAGGCCTCGCAGATCTCGGCAGCCTCGTGCAAGCGTCCGGCATCGGCAAAGCGGCGCGCGGTTTCAAGGTCGGGCTGGACGGAGGGCGCTGGCCCGTCCGCAGCCGGAAGCTTCAATTCGCTGCTCGCTAGGAACTGCGGCTGGGCAGCCCCGTTGGACTCGAGCCCGGCTGGAACGATCGGCCGCTTTACGAACCAAGCCACTCCTGGGCGGCCCGTGACATGACCCGTTTTGTGGGCGGCAGACGTCCCGGCGATATCGGTACTGATAAACCCGTGGCTTAGGACCATTGACCGTTCGGCCGGACTGACGAACAAAAGGCCGGAGGGGGCCAGCAATCCCTCGATCCTTTCGAGGGCTTTGCGCTGCGTGGGCCGGTCAAAGTAAATCAAGAGGTTGCGGCAGAAGATGAAGTCGTAGTGGGCGTGCCCGGGCAGGAAATAATCGCTGAACAAGTTGCCCCGGTGAAAGCGCACGCATTCGCGAACCAGGGGGAGTAAGACAAATCCCTCGTTAACTGGTTGAAAATAGCGGCTACGAAAGGCGAGGTCTTTGCCTCTGAAGGAATTCCTCCCATAAACGCCCGCTTCGGCGCGGGCCAGCGCGCGAGCGCTTATGTCAACGGCATCGATCTGGAACCTGTCGGGCGCCACACCTGCGTCCAGCAGCGCCATTACCAGTGAATAAGGCTCTTCGCCGGAGGCGCACGCGATGCTAAGCAAGCGCAAGGGGACGAATGGATGAGCAGGCAGCCAGTTCTCCATCGCATGACGAACGAATGCGGCAATGGTTGCCGGGTCGCGGAAGAACCAGGTTTCGGCGACGATTACCGACTCGACGAACTCATTCCATTCTGCGCGCGATCTTTCCAGGAGCTGTTCGTAATCTTCCGGATTACTCAGCCCAATCCGTTTCATCCGCAGCCGGACAACGCGTCGGATGGAGGTTGAGCCGATGGATTCGGCATCGAGGCCAATCGTCGTTCGGAGCAGATGTTCAATCCGCTTCATGGTATCAGACCGCGGCCGCGGAGAATAATAAGTTGCGGACAGGTTCGGGCAGCAAGCGTTGCTCATAGATCCACTGGACGGGGCTCTGGTTGTCCATGAGAATCGGACCCAAATACGGCGCCTCGCGGAGCTTCACGCCGGGATCGAGGAAATCGTTGGCATCTTTGCGCAGCATCTCCGTAACATGCTCGGCAATCAGGCCCAGCAAATGGTTCGTCCCGTGACCATCCGGGTAATTGACGATGATGATTCGGGTGCTGAAGCGCTCGCTGGCGGACTGGCCCACGGTAAGGGCGCACAGATCGACGGCCGGGACGGGGCGCCCGCGGTAGTTGAAGATGCCGGCTACGCCTTTGGGCGCCTGCGGCAGGTGTTTCAGATCCAGGAGCGGCACGACCTCGACCACGCGGTTGGCCGGCAGCGCGTATCGTTCTTTGCCCAATTGGAAGAGCAGAAACAGCATGGTTAGGTCGCGAGCTTGAACCGGGCCACGCTGGTCTGCAGGCTCCGGGCGGCGCTATTCAGTTGCTCGATAGCCAGGTTGGATTGCCGCAGAGAATCGGCCGTTTGCTGCGCCGCTTCGCTGAGCTGCGTGAGGGTATCGCTGATCTGCTGGGCGCCGGAGGCTTGCGCGTGCATGCCTTCGTTCACCGTCTGAAAGCGGGGGGTGAGCGTTTGGACCTGGTGGATAATCTGCGCGAGGTGCGTGCTGACCTGGCGAATTTCCTCCACGCCGCGGCGCGCTTCTTCCGAGAACTTGTCCATGCCCATGACACCGGCGGCGACGGCGGATTGCATTTCCTTGACCATTTTCTCGATGTCGTAGGTCGCGACGGCCGTCTGATCGGCGAGGCGGCGGATTTCCAAGGCGACCACCGCAAAGCCCAGCCCGTACTCGCCCGCCTTTTCGGCTTCAATGGCGGCATTGAGCGACAACAGGTTAGTCTGGTCGGCGACTTTGGTGATGGTGGTCACCACCGAGTTGATGTTGGTGGTCTTTTCGCTGAGGACCGACAATTTGGCGGTGATGGAGCCGGACGCTTCGGTGATCTGGCGCATGGTCGTTTCCATGCGGGCGAGCGCGGCGTGGCCGCTGCCGGCGAGATTGGCGGTCTGCTCCGCGACCTCGTTCACTTCGTTCATCGTCTTCACCAGCTCCTTGGAGGTGGCGGAGATTTGCTTGGAGGTGGCGCCGATCTCGGCCGTCGTGGCGGCGATTTCGTGGGCGGTGGTCTGTTGTTCCCGGGCGGTCGCGGCGATCTCGGTCGCGGTGGAGTTGACCTGAATGCCCGAACGCTGGACCTGGCTCACCAGTTCGGAGAGGTCATCTGCCAGCCGGTTGAGGCTATTGCCCAGGACGCCGAACTCATCGCGTCGCTGCAGTTCCAGACGCTCTGTGAAGTCCCCCTGGCGCATGCGTTCGAGGGCGCCCACCAGGCGGTTCAGCGGCTTCGCTACGGTCGAAGCATGGACGCGGCCAACGATCGGGATTGCCAGCAGGAGGATGGCGAGGGGGGCCAACCCGAGCTTCGCGAGCGATTCGCCGCGCATTACCTCGGCATTGCGCACGCGCTCAATCTCGAAGGTCAGGTCCGTGAACAGTTTGCTGCGCTTGTCGCGGATTTCAGGATAGGCCTTGACGTAGAGCATTACCGCACTGGCGGAGTCGGTCTCTGCCATGTCCAGCACCCGCCGGTCGAAGTCTTCGAGCGTGCGGGAGGTAAAGTCACTCAAGTTGCTCACCGAGTGCATCAGGTCGGGATAGTCATTAAATGTCGATCGGATGAAATTCAGTTGCGCGGCCAGATCCGCTTCTGCTTCGTGTTTGCGCCTTTTCTCGGCTTCGTTCTTGGGATCCAGCAGCAAGCCCCGAACGGTTTCGCTAATAAGGACGACATCGTACTTGATGCTGTTCTTGGGTTCGGACAACTGGTCGCCCCGGCGGATCCTGGCCGAGCCGGCGGCGGCGGCCCAAAGCGCCAAGCCGACGCCTGCCAGCACCAGCACGATCAGCAGCCAAAAGGCGGTGTTGAGGCGTTGCCAAATAGTTACGGTCTTCATGGGTGGTTTGAGTCCGGAGCTGACCGGCACAGAGCGTGGCCCGGCGCCGCCAGCAAGGGGCGGAACGAACGGCAGCGCGGACCAAGTGCGGAGTTCTTGCCCGACTGGACCACCTGCCCGGGCGGAACCGTCGAAATTGGCGTGGCAGCCGTGTGCATGGTTCGCTCGCTTTTCTGTGAGCTCGATACTTAGCCTGTTGGCGGCTGGAAAACAAGAATGAAGTGCAGCCGCGGCCTATCGCGTGGTTTCCCAGCAGCTTCGTCAATAGTCCCGCACCCCGCTGAGAGTCCGGACCGGTTTCGACAACCCGCTTGCGCTTCCACCCAAACGCTTGTAGATACAGAAGGTGAAGTTTTTGTCTTGTAGCCAAAGGCTCCCATCCTTCATGCGATGGGCCTTGCTCTTCCTTGTGGCCGCCCTGGCGGGTTGCGGCCGTGGGCAAGTTCAGGAGTATCGGGTGGCGAAGGAGCTAACGCCAGCGCAGCCCTCCGCCATGCCGGCTGGACATCCCGATACCTCGGGCACCGCCCCATCCGCGCTCCAGTATAAACGGCCGGCGGAGTGGCAGGACGCTCCGCTGGGTGAAATGCGCGCAGCTTCGTTCCGCGTTGCCGGCAAGGACGGAAAGCAGGCGGATGTGAGTGCCATCCCGCTTCCCGGCTTGGCTGGAAGCGACCTCGACAACGTCAACCGCTGGCGCGGCCAGGTCGGCCTGCCGGGTGTGTCGGAGGCCGAGTTGGCCACTCTTGCGCAAACGGTGGAGATCGCTGGTCAGCCGGCGAAGCTTTATGAACAGGCGGGCGCAAATGCAGGCTCCGGCGAAAAGAACCGTATCCTCGCGGCCATTACGCGCCGGGACGGCGCGGCCTGGTTTTTCAAGATGACTGGCGACGATGGTCTGGTCGCCGAGCAGAAGCCGGCGTTTGTCGAGTTTCTCAAGTCAGTGAGCTTTTCCGCGCCTGGCGCGCAAGCTCAACTGCCGCCTTCCCATCCTCCAATTGACGGCGGGAGCATGATGGCGCCAGCCGCCGCCGCGGCTGCCTCCGGCCAGACCAAACCGAATTGGGACGTGCCGTCCGGCTGGAAGGAAATCCCGGGCGGGCAATTCCTGGTGGCCAAGTTTGCCCTCACCGGCGCCGCTAACGCACAGGCGAGCGTCAACGTCAGCATGTCCCCCGGAGACGGCGGCGGCCTATCGGCCAACGTAAGCCGCTGGCGCGGCCAGCTTGGTCTTGGGCCCGAAGCCGAAGCTGACCTGGCCAAAGATCTCCAGTCGCTCGAACTGCCGGGCGGCAAGGCGACGCTGGCGGATATCACCGGCCAGGATGCCAGGACGGGGCAGAAGGCGCGCCTTGTGGCGGTGGTGGTCCCACGCTCAGGCGAAACCTGGTTTTACAAGTTGATGGGCGACGCTCAAATCGTTGAACGGGAGAAGGATGCGTTCATGAAGTTCGTGCAGACGGTCAAGTATTAGCACGGAACGCCGGATGCTCATTTCTCTGGACCATTTTCTGGATCGCTTGATCCGCTTCTTCACGTCGCTGCGACTGACGGTCGTCTGCCTTGCCTTAGCCCTGCTGCTGGTCTTCTTTGGGACACTGGCGCAGGTAGATTTGGGCCTCTACAAGGCCCAAAACGAATTCTTTCGCAGCTTCTTGATTTACTGGGGTCCGAAAGGCGCCTCGTGGAAAGTTCCTGTTTTCCCGGGCGGCTACCTCATTGGCGGAGTGCTGCTCATCAACCTCGTCGCGTCGCAGTTCCAGCGCTTTGTCTTCAGCGCCAGCAAGATCGGCCTCTGGATGGTGCATGTCGGTTTGATCTTGCTCCTGCTCGGCCAGCTCCTGACCGACCTCCTCTCGCGCGAAAGCACCCTGCACCTCCGCGAAGGCGAGGCGAGGAACTATTCCGAGACCGAGCGCGAGGCCGAGTTGGCGGTGAGCGATGTCACGGATCCCGCCACCGACAAAGTCGTTGTCATCCCCCAGGGCGTGCTGGCCGGCGAGAAGAACATTCGCCCGGGCGACTTGCCCTTCACGGTTCAGATGAAGCAATACTTCGGCAATTCCGTTGTGGAGGAGCGGGCCGCCGAGGCCGCCCAGCCTCCCGCCGCCACCCAAGGCATCGGACCCCGTGCCACGGTCAAAGAGTTGCCGCGCGTGACCGAGATGGACCGGCGCGACGTGCCCAGCGCCGTGGTGGAGGTCGTCACGCCCCAGGGCTCCCTCGGCACCTGGTTGGTTTCCGAGTTTGTTGAGCAGCCGCAGAAATTCACCCTCAATAACCGGACGTATGAACTCGCGATGCGACCGCGCCGGCATTACAAGCCTTACAGCATCCAGCTTCTCAAGTTTCAGCATGATGTTTATCCGGGGACCGACATCCCCAAGAACTTCTCCAGCCGCGTCTTGTTGCAGCGCCCCGGCACGGGTGAGAAGCGCGAAGTGCTTATCTACATGAACAGCCCCCTGCGCTACGCAGGCGAAACTTACTACCAGTCGGGCTTCGATCCCGATAACCACGGCACGATCCTGCAAGTAGTCCACAACCCCAGTTGGCTTACCCCCTACTTCTCCTGTGTGCTGGTGGGCGCGGGTTTAGTCGCCCAGTTCGCGACTCACCTGCTGGGCTTTGCGCGCAAACGGAGGACCGCATGAACTGGCTCCTCCCTCATCACGCCTCTTGCCTCACGTTTCACGTTTCACCTCCCACCCCTCACCCGTGGAGGCCGGCATGAAGCTGCTGCCAAGGCTCATCCCCTGGTTCTTCGTCGCCCTTTTCGGAACCGAGATCATTGCTGTAATGCTGCCCAAGAAAGATGGGGAGTATCACGTCCGCGAATTCGGCCGGCTGCCGGTGCTGCTCAACGGCCGCATCCAGCCCTTCGACTCAGTCGCGCGCAATTCTCTGCTCCAAATCCGCAGCACCGGCGACCTGCCGCTCGAAGTAGTGCCGTCGTGGCAATTCTGGCACCACCCCAAGAAGCTTAAGTCCTCCGAGTGGCTGCTCGAAGTAATGACGCGGCCGGAGACCGCCGACACGCGTCCCATCTTCCTCATCCACCATGCCGAATTGCTCGGTGAACTGAAGCTCCAGGACAAAGGTGTCGAGAAATCGGGCCTGCGCTATTTCACTTACCGCGAGCTGGAGCCGCTCCTCTCCGAGATCGACAACCAGGCCCGGAAGGCCGGTGAAGTGAAGGCGGAGGATCAAACCGCTTTTCAGAAGCAAGTGGGCAAACTGGCCAACGCCCTAACGCTTTACCAGCGCCTCAAGGTATCGCTCCAGCCCGAAGGCACGGACGACTTCGCGCAGCAATTGGCTGACTTCCAGAAGAACCTCGGCCCCGCCCAGGTTGCTGCGCAGGCCAGCGAGAGCGGCAAGGACTTCGACAAAGAAGCCCTCCAGAAGATTGCCGGGCCACTGCAAACCTTCCAGTTAATGGCCCGGTTCGGCTACCCGCTCATTATCCCGCCCCTGACTTCGGCTGAGGCCCGCAACAACTGGCAGACCATGGGCGCGAGCCTGCTTGAATCCGGCCGCAGCGCCCAACTCCATCCCGCCGTGAGCAACTTCGCCGCGATGGCCACCGCCTATCACCAGCATAAACCGGAGGCCTTTAACCGCGCGGTGGCCGCTTACCGGCAGTGGCTCGCGCCGGCGTTCGACCGGGCGCTGAAGAAGGGCCAGGCCGAGTTTTACTTTAACAGCGTGAAACCCTTCCTCCACGCCATGATCATCTACCTGTGCGCGTTCGTTCTCGCGTGGATGGCGCTTTTGACATTCACGCTTGCTCCCAACCTGTCCGAGTCGCTGCGCCGCTCGGCGTTTTACCTGGTTATTCTGGCGGGGCTGGTCCACACCTTCGGCCTGGTCTTCCGCATGGTGCTGGAAGGCCGCCCGCCCGTAACCAACCTCTATTCCTCGGCTATTTTTATCGGCTGGGGAACCATGGTGCTGGGGCTGATATTGGAGCGGATCTACCGAATTGGCATTGGCAGCATCGTCGGCTCGCTCGCAGGGTTCGTGACCCTGATGATTGCCCATAACCTCGCGCTGGGCGGCGATACGATGGAGATGTTACGTGCCGTGCTGGACACCAATTTCTGGCTCGCCACGCACGTCGTCGTAATCACGCTGGGTTATGCCTCGACTTTCGCGGCGGGCTTGCTGGCAATTCTCTATATCTTTCTCGGCGTGTTCACGCCGCTGCTGACTCAGAAGCTCGGCACCCGGGCCCGGACGCCCTCCTCAAAGGCACTGCCGGCAGCCCCCGCCTCCAAGCGCGTTCGCTCAGCATCAGCGCAGTCGGCGACACTCCCTCTCCCTAAGGGAGAGGGCAGGGGTGAGGGGGAACGGGCTGCCCGCTTACGCGCAACCAGCGGAGATCCAAAATCAGAGCCCACCGTCGGCAAAGCCCTGGCCACCATGGTCTATGGCATCATCTGCTTCGCTACCCTGTTCAGCTTCGTGGGCACCGTTCTGGGAGGCATTTGGGCCGACCAATCCTGGGGCCGGTTCTGGGGCTGGGATCCCAAAGAGAACGGCGCTCTCCTCATCGTGATCTGGAATGCCTTGATCCTGCACGTTCGGTGGGGCGACTTGCTGGGGGACCGTGGCATCATGAACCTCGCTGTTTTCGGTAATATCGTGACGAGCTTCTCCTGGTTCGGCGTGAACATGCTCGGCATTGGTCTCCATTCCTACGGTTTCATGGACGCCGCGTTCCAATGGCTGATGATCTTCATCGGCGGCCAGTGCTTCATCATTGCCCTTGGTCTCCTGCCGCTCAACTTATGGCGCAGCTTCCGCGCCGACGAGAAGGCCGCGCCCGGAAGCTTGCCCGCCTCCACCGGCGCAGCGTAGGCCAAAGCCTACCAGGGACGGCGCAGGCGGTAGTACCAATGACCCGAAGCGGGGAACGTGACGCTCATGGGGGCGTCATGAGAATCGCAGGGAGCAGAATCCGATTGAGAACGCGCATAATGGGTCTCCGACGTACATTCCAACTTATGCTCGCTCACGCGCGGCGCCAATCGGGATTTTGCTTAGATCAGTATCAGAGAGAATCGGAACATCCAACATCCAACAACCAACATCGAA
>PLZQ01000214.1:0-24228 GCA_003152225.1 Limisphaerales bacterium | reverse complement strand
TCAGTAAGGGCCCGGACCGAGGTCCGCGGGGCGATAGAATACGCTCCATCCACTCTGAACAGACCCGACGTCGATGGTCATTTTGAGCTTGGTCACATCGAACTTCCGCCAAAGCACGCTGCCATCTTCGTAAAGGAAGTTGCCCCCGATGGGCACGCCTCGGCTGTTCCGGTGGTTCGCGTAGGGGAAGGTGGAGCTGGACCCTCCGGTGGAACCGAACCAGGTAATGGCGGGTGCTGTGCCGTTGCCCTGTATCTTGTCGATCATGACCGGCGCCTTGCGATACGAACCGCCGAGTTTCTTGCGGTAAACCCATTCACCCAGCCCTTGGTCATTGTAGTTCGGCCAGGGTTGACCAGGATCGTTATCCCGCCCGGGCAGGAACTGGTAACCAATCAGGTTCACCCGGTCTGCCAGCGACTCAACGGCGCGGTGCCATTCATCGGTTGGGCAGTAAAGGACATCCTGTTTGGTCCGCTCTTTGGAGATGTCGGTGCCCGGGCGGTTGGGATACAAATACTGGGGAAAGAAGTTGGTATTCAGACTGAGCCCAATCCAGGCAAAGCCGTTGGCCCCGTCACTGGTGGCGTTCCGCGGGAAGGCTTCCTTGTTGTCGCCGGCATAACTGGTGAGAGCAACTCCCCATTGCTTGAGGTTGCTGGTGCACAGAATCTTCACGGCCTTCTCCTTGGCCTTGGCGAGCGCCGGCAAGAGCAGCGCGGCCAGAATGGCGATGATGGCGATTACTACCAGCAACTCAATCAAAGTAAAGGCACGCAGCCGACCCCTTGCATTAATGGCTGAGCACCTCTGCGGCGCCGATTCCGGGCAGAGTTGTTTTGTCATACTGGAGAATGAATATAACCGCAGGTCACGCTCGATCACAATGGACGTTCTGGCCTTTCTGGTGGAGGTTTTGGCCGAGCGCACCTCGTGCGCCAGTCCGGACTTTGTGAGCCGTCGCAGCCGCCAGCAGGGAGCCGGAGACGACAGCGCCGGAGAGGCCAAGGAAGACCCGGCATGCGTGAAGCGTCGTCATCGCCATAGCTTTCATTTTCCGGCAGCTTGCCTGGTGTCCGCCCAAGCGTCAGCTTACACCTTAAGTATTCGCGGGAAGACCCTTGTGGTCAAGTCGGAATTCTCAGCAGCATGAGCCGCGCTTCTGGCTTTACTGGCCTCGTTCGCTCCACTACGGTCGTGGAGAAATGAACTCGAACTGGAGTGTCCGTCTGTTCATCGGGCTGTGGCTGTTCGCCTTGGTGGGTGAAACGCGCGCGGCGGATGGGGTCGTCTATCAGGGCAAAGCGGGGCCGGGCAAAGGCAAGCAGATCGTCTTCCTTGCCGGCGACGAGGAGTATCGCTCGGAGGAGGGGCTGCCGATGCTGGCGAAGATCCTCGCGGCGCGACACGGGTTCAAGTGCACGGTGCTGTTCCCCATCAACCCGGCGGACGGCACCATCGACCCGCTCACGCTCACCAACCTGCCGGGCATGACCGCGCTGGACTCGGCGGACCTGTGTGTGATGGGCTTGCGCTTTCGCGAGCTGCCCGATGAGCAAATGAAGCACTTCGTGGATTACCTCAACGCCGGCAAACCAATCATCGCCTTGCGCACCAGCACGCATGCGTTCAAGTACGACCAGAACAAGACCAGCCCTTACGCGAAGTACGACTGGCACGGCACAGATTGGCCCGGCGGCTTTGGCCAGCAGGTGCTCGGCGAGACGTGGGTGGATCACCACGGGCACCACGGTTTCGAGAGCACGCGCGGGGTGATAAACCACGCGGCCAGGCAGAACCCAATCCTGCGAGGCGTGACGGATGTCTGGGTGCCGACCGATGTCTATACGGTCAGCCACCTGCCGAAGGACGCCCAGGTGCTCGTCTGGGGCCAGGTGTTGACGGGCATGAAGCCGACCGACGCGCCGGTCGAGGGCGTCAAGAACCAGCCGATGATGCCGGTGGTTTGGGTGCGCAATTACACCAGTGAGAGCGGCAAGACCTCGAAGATCTGCACTACCACCATGGGCGCGGCGGTGGACTTGGAGAGCGAGGGCCTGCGCCGGCTATTGGTCAACGCCACCTACTGGGCAGTCGGCCTCGAAAAGCAGATTCCGGCGCGGGCAGATGTGGATTATGTGGGCGAATACAAACCCGGTTGGTTTGGCTTCGGCAAGTTCAAGCCGGGGATGAAGCCGGCGGACCTCGCGTTGCCGCATTGAACCCGGCCACGGCGGGCTATCGGCCATCGGCCCTCTGCCATTTGCCATCTGTAATTGGCAATTCCTCCGGTCAGCCACATCTGCCGTTAGCGGCACTCTATTGCTGCAGGCCAGGATATCCAGTGATACCCTAGACACACTATGGTGTACGGACGGTGTACGCCTGGTGTACGGATCGTGTACGGATATTGTACGGATATTGTACGTATCGTGTACGGATGGTGTACGTCTAGTGTTGCTCTAGTGTTGATCTATTGATGCAGGCCCGGCGACTCGGATGCTTCGTGGCGCGGGAAGGCCGCAGCCAGAAAGACAGAATCATGACGGGACAGAATCATGGAGGGTGAGCCAGGTTTCTCTTCGCATTGCATAGAATTGTCCTGCCGTGATTCTGTCACCGTGCCGGGCGAAGCCGCGGGCAGCGCTCTTTCCGTCCTGAGCAAGGCGCCGAGTGCTGTCGGGGGCTACGCAGGGCGACGGTGGCCGATTTCTTCCGTCGCGAACGCGCTTGACGGTGAGACTTTATTCCCGCACGGTATGGTGACTGAGCACGATCGGTTGGTCCTCACAGAGAAGTGCGGGCAGGCGCAGGTGCGTCGCGCTTGCGGGGCGAGGCCGGTGAGCAGGAATACAGAAATTGATTATGGGTTCACTAAAGAAACGACGGAAAGCAAAAATCAATAAGCATAAACGCCGCAAGAAGCTGCGCGCTCATCGCCATAAGAAGCGCACCTGGCAGAAGTAACCGGCCAGCCCAGTGGGGCTGTCGGCTAGGTGAATCCGAGCGACCCGTTCCGGGACCGGGAAGGGTCGCCTATTAACCAGATGCTGCATCGTTATTGGATGTGGGGGGCGGTCTTGGCCATGGGCAGCATGCTGGTGGCTGGATGTGGCTCCGCGTCGGGGCGTAAAGCCGCGCCACCAAAGGGTAGTTCGTCCGCCGCCTTGAAACGCGAGCGGGCGGACGAAGCGGCGTCGGCAAGGCGCGCCGAAGCTCATGCCCACTACGCAGCGGGTGTAGTTCGGGAGATGAACAATGAGCAACCGGCTGCCACCGAGGAGTATTATCAGGCGGCCGGGCTGGACCCGGGCGACGAGGAACTCATCCTGGAGGTCTCGCACCGCTTGCTCCAATTGAAGCAACCCGAGCGAGCGCTGGCATTGCTGCTGCGTGCTGCCGCCCAGCCGGGCGCTTCCGGGCAGATTGACGCGCGGCTGGGCTTTGTTTATGCCCAACTCGGCAAACCTGATCAGGCCGTCGCCGCCAACCGGGTGGCGATCCGCAAGTCGCCGAACTCGCTTTCCGGCTACCACAATCTGTTCCTGGGTTACCTGGGTAACAAACAGCCGCAGGAGGCGCTCAAGGTGCTTGACGAGGCCGCCAGGCAGCCGAAGTCGGACGGCGACTTCCTCGTCGGATTGGCGGATCTTTATCTGAGCTATGGGACGCAGGTGCCGGCCCAGAAGGATGGCGCCAAGGCGAAAACGCTCGCTGTGCTGAATCGCGCCGCGCAACTGAGCCCGGTCACCCCGTTGCAACGTCTGAAGCTGGCTGACGGTTTCAACCTGCTCGGCGAGTCAGACAAAGCCGCGCAGCTCTACCTCGAGGTGCTTAAACAGCCTCCCGACTTGCCAATGGTTCAGGAACGAGTGCGGGCTAACCTGACCGCCATCTATCTCCGCGGCAGCGATCACAAGCGGGCCATCGAGCAGCTCCAAGCCATCCTCAAGGACGATCCGACCAACCCCCAGGCCCATTATTTTCTCGGCCGGCTGGAACTGGAGGCCAATCAACCGGCGGAAGCTGCCGACCATTTGGCCAAGACGATCTTGTTGAGCCCGGATTTTGAATCCGGATATTTGTTCCTGGCGCTGGCGCAGATTGAAACGGAGAAGCCCAGCACGGCCCTCACCACGCTCGACAGGGCCCGGCAGAAGTTCGCGCCGAGCTTCGATCTGGAATTCTACACCGGGCTCGCCTTCAGCCGGGAAAAGGCTTACGCCGAGGCCTTCCGGCATTTCCTCGAGGCCGAGAACATTGCCAAGCGGGACGACCCGCAACTCCTCCGCGAAGGCTTCTATCTCGAAATGGGCTCCACCTGCGAGCGCAAGGGCGATTACGCGCAGGCTGAGGAGTACTTCCAGAAGTGTCTGTCCATTGCGCCCGACTTCTCCCAGGCAATGAATTATCTGGGTTACATGTGGGCGGAGCACGGGGAGAAGCTGGACCAGGCCCGCGAGCTGATTGAGAAAGCGGTCAAAGCGGAGCCGAAGAACGCGGCTTACCTCGACAGCCTGGCCTGGGTGCTTTATAAGCAGAAACAGGCGCAAGCGGCGCTGCCCTACGCGCTCAAGGCCGCCGAGTTGTCCGAGAAACCGGATGCGACCGTCTTCGAGCACATCGGGAATATTTACGACGCCCTGAAGCAACCCGAGAAAGCGCGCGAGGCTTGGCGCAAGTCGGTGTCCCTCGAACCGAACGAGGCGGTTAGCAAGAAGCTCGAGTCAAGCGGCCCCAAATGACCCAGCGGAACCCCTGACGAGTCAAACCTGAACGCCATGGCTTACCAGTTCCAAAAGCACTATACCCGGGAGGAGGTCCGGGCTTTATTGCCCGAAGTCCGGCTGTGGTTGAAACGCCTCAGTCAACTGCGCGCCGACCTGGAGAAATACGAGGGGCGTGTAAACGGGTTGATGTCTCCCGGCTGCGACTTGGGCGGCGGCTCCGTTAACGCGTGGGTCAGAATCCTCGCCGATCTGGAGAGCGTATTAGTTGAATTTCAGCGACGCGAAATCCAGGTGAAAGACCTGGACCGCGGACTGCTCGATTTCCCGGCTCTCATCGGCGGCAAGGAAGTGTTCCTTTGCTGGGAGCAGGACGAGGAGGACGTCGAATTCTGGCACGATTTGGACGCTGGTTACGCCGGGCGTGAACGCCTATAGCGTAGGGGGATAGAGGGGGCCCGAAACTTGACCAAAGAGTGCCTTTTAGGGCGGGGGAAGGGGGTATTGGGTGGTTTCCGCGGGTCAGGATGTGTCAGCCTCCGCGCGATTTTTTTGAACGCGAATCGCCCAAAATAATCCAAAATTGCCGAAAAGGGCCCGTCGGGTATAATCCGCGGCCAGCCGGTTTCCTGAAGAAATCAGTTTACTTTTGAGCCGGAACTGGTTATTTCGACCGGTCATTTTGCTGAGCAATGGAAAACCTATTATGATTAAGGTTCAGAATCTGGTGAAAGTTTTCGGGACCAAACGGGCCGTGGACGACGTCTCGTTTTCGGTGAGCCGGGGCGAAGTGCTGGGTTTCCTGGGGCCTAACGGCGCCGGCAAATCCACCACCATGCGCATGATCACCGGTTTTTTGCCGCCGTCGGGCGGTTCAGTGACCGTCGGGGGCTTCGACATCGTGGAGCAGCCCATCCAGGCGCGCCGGCTCATTGGCTACCTGCCGGAAAACGCGCCCGCTTACACGGACATGACAGTGCATGGGTTCCTCAATTTCGCGGCGGAAATCCGCGGCTTGCGCGGCGACGCGCGGAAGAAAGCCGTCAGCCGCGCCGTTGAGATGTGCTGTCTGGAAGCGGTCCTGCACCAAAGCGTTGAGACGCTCTCCAAGGGGTTTCGCCATCGCACGTGTTTCGCCCAATCCGTCATCCATGATCCCGACGTGCTGGTGCTGGACGAGCCGACGGACGGGCTGGATCCGAACCAGAAGCATGAGGTGCGGCAGTTGATCCGGCGGATGGGCGAGAAGAAGGGGATCATCTTCTCGACGCACATTCTGGAGGAAGTCGATGCCGTCTGCTCGCGGGCGATCATCATTGACCGCGGCAAGATTGTCGCCAACGGCACACCGCAAGAGCTGCGGCAGAAGTCCGAATGGGCGGGGGCGGTCACGCTGCGCGTCAAAGGCGTGGCCTCCAGCGCGGTGACCGCGAAACTGTATCAGGTGCCGCTGGTCAAGCGGGTCACCGTGGTGGACGAGAAAGACGGTCTTGTTACCGTGCAGGCCTTCCCGAAGGCGGGCGCGAACGGCGCGCTGGCCTCGGCCATCGGCGAGGCAGCGCACGAATGGCACATTGAACAACTGCAGGTTGAGGAAGGCCATCTGGATGAGGTTTTCCGCAGCATTACCATGCCCGACACTGCGAAGGAGGCAACGAAGTGAATCCCTGGAGAAACATCTGGACCATTACTAAACGCGAGCTGGGCGCTTATTTCAGCTCGCCCATCGCTTACGTCTTCATCGTAATCTTCCTGCTGCTGTGCGGGTTCTTCACGTTCTTCGTGGGCGGGTTTTTCGAGCGGCAGGAGGCCTCCCTGGTTCGGCCCTTCTTCGACTGGCACCCGTGGTTCTACCTGTTCCTCGTGCCGGCGGTGGGGATGCGTCTGTGGGCTGAGGAGCGGCGGACAGGCACCATCGAGTTGCTCTTGACCATGCCCATTACCGCCTGGCAGGCGATTGTCGGGAAGTTCCTGGCCTCGTGGCTGTTCCTGGCGCTGGCGCTCGTGCTGACCTTCCCGATCGTGATCACCGTTAATTACCTGGGTCACCCGGACAACGGAGTAATTCTGACTGCCTACGTCGGGAGCTGGCTCATGGCGGGCGCTTACCTCGCCATCAGTTGCATCACGTCCGCACTGACACGCAGCCAGGTCGTCAGTTTCATCATTTCCCTGGTGGTTTGCCTGTTTCTCATCCTCGCCGGCTTTCCGCCGGTCATTAACGTGCTGGAACAGCTCGCGTGGCCCAACATGGTGGACCTGATCACGTCCTTCAGCGTTATGACGCACTTTGAAGGGTTCCAGAAGGGTGTGCTCGACTCGCGGGACATTCTCTTCTTTCTGTCGGTTATCGGGTTCTCGCTCTTTACGACCAGTGTGATCCTGCGCACCCACCGGGCAGGCTGAAAACAAGGAAAGCATCGATGCAAAAGAAATCGCTCCAAACAATCCTCTATTCGACCATCGGCGTCCTGGTGATGCTGGGCATATTGATCCTGCTCAACTTCATTGCCGGCGCCGCGCGCGCGCGTCTGGATCTGACGCAGGAGAAGGCCTTCACGCTCTCCGCCGGGACCAAGGCAATCCTCAAGAAGCTCGATACGCCNNGGTATGCGCGCAAGGTGGAGGACCTGCTCGCCGAGTACCACCAGGTGGGTGGCAGTAAGATCAAGATCGAGAAATATGATCCGCAACCGGACTCGGACGCCGAAGACTCCGCGCGGTTGGACGGCATCGAGCCGCAAGCGCTGGCCGGGGCCGAAGGGTTTTATCTCGGCGTGGCCGTCAAATGCGCGGATGACTTGCAGTCCATTCCATTCCTGGCGCCCAATCGCGAGCGTCTGCTCGAATACGATCTCACCCGCGCCATCGTCCGGTCCGAGACGTCGGAGAAGCCGACCATCGGGCTTATGAGCCCGCTGCCGGTCTTCGGCATGCCCTCCAATCCCATGATGCAGCAGATGGGCCAGCCGGCGGGGGGCAGCCAGCCCTGGACCATCGTCAACGAACTGAAGAACGACTTCAACGTCAAGCGCGTCGGCATGGACGTGGATAAGATTGACGACGACATCAAGCTGCTGCTGGTCATTGCGCCGAAGGACATCACCGATAAGGCGCAGTATGCCATCGATCAGTTCATCATGCGGGGTGGCAAGCTGGTGGCGTTCCTCGACGCCCAATGCCTGGCCGACCAACGGCAGCAGAACCAGATGATGGCCAATATGGGCGGCGGCGGATCGTCACTGGATAAGCTGCTCAAAGCCTGGGGGATACAGTTCGACACCGGCAAGGTCGTGGCTGACTTGAAGTTCAAGATGCAGTTGCGCGGGCGCAATGGGGAGCCGCAGGAAGCCCCCGCTTGGCTGGGCTTGACCTCAGACGCTGTTAACAAGGATGATGTCGCCACCAGCCAACTCGACAATATCTGGCTGCCGCTGTGCGGCGCATTCACCGGCACGCCGGTGGCGGGGCTGAAGGAAACCGTGCTGTTGCACAGCTCGAAGGATTCCCAGTTGGTGGAAGCCATGCTTGCCAATCTTTCGGGCGAGAACATCATGAAAGAGTTCAAGCCTTCCGGGGTAAATTACAGTCTGGCGATTCGCCTGACCGGCAAGTTCAAGACGGCTTTCCCCGACGGCGCGCCGCAGGAAAAGAAGGACGAGAAAGCCGACGGCGACAAGAAGCCGGACGAGAAGAAAGCCGGTGACTCGCTCAAGGAGACCAAAGGCGACAACTCCGTGGTGCTGTTCGGCGACGCCGACATGCTCTACGATCCGTTCACCATGCGCCGCATCGACAGCCCGTTTGGCGCTTTGCAGATGGCCATGAACGCCAATCTTAACCTCGCCCAGAACGTCGTTGAACAAATGACCGGGGACAGCAACCTGATCGCCGTGCGGAGCCGGGCCGCCCTGGCCCGCCCGTTCACCCGCGTGAAGGAGATGGAGACGACCGCCAACGAGAAGTTCCAAAGTGAAATCAAGCGCCTGGAGGAGAGCGCGGCGGACTCGCAGCGCAAGATCAACGAGATGCAGGCGCAAAAGAAGGACAAGGACCAGCGCTTCATCCTGTCCCCGGAGCAGCGCACTGAGTTGGAGAAGCTTCGCAAGGAAGAGGTGGAGACGCGCAAACACCTGAAGCAGGTGCAGAAGGACTTGCGCAAAGAGGTTGTCTCCCTCCAGACGCGCCTCAAATGGATTAATATTCTGGCCGTGCCCCTGGCGGTCACGGCGACGGGCATTGTAATCGCTATTGTTAACCGCAGGAAGACTTCGGCAAAATGAATCGGAAGCAACTCATCATTTTAGTGGTGTTGGTGGTGGCATTGGGCATCGCTGGCAAAGTCCTCTACCAGCGCAATCAGAGTTCGTGGCAGGGCGGCGGCCGCCAGGGCGCCGCGCTGAAGCTTATGGGCGACCTGCCCATCAATGACGTCGCGGCCATCGTGATTAAAGGCGGCACCAACGAGCTGGACCTCGTCAAGAAGGACAACTTGTGGCGGGTGAAGGAGCGCGATGATTACCCGGCCAACTTCTCCGAGATTAGCGGGTTTCTGCTCAAAGCGGTGGACCTCAAGGCGGCTCAGACGGAAGAAATCGGCCCCTCGCAGTTGGGCCGCTACAAGCTGCTGCCGCCGGGGCCGGCGACCAATACCGCCGTGCTGGTGGAGTTGCGCGATCAGAATGGCAAAGTGATCAAATCACTGCTGCTAGGTAAGACCCACATGCGCAAGTCCGAGGGCCGCCCCTCGCCGATGGGTGAGATGGGGGACAACGAAGGCTGGCCTGACGGTCGCTATGTGATGGTCGGCACGGGAGCCAAGACCGTCGCCGTGATTTCAGATCCGCTGAGCAACCTCGAAGCCAAACCCGAGGCGTGGCTGAACAAGGACTTCTTCAAGGTGGAGAAGATCCGCTCGATCGCGGTCGCTTATCCGGTGCCGACCAACTCGTGGAAGGTCACACGCGACACCGAAACCGGCAGCGATTGGAAGCTGGCCGGTGCCAAGCCGGAGGAAAAGCTCGACTCTGCGAAGACCTCCAACTTTTCTTACGCGCTGAGTTCACCCAGCTTCACCGACGTGATGCCGCCTAATACGAAACCGGAGCAAACTGGCTTGGACAAGCCCACGGTCATCACGCTTGATACCTTCGACAACTTTACCTACACGGTTAAGGTCGGGCAAAAGACCAACGACAATATGCCGATGGTTGTGGCGATAACGGCGCAGATCCCCAAAGAGCGCACACCGGGCAAAGACGAAAAGGCCGAGGACAAAGCCCGGCTCGACAAGGAATTCAAGGACAAGCAGAAGAAGCTCGAAGACAAGCTGAGTCAGGAACAGGCTTACGAGAAATGGGTGTACTTGGTCTCCAACTGGACCGTTGATTCGCTGCTCAAGGAACGCGCACAGCTCCTCGTCGAGAAGAAAGAGGAGCCTAAGAAGGACGAGAAGCCAGCCGCCGCTGACGCCTCCAAGAAGGAAGAACCCGTCGCATCGCCCGCAGTGCCTGACCCGGCCGAGAACAAGTAATGTCCGGCGGGGAAGATCCCCGGAGTTCGCCTCAGCCATAGGCCCACACTCAGGCCGTTTTAAAGCCCCGAGTGTCTCACACGATTTCACCTGCGGTAACTGGTTGGCCCAGCCGATGACCCCTCACCCGCGCTGACCGGCACCCGACCCGTCAACCGCCAGGTAGTGGGGCAGGCGTCTCGCCTGTCTCACCGGGCGTCTCGCCCGCGGTGGAAAGTCCGAGGGCGAGACACCTTGATGGCAGGCGAGACGCCCACCCCACTAGCTCCGCCCGTCCCCCTGCATGGCACGCGGCGTGCGGTCTCCAAGGGTATCCGTTTAATTTCATGTGGTGGCGCGTTGTTTACAGCGTATGTGTGCCGATAGATTTCATCAGTACGTTGCGAGCCGGCTGTTGTGGCTGGCGATGGCAGCCTTGTTAATGCGGCCCCTTGGGGCCGCGGGTGTCACGGAGGAAACGTTTGACGTGATCCAAATCGGTACACACGCGTACACGAATGCGACAGTCACCACCAAAGCCAAGAGTTACATCTTCATCATGCATGCCGGCGGCATGGCCAGCATCAAGGTCGCCCAGCTCCCGCCCGACGTGCGAAAGAAGCTGGGCTACGCCGATCCCTCGGCTCCCAAGGAGGCGACCAACGGCCCGGCCGTCTGGATGAAGAAGGGAATTGCCAAGCTCGACGCGCCGCAAATCAAGGAATTCAGGAACCAGATTGAACAGAATTGGCGCAACCAATCGACTCCGAGGCTCACGGCGATGGGCCTGATAGGGCCCAAGCTCAACTGGACGGTGCTGGGAATCGTTCTATTGATATGTGTCTCGGTTTACCTCTTCCATTGTTATTGCAGCATGTTGATTTGCCGGAAGGCCGGCCACCCGCCAGGCTTCCTGGTCTGGGTGCCCCTGTTGCAGCTTCTTCCGATGTTGCGTGCGGCCGGCATGTCCCGCTGGTGGTTCGTGGCCTACTTCGTGCCACTGCTCAACTTCGTGCCGTCGATTCTTTGGTGCTTTAAGATTGCTAAAGCGCGCGGCAAGAGTCTCTGGATCGGGGTGCTGCTTCTCCTGCCGGTGACCAACCTATTCGCTTTCCTGTACCTCGCCTTCTCGGATGGCCCGGATAGCGGCGACGACCAAGGTCCCGAGCCGAAAGTCATGTCGCTGCAGGCCGTCTGATCTGGTCAGGACTCTACCGCTCCGGCAGTTCCCCAACCCGACTACCGTAAAGGTCCGGTCCCGCGTGAGCCATTCTGGCTTGCCCTATCAAACCAACAGCATGAGCGTTATGCTGAGATGGCACGGTCAGTACTCAAACCCGGAGGCCGGTTATGTCCAACTACTCTTACGTAGCCGTTGATCCTCATGGCATCGAATCGCGAGGTACGCTCGATGTCTCCGACCAGTCCGAAGCGCTGCGGCGGATCAAGGAAATGGGTTTATTCCCCACCAAAGTGCTCGCGGCAAGGCCTGGCGGCCAGCGCGCGGTCCAACCACGACTCCAACTGCCGATAGCGCCAAGAACCTTTAACCTTTCGCTCCCGGGCTGGGGAAGCGGGATAAGCCCCAGAACCCTTGCGGTCTTTACGCGCCAACTCGCCACGCTGGTCGAAGCTGGCATGCCGTTACTCCGCGGGTTGAAGATCCTGCAGGAGCAGGCGGAAAGCCGGCCCCTGCGTCGGGTCATCGGCCAACTCGCGGTCACCATCGAGAACGGAGGTTCGTTTGCCGAAGCCCTGGCTTTGCATCCCAGGGTGTTCAACCGGCTCTACGAGTACATGGTCAAAGCCGGCGAAATCAGCGGCGCGCTGGACTTAACCCTGCGTCGCTTGGCCGACTTCATGGAAAAGGCGCAAAAGATCAAAGGCAAAGTCAAAGCTGCGATGTATTATCCCTCCGCCGTCTTATGCGTCGCCATGGCCATCCTCATCCTGTTGATGACGTACGTCGTGCCGCGATTCAGAGACGTGCTCGAAGGATTGCTCGGCGGGGGCCAATTGCCGTTCTTCACGATGTTCGTTGTGCGGATCAGCGAGGCAGTGAAGCACAACATCGTGCTGTTTGCCATCGTTGCCGCCGCGCTGGGGATGGGGTTCATGCTCGCCCTCCGGACGGGGTGGGGGCGCCGGACGTTCGACTATCTCAAACTTACGATGCCCGTGTTTGGGCCCTTGTTCCGGAAAGTCTCAATATCCCGGTTTACGCGAACCCTGGGGACCCTGGCCAACAGCGGCGTGCCGATCCTCCAGGCGCTCACCATCGTGAAGGAAACCGCCGGCAATGTCGTTGTTGGCCAGGTCATCGCTACCGTCCACCAGCGCGTGAAGGAAGGCGACCCCATCGCCCCGGCATTGAAAGCGTCCACCGTCTTCCCGGCGATGGTTGCCGGCATGGTCGATGTCGGCGAGCAGACCGGCGTGTTGCCGGAAATGCTGATGAAGATCGCGGACACCTACGACGACGAAGTCGATAACTCGGTAAGTGCGATGACCTCTCTGCTTGAGCCGATCATGATCATCTTCCTGGCCGTGATCGTCGGCAGCATTGTGATCGCCTTGTGCCTGCCGTTGTTTAATTTCAACCCTGACGGCTCCACCAATCCCAAAGGCCCGGCGGATAACTGATTTCGGAGCTACTCCCGCGTCTTGGAATCAATGATGATCGTCACCGGTCCGTCGTTGATGAGGCCCACCTTCATATCCGCCCCGAATACGCCGGCCTGAATCGGCCTGCCCAAGTCCTGCGCCAACCGGGCCATGAATTGTCCATAGAGCGGGACCGCAATTTCCGGTGGGGCTGATCGGCTATAAGAAGGCCGGTTGCCTTTCCTGGTGCTGGCAAACAGGGTGAACTGGCTTACAAGCAAGATGCCGCCCTGCGCGTCCTGGACCGAACGGTTCATTACTCCGTTCTCATCATTGAACACCCGGAGTCGGACGATCTTCCCGCTCAGCCACTCGATGTCTTCGGCAGTGTCCGCCTCCTCAAAGGCCAGCAGCACGGCCAATCCGTGTCGGATAGCGCCCTTGACTACGCCGTCAATCGTGACTGTGGCTTGGGTGACCCGCTGAATGACGGCGCGCATCAGTGCGATTTCTTCGGCAGGCAGCCCAGCTTCGCGAACGCAGCCGCGTAAGCCAGGAAACCCACAATCAGCAGCCAGGGCTCGCCCTTAACCGCCAGTAAGATACCCCACGCCAAAACCAAGCCGATCACCCCATACGCAGCGATTGCCAGAAGAAACTTCATGCCAAGAGGTTACCGTCGTTCAGCCTTGGCGCAAGTCGCCGATACAGGAGGAGATTTCCGGCCCAAGCAGGTGGCTTCAGCCGTAAGGTCTGTAGTCGAAGAGCCGCAAATGGGTATCAAAAGCTTCCTGGGGCTCAGCCTCAAGCTGCAAGACCAGTTCCACGTCCGTGAGATGATACCTCAGGCAGGTATCGATGGCTTTGCCGGAATCGGGAAAGTCCTGAGCCTGTCCCGGGTCAAGCGTCCATTGACCCTGGCCGAAGTACTCCTGCGTTCTCAGGTTTTTAACCAACCGCCTCATGGCACGACATTGATTAATAAGCCTGTGAATACCAAGTGGAAAAGCGAGATACTTATCCACAAGTTATTCACATCAACGAGTCCTTCTTCCCGGCAGCCGCTGACTTTCCTCTGTCCGGCTGGAGGCCATCCCGGCTGGCAGAACGGCCTTTGGTGGAGTCCTGCCGGGAGGGTGATGGAGGGACGGGCAGAACGAGATCATATCGTGGGTCGTCGTAACACAGAAGGATCTCCACATTGTCTAAGTGAGCCTCGAATATCAGCTCAACGGCCCGTGCTACCTGAGCAAGGTCCTGTGCGGCTTCCTGTTCAGGCGTCCACTTGGATGGTTCCTGAAAGAACCATCCAGTTTGAGTGTCGCGTAAAAACACTTTCATGGACTTGCTCTGCATCCCTGCCCCAGCAGGTCGTTGGTCGGTTTTTGGCAGCGTTGGCCGGCGCCGGCGAATGCGCTGCTGATTATCACTTTGGCTCAAAAGCATCAGACGCACAATCCGGAGTAATACTGAACCTAATGACGCACAAATACGGAGGCCTTGCGGTTCGCTGTTAGCGTGGTTGGCGAGGATTCGGCTCAAGCGCCGGAATGATCATCCCGGCAATCGCCGCACAGAAACTGCCTGCCGTCGAAAAACATCCTGAAGGCTAGCTTCCGGCAGCCACATCGGTCACAAAACTCATAGATTTCCCGTGGGTCGAGTTTAACGGCGATCCAGATCCGGCCTTGCGCTTTACGGACCATTTCAATGCGCTCCGCCACTTGGTCGCGATGATAGTCGAAGACCGTGGCTTTGCTGCGGTCTTCGGTGAAATCCCATTCGGTTGCGGTGCCGGTAAGGTACTGCCCGTCGTCGTTGACTATCAACACCTTGACCGCCTCGCGATCATTCATTGGCGGCAGCATACCTCGAATGGGAGGCGGTGACCAGCGGCCGGTGGGAGTGGCATGCCACACCGCGCTAGCTAAGCGAAAGATTTACCCGGCTTTGCCCTTTGGCGGCAGCCTCGGCGGATTTGGGCGTGACGATAAACAAGCGTTCGGCGGTGACCTTTCCGCTTTGCAGGATAAAGGACTGCACCGCCTGGGCCCGCTGTTTGATCAGGTCGCGCTGTTCGCTGTCGGACACCTCGATGGCGGAAACGAGCCGCGCTTCGATCTGGTCCGGGGTCAAGGGAGCGCCGTCGGGAGCGAGAGGAATTGCCATGCGAAGCGGTTTGGCGGTGGAGGGGCGCTTGGCAACGGTCTTGATGAGATCGCCGGCGCCTTTGCGTCCTGACGTAGGCAGGCTCATCCGGGCGGTTGTGGCCGGTTCTTTGGCAGCAGGGGACTGGCCGACTTGTCCGGTCAGAGCCGTGACGGGAATCGCCGCGGCGGCGTTGGTATCGGCGGTAGCGACGGACTCCAGCACGAGCGGCTGGTTGGTTCCGAGTGTTGTCATCACCAGTTTGAGGAGCCTCTCGCGTTCCGCGGGTTCGAGCTCGAGGGCCGCGAGTCTCGGGGCCGGCTTGCCGGCGTCAGTCAACTCCTTCAGATGGAGGATCTTGAGGTGTTGCTCCAACTTCAGGCGGGCCAGTGCCGCGCGGTCCTGATCCGCATCGAACGAGCCCGCGATTTCCAGGTTGAGGGCCGGGCGTTCGTAGAGCGCCTTGACCAGCTTCTCAAGTTTTTGTGCCTCGGTGTCCGGGATATCGGCCCGGCCGGGCTGAAAGTCCACGAAGCTGAGCTCCTCGCCGCCGCCCACCAACGCGCCCAGCAGCGAGAAGGGCGAGGTGGCCGCCTTGACGATGAGGTTTACCACGACCTTGAAGACCAGTGGGGCGATCTTGAATTGCGGATCATCAGTCCGGCCGGTCAGTGGGATGTCGAGGTCAATTCGCCCGTTGCGGTCTTTCAGCAGTGCCACGGCGAGCTTGACCGGCAGGTGGGTGGCGTTGGTGCTTTCATTGCGGGGACCAAGGGTGAAATGGTCGATCAGGAACTTGTTCTCGGCTTTGAGCTGCTTCTGGTTGATGTCGTAATGGAGCCCCATCGTGAGCTTGCCTTTGTTGAGGGGATGCCCGGCGTATTTTTCCAGGTAAGTTGTGAAGGCGGTGAGATCAGTGTTCGTGAAAGCGACCGCCAGGTCGAGTTCCAGATCTTTGGCCAGCGGATTGACCTTGCCGGAAACGGAAAACGGCGAGGCGGCGTCCACCTTGCCGCGTAGATCCACGGTGGCGGTGCTTTGCTCCTGCGACGACAGGCCCTTGACCGTGCCGCCGAATTCCTGCACGTCGAAGGTCGCATGCGGCTTCATCGATTCGTCGGCAAAATGGAATGCTGCGTTGTCCAACACAAGCGCGCCAAGCTGGACCGGGAACTCCCCGGCTTTCGCCGGCGCTGCGGTGGAGGCGGGCGCGACGGCTGCGGCGGGAGTGGCCGAGGCAACCGCCGCCTTTTCCGGCAGGATCGTCGTAAGATTCGGGCGGTGGTCCGGCCCGATAATGACGCTGGTCTGGATACCGCGCCATTTAACCTCTTGCACTTGCAGTTGGTTGGGCTGCAGGGCAAAGTCGATTCCGCTCACGCTGAGCGCGTCCCACTTCACGAACTCCTTGAAGAGCACCTGGTCGGTAGTAACGAAGTTGGTCAGGCTGAGGTCGCCCGTGAACGTTGCCAGTGGGGCTCCGCCGCCGGACGCTGCATAGCGCGCCTGGCCCCGCATGCCAAAGCGTCCGCTAGTGACGGTGAGACGCGCCTGCTCGTTCACGTAAGGCTGGAACGGACGCAAGTCCAGATCGCTTACGCCGATTTCCAGGTCGGCCTGGGGCGGAGCGATCTTCGCCGTGCCCTGCGCGCTGACCATGCCGGCCTGGTTGAGCCGCGCCGACAGCGTCACCGTGATCGGCGCATTGCTCACGGTGCTCAGCCCCTTCACGTTAAAAGCGAGCTGGTCGAGGCTCAACGCCGCCGGCTGGAGCGGCTTCTGGTCCTCCAGCTTGATGGCGTAACCGTCGAAGGCAATCTCCTTAAGGAGCACGGTCCACGGCGGTGCGGCCGGCGCGGGGATATTGGTGTCGGCGGGCTTCGCCGCCGGCAGATTCAACAGCCCGAGGAGGTTGACCTTCCCGTCCTTCGTCTGCCGCGCAAGGATCGAACCGCCGCTGGACTTGACCAGGCCCACCTCTATCCGGCGGTCGGCGAGGCTGGCTTCCGTTCTCTCGACAGAGAAGGACGGAATGACGACAATAGTCTCCCCGGTGTCCGCCGCTTTGAGCTGGAAGCCCGTCAAAGCGACGCCGGCGTTCGAGACGGTGACCAGCGGCGCGTTGGCGGTGCCGGCAAGCCGGTATTGCGCTCCCGCATCGAGTTTCCCGGCGAGAACCTCACCCCGCAGGTTGTCCTCGAAATAGGGTGCATACTTCTTGAGCTCCAGGCCGGCCAGCTTGACCTCCCCGGCGGAACGCAGCGGTGCGATGGAAAATGTGCCGCTGCCGGAGACCCGCTCCCCGGCTTCGGTCGGAATGCTGAATTCGTAAGCTGCTGCGTCAGAGTCCGGGCGCGTTGTGACGCCCTGCAGGTGGACCCGAATTGGCTTGAGGGTGATTTCAAATCGGCTGTGCCGGCTCAGGTCGGCAAACGAGATGGCCCCGTCATTAAGGGTGAAGTCGTCCACCGCTACGGTCCACGGAGCGGAAGGCAAGGCCGGAGGCGTGTTCGTGGGCGCGGGCTTTGCGGCGAGGGGTTCCCGGAGCCGGTCGAAATTGAGCGCGCCATCCTTTTCGATGCGGACAATGCTGGTGCAGCGCGCGATCCTCACTTTGCTCACGTGCAGGTTACGCTCGCGCAGATCGAAATCCAACGACTGGAGGGACAACCACGGCAGGGTGGCCACGATATCGCCGTTATTCAGGTCTTTGAGCTTTAAGCTGGCTACCTCCATGGCGCCATGCGCAAGGGTGGCGTCGAACCCATTGGTGCCGGCGGCGAGCGCATAGTCGGCGCGGACGTTGAGCCGGCCATCGGTAATTTCCGAGCGCAGGTAATCGCGCATCACCGGGGTCCATTTGCTGAGGTCGCCGCCCCTCAGCTCGAAGTGGCCGCGCGATTGAAACGGCTGCACCACCAGGGTGCCGGCCCACGAGAAGCTCCGGCCAGAGTCGCTGCTGGCCTCGAACGAATAGACGCTGCCCTTGCCGGCCCGGGTGGTCAGATTGGTCAGCGAAATATTAATCGGCCGGAAGTCCGTATGCAGCGGCAGACGGTGGGTCTCATCGTCCAGTGCGACCGCGCCCTCATCAATGTGCAGCCACCAGACATTCACGCGCGGCAGGGCGCCGGGCTTCTCCGGCTTGGGCGGCAGCGGCGCAGTCTCGTCGAACATGTTGGCGAAGTTGAACTGCCCGTCCTTGAACAGTGCCACATGTCCATAGGGCTGCTGGAGGCCGATCTCGGCGAAGGTCCACGCAAAGCGGAACAGCGAGGAGAGCTGGAAGTTCACATACAGCTCTTCCCACGACGCAAAGACCTTCCCGTCCGGTTCGGTGAGCGACAGCCCACGAATGGTCAACGAGAGGACCAGCGGGTTGAACTTGACCTGCCGGACCGCCGCCTGCCGCTTGGTGATGGCCGGGAGCCGCTTGACCAGTTGGGACTTTATGATCGGCGGCAGCACAAAGAAGCCGACGAGCACGTAAACCAGGAATGCCACGCCCACCCACAACAGGCGTCGATACCACCGCGACTGTTTGAAGGCGTGGAAGGATGCAATTGGTATAGACATGTAACCCGCCGCAATTCTAGCACGATTTGGCATGATCGAAAATGGCAAATATGTCTGGCCATCCCTGCCACGGCCAACCACATTTTTGGCCAGTCTATGGCCGAGCCTATTAAGCTGATACGCATTCCCTCGCTGAAAACCGTTGCCGAGTTTCGCGCTCACGTGGGCTCGCTGGGAATTGAATTGCCCTGCGAGGATGCCATCGTCACCGGGTCCGCCTCGCCGCTAGCGCAGCCGCTCCGGCAGACCTCCATCAACGGCAAGGGCATTGGCAATCGCTACGCCGTGCAGCCCATGGAAGGGTGGGACGGCACCACCAGCGGCGGCTTGACCGACGACGTCCTCCGGCGCTGGCAACGATTCGGTGAGAGCGGCGCCAAGCTGATCTTCGGCGGGGAAGCTATGGCCGTGCGGCCCGATGGCCGGGCCAATCCCAATCAGCTCATCATCAATGAACAGAACAAGGCCGACCTGGCGAAACTCCGCAACACGCTCGTCGCCGCGCACAAGAACCGCTGCGGAACCGCCGCCGATCTCGTCATCGGCTTTCAGTTGACGCACTCCGGCCGGTTCTGCAAGCCCAACGATAAGTTCCGCCTCGAACCCCGCGTCGCCTATCGGCATCCCATCCTCGACCGGACCTTCAAGATCACCAGCGATGCCCAGGTCTGGACCGACAGCGAGCTGGAGCGGCTGGTCGAGGACTATGTCAAGGCGGCGAAGGTTGCCTGGGACGTGGGTGCCGACTTCGTGGACATCAAGCACTGCCACGGCTACCTCCTGCACGAATGCCTCAGCGCGTTTACGCGGCCCGGCAAATACGGCGGCTCCTTCGAGAACCGCACCCGCCTGCTGCGGGAGATCATTGCCGCCATTCGTGCCAGCGGGAATAAGATCGAGTTCGGCGTCCGGCTGAGCGCTTTCGATTCCGTGCCCTTCAAGCCTGACCCCGCTTCGTCGCGGCCTGGAAAGCCCGGTCCGGGTGTGCCCGATGATTTCTCCCGCTGCCTGCCTTATCGATATGCTTTCGGCGTGAACCAGCACAACCCGGTCGAATACGACCTCGCCGAGACGTTCCAGTTCTTGGACCTCTGCGCGCAGCTCGGGGTCAAGATCGTCAACCTCAGCGCCGGCTCTCCTTACTATAATCCCCACATCCAGCGGCCGGCGGCTTATCCGCCGTCGGATGGTTACCAGCCGCCCGAAGACCCGCTGGTCGGCGTCGCCCGGCAGATCAATGCGGTTCGCCAGCTCAAGGCCCGCGCGCCTGCGAGCCTCCTGTTGGTCGGCACCGCCTACAGCTACCTGCAGGAATATCTGCCTCACGTCGCGCAACACGTCGTGCGTAATGGCTGGGCCGATAGCATTGGACTCGGCCGGATGGTGCTCTCCTACCCGCGCATACTGGCCGATGCGATAGGGCAGGGGACCCTCGCCACCAAATCTATCTGCCGCACCTTTAGCGACTGCACCACCGGCCCCCGCAACGGCCTCGTCAGCGGCTGCTACCCCCTTGACCGCTACTACGCCTCGAAGCCCGAGGCCCGGAAGCTCAAGGAGATTAAGAAGCTGTAATGTCAGTTTGGCGCGCATGGGTGGCGGAGCGGCAGGTTTGCTGTGGTGACGGTAAGCCCTCACCCCGTCCCTCTCCTCCGCCGAGAGGGAGAGGATGTCCTTTAGGGCAGGTGAGGGGGCAGCGGCGGGCATACCATCAGGCCGCCGGCACTCGCGCTTGGAACTGCCGCGGCAGGCTCTCGAACTCGCCCCCCATCGTGCTAGCCCGGATGAACAGGCGCTTGCCCGCAGCGGGTGCCGCGCCGAATTCAGCCGCGTACAGCGCCGTAATGTCCGCCGCATTTGCGACCGGCGCCGGGCAGACGCCGATGATGCGGCGCACCAACCCGTTGCGGGCCCGTGACGTCACCGTCAGACCGAGTTTTCCAACCTGTGGGATGTCTTGTATTTTCATATGTTGCTTACCTTTCTCTTGTTGTTGTGTTTGTTGTGAACAGCGCGCGTGGCCCGTTGTGGGCCGACAATTGCGCGCGCCGAAAGTGATCTAAATCCTCACTTCACCCTTATGGTGGGAAGTGTGGCTTCCCAAATTGGGAAGGGTGTCTTCCCACCCCCCCTCCAAACACGGCTCAGAACTACCACCGCTGTCACCCCTATGGTGGGTAGAGAGGCTACCCAAATTGGGTAGTCTCTCTACCCAAAGGCTAATTGACTCCGGTAGCAACCCCTTGAAAAGCCCGGCGATGCGTAGCAGTCGAAGCGACGAGGCTCCTGCTTCTGGCGGTAGGCTCGACACATTGCTGACCTCGTTGGACGAGCTGAAGCACCTCCCAGTCGAGACCTACGCCGAGCTGACTGCCTTGCTTCCCGCCATTTTGGACGTAGCTTGCAATGGAGAACTCTAAAATGATTGCCAATAATCCAATTGCCTTAAAAGCCGTCTCTCCCTCCACCCGCCCGGGCATGGGCACCATTCTGTTTCCGGGCGGCGTCGCGTTTCGCGTCTGGGCGCCGTTCACCTCGAGTGTCTGCGCTGCCGGAACTTTCAATCAGTGGAGCCCTTCGGCCAATCCGTTCGCCAGCGAAGGCAACGGCTATTGGTCGGTGGAAGTGCCCGGAGCCGGCATTGGCGATGAATACCAGTTCGTGATCCGCAACGGAGCGCAACCGCTGATCTGGCACAAAAACCCTTACGCCAGCGAAGTGGTCAACTCGTCGGGCAATGCTATCATCCACGATCCCAACTTCGACTGGGCGGGCGACAGCTTTGTGATGCCGCCGTGGAATGAACTGGTGATCTACGAAATGCACGTCGGCACCTTCAACGACGCGCCCGGCACCGGTCCCGGCACGTTCGACGAAATCGTGCCGAAGCTGCCTTACCTCCGCGATCTGGGCGCCAATGCCATTGAGATCATGCCGGTGGTCGAATTTCCCATGGATTACTCCTGGGGCTACAACCCGGCGCAGCCGTTCGCGGTGGAAAGCGCGGTGGGCGGACCCCAGGGTCTGTACCGGTTTGTCAAGGCAGCGCACGCCCAGGGCATCGCCGTGATTCTCGACGTGGTTTACAATCATTTCGGACCGGGCGACCTCGATCTGTGGCGTTTCGACGGCTGGTCGGATGGCGACCACAACGGGGGAATATATTTTTATGACAATTCCCGCGCGCACACCGATTGGGGTGATACCCGCCCCGACTATGGTCGTCCCGAAGTCCGCCAATACATCCGCGACAACGCCCTGTTCTGGCTGAACAAGTACCGGCTGGATGGCCTGCGTCTCGATTCGGTCAGCAATATTCGCAGCGTCGCGGGGCGGGATCTGCCGGACGGTTGGGGCCTGCTGCAATGGATCCACAATGACATCCGCGCCTCGCAGCCGTGGAAAATCATCGTGGCCGAGGATTTGCAGAACAACGAATGGATCACGAAAGATACCGGCAGCGGCGGCGCGGGCTTCGGCTCGCAGTGGGACGCTGGCTTTGTGCATCCGATCCGGGACGCCATCATCGCGGCGAACGATGCCGACCGCGACATGTGGGCCGTGCAGGATGCGCTCTACCATGGTTACAACGGCGATGCGGTGCGGAGGGTGATTTACACCGAGTCGCATGACGAGGTGGCGAATGGTCACTCACGGGTGCCGGAGGAGATTTGGCCGGGCAATCCGGGAAGCTGGTTTTCCCGCAAACGCTCCACCCTCGGCGCGGCCCTCGTGTTCACCGCGCCCGGCATCCCGATGATTTTTCAGGGACAGGAGTTTCTGGAAGACAAATACTTCCGCGATACGGTCCCGCTCGACTGGTCGAAACTGAAAACCTACGCGGGGATCCAGGCGCTTTACCGGGACTTGATCCGGCTGCGACGGAACTGGTTCAACCAGACGCGGGGTCTCCGCGGCCAGCATATTAATGTTCATCACGTCAATAACCGGGATAAACTGATCGGCTACCATCGCTGGGAAAATGGCGGGCCCGGCGACGACGTGGTGGTGGTCGCGAATTTTGCCAACGGCGGTTATGGCAGCTATGCTCTCGGTTTTCCGCGAGCGGGCCAGTGGCGCGTGCGCTTCAACAGCGACTGGCAGGGCTACAGCGCAGACTTCGGCAACCAACTGGGCTTCGACACCGTGGCCAGCCCTGGCCCGGCAGACGCAATGCCATTTCAAGCCAATGTAGGACTGGGGCCATACTCAGTGCTCATCCTGTCGCAGGACAACTCGTGAAGGAACCGAAGGTGGTGGGGAAACTGGAATCGGAATTTTGAACGAATCAGTCCCGAACAATGACCGCGTCTCAATCGCGGCAGATTCTATCTGAAGATCAGGCGGCTGACACTCAAGCCCGATCGAAGGTTTCCTTGATCACTCCGGCCAAGCCGGCGAGCAGTCGGTCGCCCTGGCCGATATAGGACGAGCCGTGCATGACGGCTAGCGTCTCCGGCTTCAGGTCGGCCAGCGAGCGGAGGACCCCTTCGGTCTGTCGCGTATAAACCATGTAGCCGGCCAAAGGGCCTTGCTGCATTTGTTGCATCGCCTTCCGCGTCGGCTCAATCAGGTCCGACGAGGTCACGGGCGCGACGTTGCCGAAATGATGAAAGAGGTCGGAACAGAACAACGTCTTGCGCGTTTCCTCGAACAATACCCCGGCATCCCACCCGTGCGGAATGTGCGGCGAACGATAGAACCGGTAGCGGTACTTGCCCGTGCTCAGGACATCTTCGGCCGTCATGCCGCGCGCGGGGCGGATCGAGAAATCATCCACGCTCACCAGCTTGCCCACGAGCGTGCAGACCGGCTGGGCTTGGGGCGCCAGTTGCAGCCAGTCGTTGAGCGCGCCGCATTCGTCGGATTCAAAGTGACTCCAGGCGATATGCCGGAGTTTCGCAGGATCAATCAGTGTGCCGACGGCTTCCCGCAAGGCCGGGAACATCCCCTTGAACCCCGCGTGAAACAGCAGCGGTTCCTCGTCGCGCACGAGGAAATGATTGAACTGCATGTCGAAGTCCGGAACATAAATGGAGAGCCGAAACAAGTCGGGGGCGATTTCATGGATGGTGGTGGTCATGGATCAGAGGTTAACACGCCTGAACGAATCTGCAAAACGTGCAGGCGGCAACTGAGCGACGCTCGCACACAGCTACCCAACGTTCACTCGCCCTCAATCCAGGGCGGACCGCCCATGCTCACCGCCGCCACCTCAGCGCGCAGCCCCGCAAGGTAGGGCCGTCTCGCCGAGGCGGTCGCGCCCAGGGACGCCTTCCGGTTTCAGCTTTTCAGCATCGCCTTTCGGCTTCGCCCCCGGTTTGTTGCCCGAAAGTGTCAAAAGTGAGAACTGACACGAATGGCACTTAGTTAAGGCGTAAATCATTCACCAACAACCACTTGTGAGGGGCAGGTGAATAGGACCCGCTGAGCCGCATCCCCAAATGCTTGCACGTGAGAACTAGGGTTTTGCGCGGAATTGGGGGCGTCCGAGCCGGCTGTGATCTCCGATTCCGGGCCATGGCCCAAGGAAAACGCGGCTTGGTTGAGACTGATTCCCCGCTACCAACTGCGGTCGGGCCCGCGGCAAGGCTGCCCCGGGATAGCCTCAGGGTAGCCTCAGGGTAGGCTCAGGATAGCCTCAGGGTAGTCCCCTGAGCC
>PLZQ01000219.1 GCA_003152225.1 Limisphaerales bacterium | reverse complement strand
AAGATCGCCTGCAGCGCCGCGACAATGATCGGCTTCCGCTGGTCCATGCCGAGTGAGGAAATCTGGACGACCAGCACATCCTCATACTTATCGACAATGAGCCCGCTAAGGAAATCGCTCTCGGCGTTAACGACGCGAAAGGAGGTGGCGGACGGCATGTGCCGCTGCCGGACGGCTAAAGCGGTCCGTATCCGCTCTTCGAAGAAGGCTTGATTCGGCTCGATTCGGTCCGGGGAGAGAACACGGACGTTGATCTTCGACCGCGAGTTATAGAAGCCCGTCCCGAGAAAGCGTTGGCGATGATCTTTGACCTGCACGAGTTCGCCATCGGCCGCAGGCTGCGTAAGTCGGAGCACGGAACCATGATAAAGCCACGGATGGCCGGCCAGGATACGGTCGGCTTCGCCCGGCCTCAGCAGAACAGTTGGCAATGATTGCATACCGTGACGTTCCCTGCTAGAACGCCGCAATGCAAGCTGTCATTGACTACCTGAAGAAGAACCAGTCGCGCGCCGTCGCCGAACTCTGCGAGTATGTGCGGTTTCCCAGCGTTTCAGCGCAGCCGCAACATCGCGGGGATTTGCGCTCCTGCGGGGAGTGGCTCGTCGAACATTGCCGGGCCATCGGTCTGGAAGCGCGGCTATGCGCCACAAAGGGCAACCCGATTGTCGTGGCAAAGACGCCGCGCGCCAAATCAAACGGCGCGACTCGTCCGCACTTCATGGTCTATGGCCATTACGATGTGCAGCCGGCGGAGCCGCTGGATCTCTGGAAATCGCCGCCGTTCGAGCCGCGCGTCGCCAACGGGGTGCTCTTCGGCCGCGGCACGAGCGACGACAAAGGCCAAGCCCTGGCGCACCTCAAAGCGGTCGAGGCCTATCTCAAGACTGGGACCCCGCTGCCGTGTGATATTACTTTCGTCATTGAAGGCGAGGAAGAGGTCGGCAGCGGCAGCCTGGCAGCCTTTCTGCTGGAACACCGTGCGGAGCTGGACTGCGATGCGGTCGTCATCTCCGACACGGGCATGCCGTCATCGAAGCACCCGGCGTTAACCTACGCATTGCGGGGAATCGCCAGCTTCGAGGTCACGCTGCACGGCCCGGCGCGCGATCTGCATTCCGGTATTTTTGGCGGGACGGTGGATAACCCGGCGATGGCGCTGTGCCAATTGCTGGGGAAACTGCGCGATAAGGATGGCCGTGTGGCCATCCCCGGCTTTTATGACGGGGTCCAGCCCTTGTCCGCCTACGAACGGAAGCAGTTTGCGCGGCTGCCGTTCAAAGCCCGTGATTATCAGAGGCTGCTCGGGGTGCCGAAGCTGTTCGGCGAACGCGGTTTCACCCCGCACGAACAACGCTCGGCGCGGCCAACCTTCGAGATCAACGGACTCACCAGCGGCTATCAGGGCGAAGGGAGCAAAACGATCGTGCCCGCCTGGGCGCGCGCCAAGATCACGGTGCGGTTGGTGCCCGATCAAGACCCGGCGAAGGTCATAAAGCGGATCCGGCAACACCTGAAGAAGCTCTGCCCGCCGACGGTGCGCCTGGAAATCACGGAAGGCCACGGGGCGGAGCCTTATTTGGTGTCGCCCACCAGCCCACAGGCGCAGGCAGCCTTGCGCGCGCTGAAGTCGGCCTTCGGCTGTGAGCCGGTGCTGATCCGCGAAGGCGGCTCCATCCCCATTGTTAACCAGTTTAAGAAGATCCTCCACGCCGACTCGCTGCTCCTCGGCCTGGCGCTGCCCGACGACAACGCGCACTCCCCGAACGAGAAGTTCGATCTGGACTGCTTTGCGAAGGGGCAGTTGATGGGCGTTTATCTTTGGCAGGAGCTGAGCGGGGTGTGAAACGTGATGCGTGATGCGTGAAACGTGAGGGGCGAGGACCGTCTCTCACTTTGCGGACCAGGATGCCAGCTCGGCACGGAGCCGTTCCACAGGCAACCCGACGACGTTGGTGTAGGAACCGACGATCTTCTCGACAATCAATTCGCCTTCCTCCTGGATCGCGTAGGCGCCGGCTTTATCGAGCGGATTCACCCGGCTGAGGTATCGCCGGATGGTCACGGCGTCCAAGGGACGAAACGAAACGGCGGTGCTTTCGGCGAACACGGCCTGGTGATGCTGGCGCAGGTGCAGCAGGCAAATGCCGGTGATCACCTGGTGGGTGCGGCCTTGCAACTTTTCCAGCATCTGATACGCCGCTGCGAGTGTGGGCGGCTTGCCGAACAGGGTGGTATCCAGATAAACGAGGGTGTCGGCTCCCAGCACCAGCGCATCGGGAAACTTCTTAGCCACGGAGCGTGCTTTGCGGTAGGCGTTGATTTGGGCGAGCTCGCGTGCCGTCAATTGCTCGTGATGGATTTCCGGCACGTCGCCCGGCACGACCTTGAACTGGAGGGTCAACTGGCGCAGCAATTCCACCCGTCGCGGGGAAGCAGAAGCAAGGACCAGCGGTGGCAAATCCTTCAAGGCGGCTCGCATGGCCCAAAGATACGCAGCCGCTAGACCGAAGTCGAGCCTCACCCCGCCGCAATCGCAGGAGTATAAGCATTTCCGATAACGTAATAGGCGGTTTACACACCTTCTACCCCAGCCCTGCACTGGCACTACTCTGGTACCTCCCTGGTACTACCCTGGTACCATAGACGGCCTCCTCCACCGTCTCAAAATAGGACACCGCCCGCCGCAGCCCCGCGCGCCTTCATCGAGCAGTATCACCTCCACTAATTCACGCTTCACATTTCACGTCCTCGCACTCGCCCCTCGACACCAGTGCCACGTCACATTACCCTTTATCCCGATGGTTCTTGATTTCACCAAGATGAACGGCGCGGGCAATGATTTTGTGCTTATCGATAACCGGGCACAAAAGATCAAGCTGTCCCGCGACCAAGTCGTGCGCCTCTGCGACCGGCATCGCGGCGTCGGAGCGGATGGCGTCGTGCTGCTGGCACCGTCTGGTTCGGGGAAAGCGGATTGGGCCTGGGAATTCTATAACAGCGACGGCAGCGGCGGCGAGATGTGCGGCAACGGCGCGCGCTGCTTCGCGCGCTTTGTGCAACGGCTGACCGGCATCAGCCAGGGTCTTTCGTTCGAAACCGAGGCGGGCATCATCACGGCGAGTTTTCAAGGCGACCGGGTCACGGTCAGCCTGACCCCGCCGAAGGATTTGCGGCTCAACCAGGATGTGCCGTTCTCGGTGGGCGGCCAGGCGATTCATTCGATCAACACGGGCGTGCCGCACGCGGTGCTGTTCGTGCCCGACGCCGACCGGGCGATGGTGCTGCAGCTCGGCCCTGAAATCCGCCGCCACCCGCACTTCGGCCCAAAAGGCACCAACGTGAATTTCGTGCAGCGGCTCGGGCCGAGCCACATCCGGGTGCGGACGTTCGAGCGCGGAGTGGAAGGCGAAACGCTGGCCTGCGGCACCGGCGTGACCGCGTCGGCATTGATTGCGGCGCGTCTGCACGGCTTCACTTCCCCCGTAAAAGTTCAAGTCCAGGGCGGCGACCAGCTTGAGGTCAGCTTCAAGGAAAGCCATGGTGAGTTTGCGGACGTGCGGCTGAGCGGCCCCGCCGAGTTCGTATTCGAAGGAAGGATTGAGATTTAACATGTTTACTGGAACTTACACTGCGATTGTGACGCCCTTTAAGAAGGGCAAGATTGACGAGGCTGCGCTTGAGCGCTTGATCCGCATTCAGGTCAGGGCCGGGGTGGACGGGATCGTGCCGGTCGGCACCACGGGTGAATCGCCGACGGTTGATTACGAAGAGCACATCCAAATCATCGCGCTGTCGGTGAAGTTTGCTGCTGGCAAGACCAAGGTGATCGCCGGCACGGGCGGCAATTCCACCAGCGAAGCGATCTACTTGACCGAACACGCCGAGAAGGTTGGGGCCGACGGCTCGCTCCAGGTGGCGCCGTATTACAACAAGCCGACCCAGGAAGGCTTGTTCCAGCATTTCCGCGAGGTGGCGCGCGGCACGCGCTTGCCGATTCTGCTCTACAGCATTCCCGGCCGCTGCGGCGTCGAGATAGGCGTGGACACGGTCAAGCGCCTGGCGCAGGAGTGCAAGAACATCGTCGGCATCAAGGAAGCGGGCGGCAACGCGGACCGCGTGAGCCAGTTACGCGCGGCGCTTGGCCCTCGCTTCGTGATCCTGAGCGGCGACGATTCGCTGACCTTGCCATTCATGGCGGTCGGCGCGCAAGGAGTCATCAGCGTGGCTACGAACGTCATCCCGCGCCAGGTCGTGCAGATGGTCCAAGCCTATGCCGCCGGCAAAACCGGTGCGGCGTTGCGGCTCCATCAGAAGTATTATCCGCTGTTCAAGGACCTGTTCATCGAGACCAACCCGGTGCCGGTGAAAGCCGCGCTGGCGATGATGGGTCAAATCGAAGAAGAGTATCGCCTGCCACTGGTGCCGATGAGCGCGAAGAACCGCGAGGTCTTGCGGGCGACCATGAAGGCAGTCGGAGTGCTGTAATGAAACGTGAAACGTGAAACGTGATTCGTGAGCTCCGGCATCACGTTTCACGTTTCACGTTTCACGCATCACCTATGACCAAGCTCATTATCACCGGTTCCAATGGCCGCATGGGGCACGCGCTTGTCGCTTGCGCCGCCCATCATCCCGAAGTGCAAATCGTCGGACAGATTGACCAGGGCGACGACTTGGGGTCAGTCATCGGGCTGGGAGATGTGGTTATCGACTTCAGCTCACACAGCGCTACGCCGGGCATCGCGACACTCTGCGCGGCGCACAAGAAGGCGATGGTCGTCGGGACGACCGGCCATTCGGATGAGGGGAAAAGGCAGATTGCAAATTGCCAATCGCAAATACCCATCGTCCTTTCCTCGAACTTCTCCACCGGCGTCAACACGCTATTCTGGCTGACCCGCAAGGCGGCGGAGATTTTGGGGCCGGGCTTTGATTTGGAAATCGTCGAGATGCACCACCGCCTGAAACGCGATGCCCCGAGCGGGACCGCCAGGACGCTGGCCGAAATCCTGGCCGGGGTCCGCCAGCAGCAGTTCGACCAGGTCGTGCGTCATGGCCGCGCCGGCATTGTAGGCGAGCGCACCGCGGAGGAGATTGGCGTGCATTCGCTGCGCGGCGGCGATGTGGTGGGGGATCACACGGTGATTTTTGCGGGGGTGGGCGAGCGCCTTGAACTCACGCACCGGGCCTCGACTCGCGAGACTTTCGCCAATGGAGCGTTGCGGGCCGCGCAGTGGGTGGTGCCGCAAAAGCCCGGTCTCTACGACATGCAGGACGTGCTCGGACTTAAGTGAAGTTTAAAGTCCAAAGTCTGAAGTCTAAAGTCGGGGAGTTGGCCATCGTAGCACTGGGATCCAATTGGGGTGATTCCCGGCTGAACATTCTGCGGGGGATGGAGCGCTTGGAGGAATTATCTGACAGGCCCTTGCTGCGGTCTTCGCTTTGGCAGACCACGCCCGTGGATTGTCCGCCCGGCTCGCCGCCTTTTGTGAACGCGGTTGTCGGGCTCGTGCCGCGGCCAAGGGAAACGCCGGAGTCGTTGCTCGCCAAACTACAGGCTCTCGAAAGAGAATTCGGGCGCCAGCCCAAGAAGGTCTTGAACGAGCCGCGCCCGCTGGACCTCGACCTGATCGCTTTCGGCAGCGAGACGCGCGCGATCAGCGAGTTTGCCCTGCCCCATCCCCGTGCCCACCAACGTCGTTTCGTGCTGCAACCGCTCAGCGAAATTGCGCCGGATTTAGTCCTGCCCGGCCAAGCAAAGGCCGTGGAGCAGATGCTCCGGGAGTTGCCGTCAAACGAGAGCGTGCGGAAGCTTGCGGACGCAGCGTAGCGCGGACACAATCGCGCCATCGTCCTGAGGCACCGTCCAACTCCCCAGTCCAGAACGCCGGACGGAAAAGAAACACAGCTTCTCCCTAACCCGGTTAGTCTATACCTCGCACAATTCGCCAACAGCCTGTAGCCGCCAACGTCAGTAGGCGCATTCTCTCGGCACTGAAAATGGCGCCGACTGACGTCAGCGGCTACGCAGGTGTGAAATGCTCGGGCTATGCTGCCACCGCGGCATCCTTCACCGGCGCAGATTGCATCTTTGCCGGCGGACGGAAGAACAAGGCCAGCGCGATGGCGCCTAAGGTTGCCGCCGCCATCGGCACGAGGAACAGGCCTCGGTAGTTAGTGATGCCGTCGTGCGTGAAGAGCCGCTGCATCAGGAAAGGGCAGACGGTATTTGCGACCAACGCGCCAATCCCCAGGATTACGGCGTTGAACAACCCTTGCGCGCTGGCCCGCACATCTTTCGGGAAATACTCGTCCACGAAGATGTAAACCGTCGCGAAGAAGAACGCGTAGCAAATGCCATGGAGCAACTGGATCACAATGACCGCCGGTGCATTCGGAAAGAAGGCATACACCGCGAAGCGCGCCGAATGGCCGAGAATGCCGATGACCATCGTCCAGCGCCAGCCAAGCCGCTTAAGGGTCGCGCCCAGGACAAGCATGGTGAGCATCTCCGCCACCTGGCCAAGGCTCATCACCGGCATGATCCAGTTGCCCGGAATGCCCACTCCGCCCGCGCCAGCGCTGGTCCCCAAAAACACGCCGGTCCAGTTGAAATAACTGTAAAGCACGAATGAGTCCACAAACGTCACGATCAAAAGCAGCAACACAAACGGGTGCTTGAGGAGCTTAACCGCTTCCAGCCAGGCAAAGCGGTCGGCCCCGCTCTCCACCTTCTTTGGCGGCGTGTGCGGCAAGGTCAGGCTGTAGGCCGCCAGCACGAGCGACACGATCCCAGCCACAATGAAAGTCCAGCGCGTGGCCGACTGCAGCGCTGCGCCAGTCAGGCCCGAGCTAAGGACGATGCCGAGCCAATGCCCCAGTCCCTGCGGGTTGGCGGCGTGGACCTTGTCCCAATCCACCAGGATGAAGGTGAACGGCCAGGCCGCGAGAATCCACCCGATCGAACCGCCTACGCGCACCAGGCCAAACTCCTTTTTCGGGTCCTTCATGTTAGCGAACGCCACCGAGTTCGCGATGGAAAGCGTTGGCACGTAAAGCAGGCAGTGCAGGAACATCAGCCCAAAGAAGGGCCAGAAAGACCGCGTGAAGGCCAGCAGCAGAATCGCCAGGCCGCCGACGAGATGGCTGAACCCGAGGAACTTCTCGGCGGCAAAATGGCGGTCGGCAAATTGGTTGCTGAAGAACATGCCAACGATCGCCGCTATCGGGAAGGTATTCAGAATCCACGACTGTTCCCCAGGAGTAAACTGGAGACTGGGCAGGTAGCCATAAATCAGCGGCAGCCAACACCCCCAAATGAAGAACTCCAGCACCATCATCAGGAACAATTTGAAGCGGATTGGATTATTCATAGCACAACTGCCGCCGAGCATAGGAGAGGCCCGAGGCCAAGGCAAGCGAGGAGGAGACGGCAGAGCTGCTGCGCACGCGCCCGCTCAACGGGCAGCGCATCCAGAGCCTCAAGGCCGAACTGCCCAAGGCACGCGCCGAATACGAAAAGGCCAAAGCCGCCGGTAAGTAGCCGACCGCTCAGGCGCGAGCGGCGGGCTTGCCTTTGGCGTTGTCCAGGATGCCAGCGACGATGCTGTTGGGCACCGGCTCGAAGCGGAAGGGCTCCATCGAGTACGCGGCGCGGCCTTTGGATAGCGAACGGATCGCCGTCGCGTAACCGAACATCTCGGCCAGCGGCACTTCCGCCGTCAGAATCGTCGAGGAGTCTTTGGCCTCGATCTGGGTGATCTTGCCGCGGCGCCGGTTCAGGTCACCCAGCAAATCGCCCTGGTACTCGTCGGGCGTGGTGACCTCCACCTTCATGATGGGCTCGAGCAGGATCGGGCTGGCCTTCTTGGCCGCTTCTTTGAAAGCGAATATGCCGGCCATTTTGAAGGCCAGCTCGCTGGAATCGACTTCGTGGTATGTGCCATCGACGATCGCCACCTTGACGTCCACCACCGGGTAGCCCGCCAGCACGCCGCCCTTGATGGCCTCCTCAATGCCGTCGATCACCGGCGAGATGTATTCCTTGGGAATAGCGCCGCCGACGATCTTGTTCTCAATCTCGACACCCTTGCCGCGCGCATTGGGCGCCAGCGTGATACAGGCATGGCCGTATTGGCCTTTACCGCCAGACTGGCGAATNNTGCGGCGCGCCCGCATTGGCGCTCACTTTGAATTCGCGGAACAAACGGTCGCGGATAATCTCCAGATGCAGTTCGCCCATGCCCGCAATAATAAGCTGCCCGGTGTCCTCGTTGGTGAAACAACGGAAAGTCGGGTCTTCTTCCGCCAGGCGCTGCAGGCCCTCGCCCATCTTCTCCCGGTCGGCTTTGGTCTTCGGCTCGACCGCCATCGAGATAACGGGCTCCGGGAAGGTCGGGGGCTCGAGCATGACATCGAAGTCCTCGTCGCAAAGCGTGTCGCCGGTGGTAATGTTTCTCAAGCCCACCAGCGCGGCGATATCGCCGGCAAAAGTTGTCTCCACATCGATCCGTTTGTCGGCCTGGATCATCATGACGCGGCTGACGCGCTCGCGTTTGCGCGTGCGCGGATTGTAAATGACATCGCCCTTGCTCAGCCGGCCGCTATACACGCGGAAGAACACCAGCTTGCCCACGTAAAGGTCAGTCCACAGCTTGAACGCCAGGGAACAGAACTTCGCGTTGTCATCGGAAGGAACTTCAACCTTCTCCTCGGTGCCCGGGACGATGCCGACGGCAGCCGGCACATCGAGCGGGGACGGCAGGTAATCGACGACCGCATCGACCAGCGGCTGGACGGCGCGCTTCTTGAAAGCCGAGCCGCACAACACGGGAACCAACTCGATTTTGCAGGTCAAACGCCGGATGGCCGCTTTCAGCACTTCCGGGGCAATCGGCTTGTTCTCGATGACCAGCTCGGCAATCTTGTCGTCTTTGTTGGAAACCGCGTCGATCAGCTCCGCGAGCGCCGCCTTGGCAGAATCTTTGAGCTCCGCGGGGATGTCGGTGACCTCGTATTTCAGGCCGGTATCGTCGCTCGGGTCATAGGCAATCGCCTTTTGATTCACGACGTCAACGACGCCGGTGAAGTAATCCTCTTTGCCGATAGGCAGGAAGATCGGGTAAGCGTAGGCGCCGAGCTTCTTGCGCATGTCGTTGAGCGCATTCTCGAAGTTGGCCCCGGTACGGTCCATCTTGTTGATGAAGGCGATGCGGGGGACTTTGTACTTGGTCGCCTGCCGCCACACTGTCTCCGATTGCGGTTGCACGCCGGCCACGCCGCAGAACACCGCCACCGCGCCGTCCAAAACGCGCATGGAGCGCTCGACTTCGGCGGTAAAATCCACGTGCCCTGGGGTATCAATGATATTAATCCGGTGCGGCTGGCCGAGGAATGCCTTATAGCTGCCGTCGTCCTTCTGGGTCCAATAGCAGGTGGTTGCCGCGGAGGTAATCGTAATGCCGCGCTCGCGCTCCTGCTCCATCCAGTCGGTCACTGTGTTGCCGTCGTCCACGTCGCCCATCTTGTGAATGAGCCCCGTGTAAAATAGGATGCGCTCAGTTGTAGTGGTCTTGCCGGCATCAATATGCGCGGCGATGCCGATGTTGCGCGTGCGCTCCATCGGATATTGGCGGTGGGGCAGGTTCGCCCCTTTGGCCTTCGCCGATTTCTTTGTTTCCAGTACTGTTTCCATGTAGGGATCTTCGGTTGAAAATAAAAACGCCCCGGGTCGCTTCGGCCCTCGGGGCGTTAGGCTAAAAATGATTACCAGCGGAAATGGGCAAAGGCCTTGTTGGCCTGCGCCATCTTGTGAACCTCGTCGCGCTTGCGGATCGCGTTGCCCTGGCCCTGGTAGGCCTCCAGAATCTCCGTCGCCAAGGCTTCCTTCATCGGAACCCCTTTGCGCGCATCCGCGAAATCCACCACCCAGCGCAGCGCCAGCGAGAATTGGCGGTCCGTCGGCACTTCCAGCGGCACCTGATAGGTCGCGCCCCCTACCCGCCGAGCCTTGACCTCGAGGCGGGGCTTGGCGTTATCGACCGCCCGCTGCAGGACTTCCAGCGGGTTGGTGGCTGGGTTCTTGGCAATGAGCTGATCGAAGGCGCCATAGACAATCCGCTGCGCCACACTCTTGTTGCCACCTTGCATGACCGTGTTGACCAGGCGCGTAACCAACGTGCTGTTGAATTTCGCGTCTTTGATGATGGGCCGACTGACTGCTCGACGACGTCGTGACATGTGTTCCTTAAAGTGTTAAATGAGTTAAATCGTTAAGAGGTTATTGAAGCGCGTCACGCGGCTGGCGCAGGGGCAGCGGCGGCGGCAGCAGCGGGGGCAGCGGGCTTGGAGCCTGGCTTGGGCCGCTTCACGCCGTACTTCGAACGGCTGACGCGGCGTTTCTCCACGCCGGCGGCGTCCAGCGTCCCGCGCACGATGTGGTATCGGACACCAGGTAAATCCTTCACGCGACCGCCGCGCACCAGCACGATTGAGTGCTCCTGTAAATTGTGGCCCTCATCCGGGATGTAGGCAATGACCTCATGGCCGTTGGTCAGGCGCACCTTGGCCACCTTGCGCATCGCGGAATTCGGCTTCTTGGGCGTGCGCGTCATCACCTGGATACAGACGCCCCGACGAAAGGGCGAGTTCTCCAAGGCGGGTGACTTGGACTTATGCTTGAGTTTGCTACGGCCCTTACGGACCAATTGATTAATTGTCGGCATTCGCTTTTAAATTCCCGTGCCCTCCACTGCCGCGAAAGCGCGGCCAGGTTTTCCGGGCAAACGGAACGTGGAATATATCAGACAGCTTTTCAGTTGCAACAACTATTTCCGTCTGTTTACGCACCAAGAATAGCCGGAAACGGTCCCCCATTCAAGGGCCGGAACAAGGAATAGCGGAAAAAGGCTTTCCAATCCCATAGGCCTTCTTACCGCCCTCCCGCCGGCCATATAATCAATGCCAGTCCAAAGCCACCTACGACGCCGGTTACGAGGTAAATCAGGGCCACCCGATCGAGCGCGGAGCGCGACACCAGGGCGACGCCACTCAACTTAACGGCCGCCGGATACGCGACGGGCAGGCGCGCCCAGGCAAAGTAAGCCGCCCCACCGAACAGCAGCACCCCAAGGATTCGCGTCAGCATCGTTTTCATTCTACACACGCACAATTCTAGCGAGATTCAAATTCCTATTGATCTGATGTGCTTTAGAACCAAAAGGGCATCCGGTTCCCCGGATGCCCTTCCTTTAATCAATGTGATGGCGGGTCAGGCCAGCAGCGGATTCTCGCTGGCAGTCAGAGCCTTCGGCTCTTCGGGCTCTTCTTCGCTAATTTCGACCAGCGGCTTGAGCCGCGCCTTACGGTGATAGTCAAAGCCAGTCCCCGCTGGGATGATGTGGCCCATGATAACGTTCTCCTTGAACCCACGCAGGTAATCGACCTTGGCGCGGGTCGCTGCTTCGGTCAGCACCCGGGTGGTGTCCTGGAAGGAAGCTGCGCTCAGGAAGCTCTCGGTTTCCAATGAGGCCTTGGTGATGCCAAGCAGCACTGGTTGGGCCTCGGCTGGCTTGCCGCCCATCTTCTCAACGCGCTGGTTCTCCTCTTCGAAGTCTAGCTTGTCGATCTGCTCGCCCCAGAGGAACCCGGTGTCGCCCGGCTCGGTGATGCGAACCTTGCGCAGCATCTGGCGCACGATGGTCTCGACGTGCTTGTCATTGATGGTGACGCCTTGCAGCCGATAGACTTCCTGGACTTCGTTTACAAGGTGCTCTTGCAACTCCTGCGGGCCGCAGATGTCGAGGATTTCGTGCGGGTCGATCGGGCCTTCAGTGAGTTGCTGGCCTTTCTTGACGTAGTCGCCCTTAAAGACGATGACGTGTTTGCCGATGGGAATGAGATGCTCCTCTTCCACGCCGGTCTGCTGATCTTTGATGACGATACAGCGTTTGCCACGCACGCTGGCGCCGAAGTCCACGATACCCTCGATCTTGGAGATTTCCGCGGCGTCTTTGGGCCGGCGGGCCTCAAAAAGCTCGGCCACACGCGGCAGACCACCGGTGATGTCCTTCGTCTTCGAGGTCTTGCGCGGCGTCTTCGCCATCAGGGTGCCCGCGACAATCTTGTCGCCTTCCGCCACAACGATGTGCGCACCGGAAGGAATCGGATAGTTCGCCGAAGGCTCGCCTTTATCGTCGCAGATGATGATCTGCGGGTGCAAATCCTCCTTGTGTTCGATGACGACCATGGCTTCCTGGCCGGTGGTTTCGTCCGTCTCCTGCTTCATAGTGACGCCTTCGATGATGTCGAGGAACTTCACTTTGCCGGCTTTCTCAGAGAGGATCGGCACGTTATAAGGGTCCCACTGAACGAAGATGTCGCCCTTCTTAACCTTGGCCCCATCGGCGATGGAAATGACCGCCCCGATGACGACTGTGTGTTGCTCCAGCTCACGCCCGTCGTCCGCGAGAATGGAAACGCTGCCGTTCTTGTTGAGGACGATGTGGTTCTTGCCGTCTTCCAGCGCAACCAGGCGCAAATCGTTGTAGCGCATGGTGCCGTCGTGCTTGGCCTTGACCTGCGGCACCTTGAACACCGCCGACGCAGTGCCGCCGATGTGGAACGTGCGCATGGTAAGCTGCGTGCCCGGCTCGCCGATGGATTGGGCAGCGATGATACCGGTGGCTTCGCCCAGTTTCACCCGGGAGCCCGTGGCCAGGTTGCGGCCGTAGCAATAGACGCACACCCCGTGCTTGCTTTCGCAGGTCAGCACCGAACGGATTTTGACCTTTTCGATGTCCGCGTTGTCGATAAGCCGGGCCTTGACCTCGTCAATCTCTTCGTTCGCCTTAACAAGCAACTCCTTCGGCTTCTGCGGGTTCGGGACGTCGTCGCATGAAAAGCGGCCCACGAGGCGGTCACTCAGCTTGACCACCTTGTCTTCGCCTTCGTAGATAGCCTGAACCCAGATGCCGTTAGTCGTGCCGCAATCATCCTCGCGAATAATCACGTCTTGCGCCACGTCCACCAGCTTGCGGGTCATGTAACCCGAGTCGGCGGTCTTGAGCGCGGTGTCGGCCAAACCCTTGCGGGCGCCGTGGGTCGAAATGAAGTACTCGAGCACCGTGAGCCCCTCGCGGAAGTTGGAGAGAATCGGCTTCTCGATGATGTCGCCGGATGGCTTGGCCATAAGGCCGCGCACGCCGGCGAGCTGGCGGACCTGCTGCCGGTTGCCGCGCGCGCCCGAATCGACCATGAGCGAGACGGGGTTATACTCCTTCTTGCCGTGATTGTAGTCGAGCGTCTTCAACATGACGTTGGCAATCTGATCGGTGCAGTGCGTCCAGATGTCGATGATCTTGTTGTAGCGTTCGCCGGGGGTAATAACGCCTTTGCGATACTGCTTCTCGACTTCTCTGATTTGTTTCTGGGCGGCGTCGATTTCCTGATCCTTTTCCTTGGGAATAATCATGTCATCGATGCCGATGGACACACCGGCGCGCGTGGCCTCGCGGAAGCCAAGCTCCTTGAGCTTGTCGAGCATGGCCACGGTCTTGTCGTGGCCGCAAATCTTGTAACACCTCCAGATGAGGTCGCCGAGCTCGCTCTTTTTGACGGACTTGTTGGGGAAACCCAGTTCTTCCGGCCAGATTTCGCTGAAGAACACCCGGCCCACCGTGGTTTCAATAACCTTTTTGTTGGGATCACCGAACTCAGTCTTCTTGCCGAAATCAGGATTCGCGAGGCGAATCCGCTCATGGGTCTTCGCTGCGCCATCCATGAAAGCGAACACGACTTCGGTCTTCGAGCCGAACAGTTTCAATTGCCTCGGATCAGCCGGCGCCGGCGTCCGCGGCTCGGCCGTCAAGTAGAAACAGCCCAGCGTGATATCCTGCGTCGGCGTAATAATCGGTCGGCCGCTGGACGGGCTGAAGATGTTGTTGGGCGCCATCATGAGCAGGCGCGCTTCCAATTGCGCTTCGACGGACAGCGGCACGTGGACGGCCATTTGGTCTCCATCAAAGTCGGCGTTATACGCGGTGCAGACCAGCGGGTGGATGCGAATGGCCTCGCCCTCGATAAGCTGCGGCTCGAACGCCTGCACCGACAAGCGGTGCAAAGTGGGGGCGCGGTTGAGCATCACGGGATGGCCACGGGTCACTTCCTCAAGAATGTCCCATACCTCGGTGGTCTGGCGCTCGATGAGCTTCTTGGCGGACCGCACGGTGTGGACATAGCCCAATTCTTTAAGGCGGCGGATGATGAAGGGCTCGAACAAGACGAGCGCCATTTTCTTGGGCAAACCACATTGGTGGAGCTTGAGTTCAGGGCCAATGACGATGACCGAACGGCCCGAATAGTCCACGCGCTTGCCTAGGAGGTTCTGGCGGAAGCGCCCGCTCTTTCCTTTGAGCATGTCGCTGAGCGATTTCAAGGCACGATTGCCGGCCCCGGTCACTGCGCGGCCATGACGACCGTTGTCGAACAGCGCGTCAACGGCTTCCTGCAGCATGCGCTTTTCGTTNNTCGTTGCGGATGATGACTTCCGGCGTCTTGAGCTGGAGCAGGTTTTTCAACCGGTTATTCCGGTTGATGACTCGGCGATAAAGGTCGTTGAGATCGGAAGTGGCAAAGCGACCGCCTTCCAGCGGCACCAGCGGGCGCAGGTCCGGCGGGATGACCGGAAGCACCGTAAGGATCATCCATTCGGGACGGCCCTTGGAAGACTGCAGACCCTGGAGCAACTTGATGCGCTTGGCGATCTTCTTGCGGATTTGCTTGCTCTTGGTTTCGGTCATGGCCGTCTGCAAGTAGTCGATCTGCTTGCCGAGGTCCACTTTCGCCAGGCCTTCGCGCACCGCTTCGGCGCCCATCTTGGCGAGAAACGCGTCGGGGCCGTAGGTTTCCCGGGCCTCGCGATACTCATGCTCGCTCAAGAGCTGATTCTGTTTGAGCGGGGTCGAGCCGGGATCGATGACCATGTAGTCTTCGTAGTAAATCACCCGTTCGAGATTGCGGGCGGTCATGTCGAGCACCAGTCCGATGCGCGAGGGCATGCACTTAAAGAACCAGATATGGCAAACCGGCACGGCCAGTTCGATGTGCCCCATCCGCTCGCGGCGAACGCGGGCCAGCGTCACTTCCACCCCGCAGCGGTCGCAGATGACCCCGCGATGCTTAATGCGCTTGAACTTGCCACACGAGCATTCCCAGTCCTTGACCGGACCGAAAATGCGTTCGCAAAACAGGCCGCCCTTTTCCGGTTTGAACGTGCGGTAGTTGATGGTTTCGGGGTTTTTGACTTCCCCTTTGGACCAGGACCGGATGGCGTCAGGCGACGCGACGCAAATCGCGACGTACTCCACCTGGTTGACCTTTTCCAAACCGAGCAACTCTCGGGCGCTTTCTTTAGAGCTAATCATACAATGGATCGTTGGAGCGAATTGTCTCGCACTAAAACTACTATCTCAGTTAAACGGCGGTTAAGGCCTGAATGGGTTCAGCAGGCTGGTCCACCGGATTGGAGTAACCCACCCTCACATCAAGTCCCAGCGACTGCATTTCCTTCACAAGCACGTTGAACGACTCCGGAATGCCGGCCTCCAGACTGTTGTCGCCTTTCACGATGCTCTCGTATATCCGGGTGCGCCCCTGGACGTCGTCGGATTTGACCGTCAACAACTCCTGGAGCGTGTAGGCAGCCCCGTAGGCTTCCATGGCCCAAACCTCCATTTCGCCGAAGCGCTGGCCGCCNNCCTTGCCGCCCAGCGGTTGCTGGGTAACCAGGGAATAAGGCCCGACTGCCCGGGCATGAATCTTGTCCGCCACCAAGTGGCCGAGCTTCATCATGTAAATGAACCCAACGACGATCTCCTGATCAAACGGCTCACCTGTGCGGCCGTCGAAAAGCCGAATCTTGGCATGCTCCGGCAATTTGGCTTCTTTCAGGTAACCACGAATGTCCTTTTCCTTGATGCCGTCGAATACCGGCGTAGCGAACTTCAAGCCGAGCAGTTTCGCCGCCCAGCCCAAGTGCGTTTCCAATACCTGGCCAACGTTCATGCGCGAGGGCACTCCCAGCGGGTTCAACACGATGTCCACTGGCGTTCCATCCGCCAGGAAGGGCATGTCCTCCTCCGCCACAATCTTGGCGACGACACCCTTGTTACCATGGCGGCCGGCCATTTTATCACCGACCGACAGCTTGCGCTTCGAGGCGATATAGACTTTGACCGACTTGATGACGCCACTATCTACGCCTTCGCCGGACTCAGCGCGCTCAAGCTCTTCATCGTACTGCATTTGCAGATCGTCGAACTTCTTTTTGAAGCTGCCGATAATCTCGTTGATCTTGTTGCGGATCGGCGACGGGTCGATCTCGATGCGGTCGTAAACCTGCGCCAGCTTGCGCAGGAGTGTCTTGGTGATCTTTCGATTGGCGGGGATAATGATTTCGCCGGTCTCGCTGTTGACCACGTCGAGAGGAATCTTTTCGCCCAGCAGGATATTGCTGAGGGCTTCGGTAAGCTGCTCGCGCAGCTCGTCGGTCTTCTTCCTGTGTTCCTCTTCAACCTCCTTGGCGTGCCGCTTCTCTTCGGTAGCAGAAGTCCTGACGTCGTGATCGGCCTCCTTCTTGGCCGAGACCTTCACATCCATCACGATGCCGTAGGTGCCGGAAGGAACCTTCAGCGAGGTGTCTTTCACATCGGCAGCCTTCTCGCCGAAGATCGCTCGCAGCAGACGCTCTTCGGGAGCGAGTTCTGTTTCGCTCTTGGGCGTAATCTTGCCGACCAGGATATCGCCCGGCTTCACCTCTGCACCAACGCGAATGACGCCGTCGGGTCCAAGGTTCCGGAGCGCCTCATCGCCCAAGTTAGGAATGTCGCGCGTGATTTCTTCGGGCCCGAGCTTGGTGTCGCGGGCGCCGACCTCGAACTCATCGATGTGGATGGAAGTGAAAACGTCGTCCTTAACGACGCGTTCGCTGACGAGGATGGCGTCTTCGAAGTTGTAACCGTTCCACGGCATGAAGGCCACGAGCACATTGCGGCCCAGCGCCAGCTCGCCGCCCTGGGTGCAGGGACCATCAGCAATGGTCTGGCCTTTTTTGACGGTATCACCCTTTTTGACCAGGATCTTCTGGTTGATGCAGGTGGCTGCGTTCGAACGCATGAATTTGCGGACCTGATAAACATGGATGCCCTTCTCCGGGTCATGTTTGATCTTCTTTTTGCTTTCCGCGAGCTTCCCGTCGTCGGTGATGATGATCTGATTACCGGTGACGGAAGCTACCTTGCCGGCTTCCTCAGCAACAATGACAGCACGGGAATCCCGGGCGACGCGCTCTTCCAAACCGGTAGCCACGAGAGGCGCTTCCGTGACCAGCAGCGGCACGGCCTGGCGCTGCATGTTCGAACCCATCAATGCCCGGTTGGCATCGTCGTGTTCGAGAAACGGAATCAGGCTGGCGGCGACCGATACAAGCTGTTTGGGCGAGACGTCCATGTAATCAACATGGGCCGGCTCCACGTCAATGAAGTCACCTTTGCCCCGGCAGACGACGCGGTCGGTGCCGAAGTGGCCATTTTCCTTAATGGGCGAATTGGCCTGGGCGATAACGAATGCCTCCTCGCGATCGGCGGTGAGGTAATCAATACGCGTGGAGACTTTGCCATTTTCGACTTTGCGATAGGGCGTTTCCAGAAACCCGAAGTCGTTAATGCGGGCGAACGTCGCCAGCGAGGCGATCAACCCGATGTTAGGGCCTTCCGGGGTTTCCACCGGGCAGATTCGGCCATAGTGGGATGGATGAACGTCGCGGACTTCAAAGCCAGCGCGATCGCGAGAGAGACCACCCGGCCCAAGAGCGGACAACCGCCGCTTGTGCGTTAGCTCGGCCAGCGGATTGATCTGGTCCATGAACTGCGAAAGCTGGCTCCGGCCAAAGAAATCGCGGATCACGGCAGAAAGCGCCTTGGGGTTAATCAGCTTTTGAGGCGCCATGGATTCGACGCCCTGATCGAACAGAGTCATGCGCTCTTTGACCAGCCGTTCCGTGCGGGCCAATCCGACGCGGCATTGATTGGCGAGCAATTCGCCCACCGTGCGCACCCGGCGGCTGCCGAGATGATCAATGTCGTCCAGGCTGCCTTCGCCTTTTTTGAGGCGGAGCAGGTACTTGGTGGCCGCCACGAGATCGGCTTTCGTGAGGATGCGAGAATCGCCGCCCTTGATGCCGAGCTTCTGGTTGATTTTGTAACGGCCAACGCGGCCCAGGTCGTAACGCTTTGCATCGAAAAACAAACGCTTGATGAGCGCGCGCGCATTGGCGGCCGTCGGCGGATCCCCAGGGCGCAAGCGGCGATAAATATCCTTGAGCGCCTCTTCCTCGTTCTTGGCGGGATCCTTCTTCATGCACTTGATGACGATCCCATCGTCCAAAGTCGTATCAACGACTTTGATCTTGGTAATGCCCAGCTCGGCGATTTGCTTGACCACGGCCTTGGACAGCGGCTCGAAAGCGCGCGCGATCACGAGGCCTTTGTCCGCATCGACGGCGTCCTCGGTCAAAACTTTGTTTGCCAGGTCGTCGCGTTTCTCAGCCTCTTTGACGGTGAATTCTTCGACGTCGTAGAACAGCTTCAGGATTTCCTCGTCGGTGCCGCGGTTCTTCTCCTGGTTGTCCTTGCCCTTGGTTTCGCCTTCGAGGAAACTGAGCGCGCGGAAAAAGGTGGTGGTCAAAAACTTCCGGCGGCGTTTCTTGCGATCCAGATAAACGTAAAGCAAATCACTGGTATCGAATTGGGCTTCGTACCATGAGCCGCGGTCGGGAATGATGCGGAAGGAATGCAGCATTTTGCCGTTCGGATGCTGGGTGGCTTCGAAGGCGAGCCCGGGTGAACGGTGCAATTGGCTGACGATGACGCGTTCGGCGCCATTGATGACAAAGGTGCCTTGAGGGGTCATAAGCGGCAATTCGCCCATGAAAACCTTTTCCTCTTTGGTCCCTTTTTCTTCCTTGAGCAGGAAAGTGACGTAGAGCGGAGCGCCGTAGGTGAGTCCTTCACGCAGACATTCCAGCCAGTCCACCTTGGGCTCGCCGATCTCGTAAGAGTGGAAATCGAGGACGCACTTCCCATCGTAGCTTTCGATTGGGAATACTTCGGTAAACACCGCTTGCAACCCGAGGTTTTTACGCTTGGATTGGGGGATTTCCGCCTGCAGGAATTCCCGGTACGAGTTGGTTTGCAACTCGATCAGGTTGGGCGGAGCAATAATCTCTTTAATCTTACCGAAGTTAATACGTTCAGTGACTCGCGATGGCATTGGGACCTTTAATAAATGGCCGGCAACAGAGCCAGACCTTGGTTACTGCTAAACGACGGCAGGCAAGAACGCCCGGTTCGAGAGCGAACTTGCCGAAACTCAAACCGCCTGAGGCGGTTTCGCTGGTGTTTCTTATGCTAATCTAAATCTTTCGTTGTTCTGCTTCGGGTACGGGCCAAGGGGGGCGGCAGAAACCGCAACCCCCATGGACCAAACCGTTATTTCACTTCAACTTTAGCGCCAGCCTCTTCGAGTTTCTTCTTGGCGGCGTCAGAATCGGCCTTGTTGGCTCCTTCAAGCACAGGCTTGGGAGCGCCTTCAACCAGCGCTTTGGCTTCCGCCAGGCCGAGCCCGGCTTTGACCTCGCGGACAGCCTTAATGGCCGAGATCTTCTTCTCGGCCGGAACCGAAACGAGGATAACATCAAAGGTAGTTTTGGCTTCGGCAGCCGGAGCAGCGGCTGCGCCGCCACCACCTGGAGCCGCTGCCGCGACCGGCGCGGCGGCTGTAACACCCCATTTGTTTTCAAGTTCTTTGACCAGATCGGCGATTTCAATCACCGTGGCGTTGCTTAGCGTTTCTACGATCGTTGCTTTATCCAGAGCCATTGTTACCTTTCTTTGCGTCTCGTCGTCATCCGTGGCCACGGACGATTTAAGTTCACGGCCTGCAAAACCGACGATTTACGTTGTTGTTTGTTTGTTCCCAACCCCATCGGCTAGAACGGGGCTGAAATTTGTTTTAATCGTTAACTGAGTTAAAAAAGTTAAATCTTATTGCCATGATCACGCTGCCGGCTGACCGGCGGCTACGGCTGTGGCTTCCGCAGGAGCGGCCTCGCCCATCTTCTCCGCGCGGGCCTGGAGCACCCGGGCCAACTGGCTGGCCGGGGTGTTCAGCAGCGTGACCAGCTTGGTGGCCGGGGCGCTGAACAATCCAAGCAGCTTGCCGCGCAATACTTCAATGGAAGGCAAGTCCGCGAGCGTCAAAATGTCGGGCTGTTCGAGCCGTTGATTGTTGAGATAACCGAAATGAACCTTTAGACGGTCGAATTCGGCGCCGAAGGATTTCACGACCTTCGCGGCGCTGGAAATATCACGCTGGCCCGTGACTACGGCCAGTTGTCCGGTCAAAGCGCCATTCAAATCACCGATCCCGGCTTCCTTCGCGGCGATGCGAAAGATGGAGTTTTTGACGACGTGCAATTCCGAGCCCGCTTTCGTGAGCCGCTTGCGCAACTCGGTGAAATGCGAAACCTTGAGGCCTTTGTAATTCACCACGATGAAAAATGGCGAGGCATTCAGGCGGACAAGATATTCTTTGGTGATGTTCTGCTTTTCGGGGCGCATGGCGGTTTACAAGGTTAAATGAGTTAAATGATGGAAAAGTCTAAAAACGTTATAGCGCTAAGGTTAGAGCATTAAACCGGTTTTACGTTCAGTGCAAATCAGCGAATTCCTTGAGATCGACGCGCACCGGAGGGCTCATGGTCGCCGACAGTGTGCACGTTTGCATATAAATGCCCTTGACGCTGTGCGGACGGGCTTTGGCAACAGCCTCAATGACCGCACGGGCGTTTTCCTCGATTTGCGTCGAATTAAAGGAGGCTTTGCCGACCGGCACATGAATATTGCCGGCCTTATCGAGCTTGAACTCGACCCGCCCGGCTTTGACTTCTTTGACCGCCCGGGCGATGTCGTCGGTTACCGTGCCGGTTTTTGGATTGGGCATCAGGCCGCGCGGTCCGAGCACCTTGCCCAGCTTGCGCACCTCGCCCATCGCTTCGGGCGTGGCAACCGCCACGTCAAAATCGGTCCAGCCGTCCTGGCATTTCTTAATCATGTCCTCGAAGCCAACAAATTCAGCCCCGGCGGTTTTGGCAGCCTCGGCAGCCGGACCGCTCTTGGCGAAAACCAGGACGCGAACGGTTTTACCGCTGCCATGCGGAAGCGGGACAGTGCCGCGCACCATTTGGTCCGATTGCTTGGGATCTACCCCAAGGCGGAAAGCCAGGTCCAAAGTTTCGTTGAACTTGGCTTTCGGAAATTTGGATAGAACATCCACAGCGGATTTCAGCGGATAAGCTTTCTTGCCATCCACCATCTCGACTGCTTTCTTGTAACGTTTGCTTGGCATTGGTTTGAGTGCGGTGCAAACGAGTCCGGTTAAAGGGACTCTCCCGCGGTTTTGTTATCCGACTACTTCGATGCCCATGCTGCGGGCGGTTCCGGCGATGACGCGAAAGGCGGCTTCTTCGGTGCTCGCATTCAGGTCTTTTTGTTTGATCTTGATGATGTCCAGCACCTGCTTGCGGGTCACTTTGCCGACCTTTTCCTTGTTAGGCACTTTGGAACCGACGGTTATGCCGGCGGCCTTCTTGAGCAACACGGAAGCGGGGGGAGACTTGGTGATGAAAGTAAATGACTTGTCCGCATACACCGTGATGACCACGGGAATGACCATGCCGGCGTCTTCCTTGGTCTTGGCATTGAATTCTTTGCAGAACGCCATGATGTTGACGCCGTGCTGGCCGAGGGCGGGGCCGACGGGCGGCGCGGGATTGGCCTGCCCAGCCGGAATCTGCAGCTTAATTTGTCCTGTAATCTTCTTTGCCATAGTCTTTTACTCGTTCAACGCCTCGTCGGAGTGCGCCCGTCCTCGGGCGCAGCAATGTCCGAACAGTCAGCGCATCGTGTCATTCCAACACCTGCCGAACGTCGTGGCTCGCTGCGCCCGAGGACGGGCGCACTCCGCCAGGTTACTGACCGGTTGCCGCTTCACGCTTTCTCCACCTGCCAGTATTCGAGTTCGACGGGCGTATTGCGTCCGAAAATGTTGACCGTAACTTTCAATTTGCCGCGATCCGGTTCGACTTCCTCGATCACGCCGCTGAAATTGAGAAACGGGCCGTTGTTGATCTTTACTGTTTCCCCGACATCAAAACTGACTTTCGGCTTCTCGTGGTCTTCGGAAGCGGAGATCTGGGTCTTGATCGACTCCACTTCTTCCGACGGCGTGGGCGTGGGCGGTTCACCGCCTACGAAGCCAATGACGCCCTGAGTTTCTTTAATAAAATACCACGGTTTTTCAATAATGCGATTGCTCTCATCGAGCAGGGCCATATCGACAAATACGTAGCCAGGCCATAGTTTACGGGTCGAAACGGTCTTTTTTTGATTCCGCACTTCGACCACTTTTTCCATCGGCACCAGGACTTCTTTGATAAAATCGCCCATTTCCTCGGGCTTAATGCGCTTTTCGATGCTCTCCTTGACCTTCTGTTCCTGGCCGGACAACGTATGAATGACAAACCACTGGCTTCGCATGGCGCAATAAAAGTAAACTCAGGTTATAAACCGGACCAACATGGTGAACACGAAATCCACCAGGATGGTGAACCCGCCCAACAAGACAATCGACACCGTGACGATAACGGTCGAACCTTTCAGTTCTTCCCACGTCGGCCAGGTGCATTTGCGCAATTCCTCGCGCGTTTGCTGGACGTACGTCGTCAAACGGGCCAAATGGCCCGCTCGCCACAAAAAGACGAAAAGCGCGCCGATGACCGCCGCCCAAATTATGATCCAAGTTGTATCTGACATTTTTAATCCAGTTACTCTGGCGGAGAGGGAGGGATTCGAACCCCCGTCGGCCGTTAAGCCGAAGCGGTTTTCAAGACCGCCGCGATAGACCACTCTGCCACCTCTCCCGAATGCAGAATGCAAATTGCAGGATGCAGAATTGCCCTTGGTCTCGAACTCGCGTCTTGTTCAATTTTCATTCTTCATTCTGCATTCTTCATTCTGCATTCAAGTGGCTCTGGTCGCGCATTCTTCATTTTTCATTCTGCATTCTGCATTCAAATGGCAGGGCGGGAGGGAATCGAACCCCCAACCAACGGTTTTGGAGACCGCTACTCTACCAATTGAGCTACCGCCCTAGTGCCGGCGAGTGCTTATCTCTCCCAATTAACTATGCGAGAACCTCAGTCACCCGGCCTGCGCCAATTGTGCGGCCGCCCTCGCGAATGGCGAAGCGCTGGCCTCTCTCCATGGCCACAGGCGCGATAACCGTGATGTCAACGGACACATTATCGCCGGGCATCACCATTTCGACCCCGGTGGGCAGCGTGACCGTGCCGGTGACATCCGTGGTGCGGAAATAGAACTGGGGGCGGTAATTGGTAAAGAACGGCGTATGCCGGCCGCCCTCTTCCTTCGACAGCACATAAACTTCCGCTTTGAAATGCGTGTGCGGGGTGATGCTTCCAGGCTTGGCCAGAACCATGCCGCGTTCGACTTCCTCTTTCCGGGTGCCGCGCAGCAGCACGCCGACGTTGTCGCCGGCATTGGCTGAGTCGAGCAGCTTGCGGAACATCTCAATGTCGGTCGCCACTGTCTTGCGGGTGTCTTTGAGCCCGACAATTTCGACATCGTCCATGCGCTTCAGGATACCCCGTTCGACACGGCCAGTAACCACAGTGCCGCGGCCTTCAATGTTGAACACGTCTTCGATGCACATCAAAAACGGCTTGTCCACTTCGCGAGGGGGCAGCGGGATGAATTCATCGACCGCGTCCAGCAATTGTTGAATGCCTTTTTGACCTTCAGGATCGTCCGCCAAAGCCTTTTTGGCGCTGCCGCGAATCACCGGGGTTTTGTCGCCCGGGAACTGATACTTGTTCAACAGATCGCGAACTTCCATCTCGACCAGATCCAGCAATTCCGGATCATCAACCAGGTCAACCTTGTTGAGGAAAACGACCACGGAAGGCACTCCGACCTGGCGAGCGAGAAGGATATGCTCGCGCGTCTGGGGCATGGGGCCTTCGGAGGCGTCCACGACCAGAATAGCTCCGTCCATCTGGGCGGCGCCGGTGATCATGTT
>PLZQ01000262.1 GCA_003152225.1 Limisphaerales bacterium | reverse complement strand
TACACGCCCGCCTACGTCAAGAGCATGCTCGGCGCGGCGCGTAAGATTAATCCAAAGCTGGCGTTCGTACCCTGCTGCTATTTCCCGACGATCAAACCTGCCTTTGCCACGAATTACTGTTCGCTCATTGACGGCATTCTGTTCCCGTATCGCCACGAGTCCGCTGGGGCGAATTTGAAAGACCCGAGCCTGGTCGAGTCGGAACTGAAGCAAATCAAGGGCTTGGTCGGGCCGTCGTTCCCGGTCGTGCTCGATATCTATGCAACCGCCCATAGCCGGCTCGGAGCGACGACGCCCGAGTATGTCGAACAAGCGATGATCGCCGGCCACCGCGCTACCGACGGGGTAATGATCTATTGCCACCAGGACCCCGAGAAGAACCCAGAGAAGTATCAGATCATCAAGCGGCAGTTTGGTGCGTGGGCGGGCGAAGGCGCGACCCGATGACGGGGATTTCAGGCCGGAGAAGCTCTGGGGCTTCAATCGGCTTGGCCGGACGCAAGCGCGTTCGGATTGGTCGCTTAAATCCGAACACCGAAAGAAATCCGAAGGCCGAAGGCCGAAAGCTCAAAACCGTGCGCAGTCCTGCGGGTTTTGGATTTGTCCCCTTTCCCGCGTTTCGGATTTGTTTCGGGTTTCGGATTTCGGCCTTCGAATTTGAATCCTTCCGCAACCGTGCGCTCGACGAAACCTGCCCGAAGAGGCTAAGCTGCGGAGCATGAGCTCGATTGCCACTGATAAAATGCCTGATGCGGGCGGCCACTTCGGCCCCTACGGCGGCCGCTACGTGCCGGAGACACTCATGCACCCTTTGCAGGAGCTGGAGGCCGAGTATTCCCGCGCGCAATATGACCCTGAGTTTCAGCGCGAGTTCGAGTACTACCTGAAAGACTTCTGCGGCCGGCCCACCCCGCTTTACTTCGCGGAGCGCCTCACCCGGGAACTGGGCGGCGCGCAAATCTACCTCAAACGGGAAGACCTGCTCCACACGGGCGCCCACAAGATCAACAACTGCATCGGCCAAATCCTGCTCGCCCGGCGTATGGGCAAGACGCGGATCATCGCCGAAACCGGCGCGGGCCAGCACGGGGTCGCCACCGCCACCGTCGCCGCCATGTTCGGGCTCAAGTGCGTCGTCTATATGGGCGCGGTCGATTGCGAACGGCAGTCGCTCAACGTTCTACGCATGAAGATGCTCGGCGCGGAAGTCGTGCCCGTCAAAGCCGGCCAGCAGACCTTGAAGGAGGCCATCAACGAAGCCATGCGTGATTGGGTCACCAACATCCGCTCCACGCATTACATTCTCGGCACCGTCTATGGCGCCCATCCCTATCCGCTCATGGTCCGCAACTTCCAGCGTGTCATCGGCGATGAAGCCCGCCGGCAGATCCTGGAAAAGCGGCAGCGGCTCCCCAACTACCTCGTCGCCTGCGTGGGCGGCGGTTCGAACGCCATGGGCCTGTTCTATCCCTTTCTCAACGACGAATCGGTGAAGATGATTGGCGTCGAGGCGGGCGGGGAGGGCATCGCCGCCGGCAAACACGCCGCCCGCTTTCAGGGCGGCTCGCTCGGCGTCCTGCAAGGCACACGCTCCTACCTCTTGCAAGATGAGTTCGGCCAAGTCCAGCTCACCCACAGCGTCTCGGCGGGCCTGGACTACGCCGCGGTCGGCCCCGAGCACGCCTGGCTGCGGGACCTCAAGCGTGTCGAATACACCTACGCCACCGACGACCAGGCGCTCAAAGCCTTCACCGCGCTCGCGCGCCTCGAAGGGATCATCCCAGCGCTGGAATCCGCCCACGCCGTCGCGGAAGTCATGCGTCGCGCGCCCGGCCTGCCCAGAGACCAAGTCATCATCATCAATCTCTCTGGCCGCGGTGACAAAGACGTCGCGCAAGCGGCCAATTTCATCAAGTTCTAAGCCGACGCCCGAAGCCACCCCAATGCGTCCCCAATGTGACCCTAAAGCTACCCCAATGCTACCCCAATGCTACTTCAAAGCCTGGAGAGCGGTTGGGGGGCCGGAGATGCCGAGGCCGGCTTCGACCCGAGCGACGGAAGCCCTTTCCGGACTATCAACTATCAACTCCCCCCACCATCAACTCCTCTCCCCCTCGCGTTACCAATCCCTTGACAAGAGCGGTGAAAGGTAGTGCCATTTCGATTATCGTCACAGGACAACGGAATCCGGTTCCAGAACCATGAAGAAGTATAATGTCGGCATTGTCGGCTATGGCTGGGTGGCAACGGCTCACATCCCGGCCATCAATGCCTCGCCGCTTGGGCAGGTCACGGCGGTGTGCTCCTCGCGCAAGCTGGACGCCGCGGCATTGAGCGCCCAGTACGGCAGCTCGATCCGCGTGTATAACGACCTGGACGAGATGCTCGCCAATCCGGACATCCACGTCGTCTCGCTCTGCGGCATGCCCACTCAGCGATTGGACCAAGTCACGCGCGCGGCTGGGGCAGGCAAACATCTCATCATCGAAAAGCCGCTTTGCCTTTCGCTCAAGGAACTGCGGGCGATGGACCAGGCCGTCAAACAGGCAAAGGTCAGGACGTGCGTCTGCTTCGAATGCCGTTATGCGAGCCAGTTTCAGGTGATCAAGGCGATACTGGATAAGGGGCTGTTGGGCACGGTGCATTACGGCGAGGTGGATTATTATCACGGCATCGGCCCATGGTACGCGCAGTTCCGCTGGTGCCGGAGCAAGACCGAGGGCGGCAGTTCCCTGCTCGAAGCCGGCTGCCACGCGCTGGATGCGTTGCTGCTGTGTATGGGTAGCGAGGTCGAAGAGGTTATGAGCTACGGCACAAAGTCCAAGAGCAAGCTGTTTGCCCCGTATGAGTATCCGAGCACGACCGTCACGATCCTGAAGTTCAAGAACGGTGCGGTCGGCAAGTGTGTCTCCTCGATTGATTGCCTGCAGCCGTATTACTTCCACACGCACCTGGTCGGCAGCAAAGGCAGTTTGCTGGACAACAAGTTCCATTCGAGCGACCTGGGCACCAACAAGGCGGCCTGGAGCGCGTTGGCCATGAAGTTGGTAGATTCAGGCGACGTGTCCGATCATCCTTACCAGGCGCAGTTCGCCGCGTTCTTCGAGGCGTTGAACCAGGGCGAAGAAATGCCGCTGACCAGCCTGGCTGACGGGGTGATCAGCCACGAAGCAGTCTTCGCCGCGGACCATTCCGCTAAGTTGGGGCGACCGGTGAAAATGTCGGAGCTGAACCGGTATGCCAAATAAAGTTGCCATCGCCATCGGGGCGCACCCGGACGACATCGAGTTCTACATGGCCGGGACGCTGTTGCTACTTAAGCAGGCCGGCTACCAGATGCATTACATGACCGTGGCCAGCGGCAACTGCGGTAGCGCGGAGTATAACGGAGCGATGACCCGCTCGATCCGCAACACGGAAGCGCGCGCCGCCGCCAAGATCGTCGGGGCGACCTTTCATCCCTGCATTACTGACGATCTCGAAGTCATGTATAACCTCGGGCAGTTGCGGGCGCTGTCGGCCATCATCCGCGAAGTGAAGCCAAAGATCGTGCTGACCCATTCGCCGCAGGACTACATGGAAGATCACATGACCACCTCCCGGCTGGCGGTGACGGCGGCGTTCACGCGGGGGATGCCGAACTTCAAGACCGCGCCGGCCCGCCCGACGGCCGATTACGAGGTGACGATCTATCACGCCATGACCAATAGCCTCTGCGATCAGTTGCGGCGCCGCATCATTCCCGGCGCGTTCGTGAATACCACGCAGGTGCACAAGACCCAGCTCGAAGCGCTCGCGGCGCACAAGAGCCAGCAGCATTGGCTCGACGTGAGCCAGGGGATGAACTCCTACCTGCTGGCGATGGAAGACATGGCGCTAGCGGTCGGGCGCATGTCGAAACGGTTCAAGTATGCCGAGGGCTGGCGGCGGCATCTGCATATCGGCTACTGCGGGCCCGACGCCGATCCGCTGGCGGAGGCGCTGGGAAAGAATTACCTACTAAACCAAGCCTATGAGCGCAGCCTGCAAAAGGGTTTCTAAGGGGAGTGCCCGCAGAGGGGTCGCTTTGATCAAGGCGCTAAGAGACGTGTTGGCATGAAGCTGAACGAACTTAGAGACAGCAGATCGGATGCGTGGAAGGCCGCAGAAAAGGAGGGCTATGACATGTCGTTGGTGGAGAGCAATCTCCGGAAGACGCCCTACGAGCGAATCCGCGTGCACAGTCGGGCGCTGGCGACCGCGGTGATGCTGCGTCGGGCTATGGAGAAGCGGCATGCCAGATCTTGAATCATTGCTGGAGCGCCTGGTGCAGAACCGGGTGGCGTTCGTGGTCGTCGGGGGCTTTGCCGCGGTGGCGCATGGCGTAACGCTGCTGACAGAGGATGTTGACGTGTGTTGCCGTTTTACGCCGGCAAATCTGCTGAAACTCCAAGCAGCTTTGGCGGACCTGCACCCGGTGCACCGGATGACGCCAGCGCGGTTGCCATTGGCCCTGACTCCGCAAAGCTGCGCGAGGTTGAAGAACCTGTACCTCGATACGGATTACGGCCAGCTTGATTGCCTTGGCGCCGTGAAGGGCATTGGCGATTACAGCGAGGTTGCCCAACGCAGTGTGCTGGTGGATCTGCCCTTCGGCCCGTGCCGCGTGCTGGATGTGGACGCCCTCATCCGTTCCAAGGAAGCGATGGATCGCCCACATGACAGAGCGGCGATTGTTCAACTGCGCGCCATTAAAGAACGTTCCCGCCTTGGCCATTGATTCTTGATTGAATTCTGTCAACTCGCGTTAACACTCGTCTAACCTATGTCTCGCAAACTTAGCTCCATCGCTCCCGATTGGTGGGATTACACCACGCTTGACGACGCCATTATCCGTGATGCCGCCGCCCTGACGCCCGAGAAGATGCTCAAGCTCTCGCGGCCCGGCTTCAAGGTCGTGTTCTACGACACGCTCGAAGAGTTCTACCTGGCCGAGGCGCTCGAATACATTACCGCCTGGAAGCAGTCCACGGCCGATAACCCGGTCGGCATCTGCGGGCCGATCGGCCCGACCGAACAACTCCCGCTGGTGGCGCGCCTCGTAAACGATCTCAGCCTGAATGTCGCGTCGGGGCATTTCTGGGGCATGGACGAATGGTATCTCAACGGCAAAGAGGCGCCGGCCACGCACCCGCTCTCATTCGAGAAGGCCGACCGCGAGCTGTGCTTCAGCCGCATCCGCAAGGATCTGGCAATGCCGAATGCTAACTTGCACTTCCCCAAGGCTGACACTGCCGCCTACCGCAAAACCTGGAACGCCGGCGTCCGCTGCGCCGTCATGCAGGGCGGACAGGGGGACGTGAAGCATTGGGCGTTCAACGACCCGCCGCGCCGCGCTGGCAAGTTCAAGAACAGCCCGCCCTCCCCGGCCGAATACCGCAAACTCACGACCCGCGTGGTGGACCTGCATCCGTTGACCATCGCGCAGAACGCCCGCACGTCCGGCGGCGGGAACATATCGCTGGTGCCTACGCAGGCCCTATCGGTCGGGCCGGTGGAGACGTGGCAGGCGGAGAAAGTCTCCATCTGGCACGCTGGCAACCACGACAATCCCTTCGGCCAGCGGCTGACCTGCCTGATGATCGCCAAGAAACTGGCTGATGCGGCCGTCCCGATGTCGCTGCTGGCGGGCCACCCGAACGTGCAGTTCAACTACTACCGCAAGGGCATCGGCACCTGCGGCGTGGAGATGCATTGAGCGCGAAGTTCTGGAACCGCCTGTGCTACGAATGCGAGCTGTGGCAGCAGGGTCTGAAGCTCGTCGCGGGCGTGGATGAGGCCGGCTGCGGCCCCCTCGCCGGGCCGGTGGTGGCGGGCGCGGTCGTGTTCCCGTGCGATTGGTTGCAGTCAGGCCTTGCCAGCGAGTTGCGCGGCCTCAATGACTCCAAGCAACTCACCGAAGCGCAGCGGGAGAAGTATTACGCCATCCTCACCTCACACCCTGACATTCGCTGGGCGATCGGCAGCGTGGACGTGGAGTTGATCGACCGCATCAACATCCATCAAGCATCCCACCGCGCGATGGACCTGGCGCTGGCCCAATTGCAGCCGCCGCCCGAACATGTGCTGGTGGACGGGCGACCGGTGAAATCCATGCGCTTCCCAAACACGCCGCTGGTGAAAGGCGATGCGCGGAGCTACTCCATCGCCGGCGCGAGCGTCCTCGCCAAGGTGACCCGCGACCGCCTCATGCGTGAGTTTGACCAGCTTTATCCCGGTTACGGCTTCGCCGTCCATAAAGGCTACGGCACGCCCCAGCATCTCGCTGCCATCCAGGCGCTCGGCCCTTGCCCGATACATCGCCGCAGCTTTTCCCCCTTCCGCCCGGTGCCGACGGAGTTGGATCTGTTCGACTCGGTGAGTGGAGGGTGAGTAAGAGTCACTACAATCTCACCGATCCGCCCCCCGAACCTTGCACCACGCGGTTGCGTGGCCAGCAGCCCGCCCGGCTGGCGAACGCAGGGGAATTGCCAATTTGACGCCACCCGGGTATTGCACTGATCTGGACGCAATCTGGAGACAATTCACGGGACAGCGCGGTCGGTGGTGCCTTGACCGGGGCAGCGCATTAGTATATGGTTTATGTATGAGCAAGAACATCAATGTCGAGGATGACGTTTACGAGATGCTGGCCTCTCTAAAGCAAGACAGCCGGGACTCTTTTACCCGCGTCATCCGCCGGCACCTCCCTAGGCCATTGGACACCGCCGGGGAACTGCTGGACGCTTACGAGCACGCTCCGGCGCCAAAGATCAACTGGAAGACCCTGGACAAGATCACCACCGGACGTGGCCGACGCTCTGGGGGGCGCAAATGATAGCGGACACGGCCTTTCTGATTCACTTCTTGAACGAAGGCCGCGCCGGCCACCGCGGTCCCGCCCGTATGTTCTTTGCGGAGAACCGGGCCGAGACGGTGCGGACCACCATCATCAGTCTCGGGGAAATTGCGCCCTCATTTGACCACGCACCGAACGTTTGGGCTTACTTCAAGCTCTGGAAGATCTACCGACTGCACCCCGGCGTAATGGACGCGGCGGCGGACGTGGACCGGGAATTGATCCGCACTGGAGAGCGTTTGGGGGAGAATGATAACTGGATTGCGGGCTTCTGCCGCTACTACCGCGAGCCGCTTATTAGTATGGATGCCGCCTTTGATCGGGTGCCGCGGATTCGCCGGCTTCCCTACTAGCCCATCTGCGCTAACGCCTCCGTAGCACGACCACGAGGTCGTCGGCAAGAGTCAGCGCGCCTAGCGTCTTTTCGGTGAGCTTGTAGAGTGCCTTTACTGGCTTTAGCGCGGGGTTCTGCTTGTAGGACGTGGTGCGTTGCAGGAGGGCGGCGCGGTCGCGGTTGGAGATGTCCTTGCCGTCGCCACGCCAGTCTTGCCAGATCACAATCGGGTTGAAGTGCGTGGAGTGACACTCGACCACTGCGAACCATTTCTCCACCAGCTTCGCCAAAGTTGCCTTAGTGAAGTAATTCAGGTGCTGCGGATAGACGTAGCGGTAGCGCGCGCCCAGTGACCTCGCGGCCAACGACTTCATGTTCGGCACCAGCACGAAGCAAAGGCCGCCCGGTTTGAGCACCGACCAAGCTTTCGCGAGGAAGGACTGCGGTTCGAGCAGATGTTCCACCACCGCCCAGAACGTCACGGCGTCGAACCGCTGCTGGCCGAAGTCCTGTTCAGGGAAGTTGCCGTGGACGACGGCCACGCCGCGGCTCTCCGCATAATCCAGCGGCGGGCCGCTCACATCCGTGCCCAGAACCTGGTAGCAGCCCGGGAAGCGCTGGTTCAACTGGAACAGGAAGGCGCCGGACGAACAACCGACATCCAGCACGGCGCCGCCCTGGCAATGCCTGCGGAATATGCGCAGTTCCCGATCGAATCGCACCGACGCGTAGTCACTCTCCAGCTTGGCCGGGGAAAGGTAGTAATCCGTCCCCGCCTGGTCATAGTATCGCCCCGAGGCGAACTCCGCTGGCGCAGGATTGGCATAGATCATCGAGCATATCCGGCAACGCACGAGTCGTAGCTCCCCCTTCTGCAGATAGGCCTCCGCCTCATTGCGTCCGCATGCCGGGCAGTCTCGGGATACCGGGGCGGAGATCATGGGCTGACATTTCCAGTTGTCTTCGGCACGCGGCAGTTATAGAAGGAGCCCGGGCCGCGATCAAAGAAATCCTTTACTTGCATTGCATGAATCTGGCTGCACGCATCAAGTCCTGGTGGGGCAAGGGCGAAAAGCCGCTCCATCTGCGTCATGGCGAGTTGGGCGAGCGCGCGGCCAAAAAGCAGCTCAAGCGCCAGGGCCTGAAGTTCCTCACCGCCAACTTCCGCACGCCGCGCGGCGAGATCGACCTCATCTTCCGGGACGGTGACTGCCTGGTGTTTGTCGAAGTCAAAGCGCGCTCCTCCGAAGAGTGGGTGCGCCCGGCCGCTGCGGTGAACGCCGAGCGGCGCCGCCGGCTCACCCGGGCCGCGCTCGACTACCTGCGCCTGCTGCGCAACCCGCCCGTGAAGGTTCGCTTCGATATTGTGGAGGTGCTCCTGCGGGACAGCGCCGTGCGCGAGGTGCGGCACCTGCCGAACACCTTCGCAATGGAGCATCCTTATCGCTACGGTTAGGCGTGGGAAGTTGATAGTCTTTGCGGCTCTGATCTAACTTGGCAGCATCCACTCCTCCCCGCTTTGCGGTGGGATATGCGCCTTTAACCCGCCTCGGCTGCGGCGTCGGAACGCCTTACACTGTTTGAATTCGCTCAGAAATCATTGCCTCTCAACTACTTACAAGAAACCAACCCCGCGTAACAGTCGGGATAGTTTACAGATCAGGTTGGCGAAACTAGAGCAAATCGTGGAACGGGCAAGCGAACCGACTGCGTAAGGCCTTGCGGCTAAAGGAGATGTGGAATATACCACTTACTCTACTAATGGTTGGCATTCTCTGTGCTTCTACTTGGCCGAGCGCCTGAGACCGTTTGCAGGAGGACCGAGAGAGAAGAACGGACTGGATTAACTTAACTTGGAAAAGACGAAACGTATCATCAAAGGATCATTATGAAGACAAGACAAATACACACCATGCAGGCATTTGCGGCTGCGGCCATCGGCATGGCCCTCACCTGTGTAACCACTCAGGCCGCTTCAACCACCCCAACGACCGGCACACTCTACTTTACTACTTTCTCCGGGGCGGACCGCGTCCACGACGTCTCGTTCAACTTTAACGGGGCATCCTTCGGGTTAGGTTCCGTCGTTAACATCGCGGGCGGCAATGGCATAGGCGCCGATGGCCTGGTCTTCACCGCGGACAATAACCTCGCCGTGGGAGGTCAAGGCAATGCCGTCTATAAGGTGGATCCCAACGGAGTGAACCCAACCACCTCGGTGACCGCGGGCGGCACGGATGCTTATCATATGATGGTAGCGCCAGACGGGTCCATTTGGTCGTCCGGCATTCCAGGGACGCCCGCGTCTTATAACGCCAACGCGACCGTCAATGGAACTGCCCACACAATCCACAACGTGGCCGGCGGCGTGGTGAACCTCGACAGCATTTCCTGGAATACGGCTGACGCGACCAAGGCTTTCTACACGAGCAGCGGTGCGGCTGGGAACGGAACCTTCGGAAAACTGGATCTCTCCACCATGATCGCCACGCCTCTTCTGACAAGTCTGCCGGCCGCACACGGAATGACCTTTGACGCTTACACCGGTGACTTGATACTGTTCGGCGCCAATCATGTCACGCAGATCGATCCCCTCACCGGCCTCGTGGTTCACGATGCGACCTTGTCGGGGAGCGAAACTTTCGATCAAGGCACGAGCGATGGCAAGGGTCACCTTTATATCGCGAGCAACAGCGGCGATCTGCTCTTCCTGGACATCAGCACGAGTATGAACGTTGCGGCGCCGGACTACTCGAGCACGCAGTTTCTCGCGAGTTCTTTGGATGATGTGGCTCCGCTGTCGGGCGGTGGCAGCCAGACCGTGCCGGATGCCGGATCCACGGCGCTTCTGCTGTCTTTGAGTGTGCTGGGCCTTGGCACCCTTCGGCTTCGCTTCAGCTAGGTTGGTTTCTCCACAACGTGGTGAGAAGAGGCTGCCATGGGGCAGCCTCTTCTTGCTTCAACCCTCGCTCATCACCCAGCAACTCCGCGATCTTAATGGTTCTGCGTGTGCGCGGAATGTTGCCGCTGATTTCGCCACGTCATGAACGAATCGGGGGTGACCCCGATTGGAGGCTTCCAACCGCAGGCGTCCATCAGTCGTGTGTTCCGGTCTTTCAGCAAACGCGCATCACGTCCGCGGCGTATGCTTCGCACCCTGCGCTCCAGATCCGCAACGTAATCGTCCAAATGCTCTTTCAGCGGCTTCCCCGCCGCGTCCCGAATCACGCTTGCGCTCCACCTCCCCCGTGCAGCTTCGCTTCGACATTGTCGAGGTGCTCCTACAGGACAGCGCGGTGCGGGAGGTGCGGCACCTGCCGAACACCTTCGCAATGGAGCGCCCGTATCGGTACTGCTGAGGATCGTGAGAAACCAAGCAGCCGTCAGGGAGCCCAGAAGCTCACAACTGCTCACCTGCCATCAGATCCCCGTCCTTGAGTGTCAGCGGGAACGGTTCCAGTGGCATCGGCCGGTCGTGGTCCAGGTATTCCGCGCACACACGGAATAGGTCGGCGGTAGTGGTGACGCGGCGTATCTGGTGCAGGAACTGGCCGGTCGGCTCCACGCCGACGCCGAGGTAGTTCAGGTATTTCTTCATCTTCTGCACCTGCGCGGACTCGCGCGCGGCGGGCGAACAGACGGCCTCGTAAAGGGCGCGCACATAGGCGAGCACGTCTGCGCCGCGGGGCATGAATAAAGCTCCGCCTCGCTGGTGCTCGCGGATTTGGCGGAAGAGCCACGGGTTGCGAATGACGCCCCGGCCAATCATCAGTCCCCGCGCCCCGGTGCTTTTCAAAACATCGGCGGCTTTCTGCGCGGAATAGACGTTGCCGTTGGCCAGCACGGGGCAACGTAGCGCGGCCACGGCGCGCGCGATGAACTCGTAGTGCACCTCGCTCCGATACATTTCCTTCACCGTCCGAGCGTGCACGGTGAGCAGGTCAAGCGAGTGCTTCGCGAAGATAGGCAGCAGTTCGGGAAAGACCTCCGCCGAGTCGAAGCCGATGCGCGTCTTGACGGTGAACCGGCCCCGCACCGCGTCTCGCAGAGCACCAAGTATGGCATCCACGCGCTTCGGCTCGCGCAGCAGCCCGCCGCCCGCGCCTTTGCGATACACCACCGGCGCCGGGCAGCCCAGGTTCAGGTCCACCGCCGCAACCGGGTATTGCTCCAACTCACGCGCCGTGCGCACCAAGGCGGGAATGTCGTTGCCGATCATCTGCGCGATGACTGGCCTGCCGGTCGGGTTCTCGGTAACGGATTTGAGGATGTGCTTGTCCAGCCGCGAGGTGGCATAGACTCGGAAGTACTCCGTCACATAAACATCCGCCCCGCCATAGCCAGTGATCAGTTTGAGGAACGGCAAGTCGGTAACGCCCTGCATCGGCGCCAGCGCGAGCATCGGCACGCGGCTGGCCAGCATGGCGTCGAACGTTTCCCGGGCGTCGCTTTGCATCAATCCACCACTCCACTACTCCATCTCTCCATGCCGCTAGATCATGTGACAGAACATGGCGTCGCGGAGCTTGGGCTCGAACCACGTGCTCTTCGGCGGCATGATGCCGCCCGCGTCGGCGATGGTCATCAGGTCTTCGATGCTGGTCGGGAACATCGAGAAAGCACATGCGTATTCGCCGCGGTTGACCAGCTTCTCCAGCTCCGCCGTGCCGCGGATGCCGCCGACGAAGTTGACGCGCTGGCTGGTGCGCGGGTCGGCGATGCCGAAAAGCGGTTCGAGGACGTGCTGTTGCAACAGCGTGACGTCGAGCGCGTCAATCGTGTCGATGGCGGCGGTGAACGGCGAACGAATCCGCAAGGTATGCCACTGCCCGCCGAGGTAGAGGCCAAGCTCATGCTTGCGCGCCGGAGTCGCGGCGCCGGGGCGGGTAATGTCGAAAACGCGCGCGAGCTGCTCCAGCAACTGCGCGGGGGACAGGCCGTTCAGGTCCTTTAGCACCCGGTTATAAGGCAGGATCTGTATCTGGTTGTGCGGGAAGATGACGCTGAGGAACGACGCGCTTTCGCCGGCGCCTTTGCGCTTCTGGAATACCCGCGCTGCCGCGGCGCTGCGGTGGTGCCCATCGGCAATGTAAAGGCGCGGCATCCGGGCAAACTCGGCTTCAATGAAGCGGATGCTCGCCGTGTCGGCGATCACCCAAGCAGTGTGGCGCACGCCATCGCCGGCGGTGAAGTCGATGCTCGGCGGCTCTGCCGTCTTCGCGGCAACGAATTGGTCCAGCGCCGGCTTGGCGGCATAGACGAGGAACACCGGGCCGGTCTGGGAATCGAGCGTCTCGATGTGGCGCACGCGGTCGTCTTCCTTGTCGGGCCGGGTCAGCTCGTGCTTCCGGATGATGCCCTTGAGGTAATCCTCGCAACTGGCGGCGGCCACCAGCCCGGTCTGGCTGTGCGCGCCCATGACCTGGCGGTAGAGGTAGAAGCACGGCTGCGGGTCCTGCCGGAGCGCACGCTCGGCGATGAGGCGTTGGAAATTCTCCCGACCCTTGGCATAGACCTCCGGCGCGTGGACATCCGTCGCGGGCGGCAGGTCGATCTCCGGCTTACTCACGTGCAGGAAGCTCAGCGGATTGCCGGCGGCGATCCGACGCGCCTCCTCGGAGGACATCACATCGTACGGCAACTCGCAGATGCGCGATGCCAGTCCCGGTTCTGGCCGCAACGCGGCAAAAGGTTTAACGATGGCCATGGCTGAGGCGGAACCTACCGTCCGATGTGCCAGAACGCACGCAGAAAGTAGGTTGCGGGGAAGGAAGCGGTGCCAAAACCCGAATCACCCGGTCGAAGGCCGCGCAGTGGCAGCGTTTACCAGGGGTGAACCTGCAAAAACCGGACGGCATCACGCGCAACTAGCTGTAATATAAACACTTACACCCTGAACCCAGAAGGCATCAGCACCAGCATGGCACCGTATCAACAGGCTACCAATACTGGATCAACCCCAGTCCCCCTACGTTACCCCACCGTTCCCCCACCGTTCCCCCAACGTTCCCCCAAGATAGCAGTACCGGTGTAGTTGGCTTGTTGGAATAGCTGGTCAGCCCAGTCTTTGCCCTACTTCCGGGCAAAGATTCGATTCGCCTCTTCGAGGGTCTCTTTCGAGCCGATGTCGTACCAGAGGCCGGGGACCTTCCAGGTATAGACTGGGAGGCGCGGGTAGAGCCACTGGATGAGCCGGCCGGGCTGGTCGGCGTTGTTGCCCTCGGCGATGTATTGCTTGATCAGCGGCAGGGTGGACTTGGGATAGTAATAAAGCGCGATGCCCGTGAGGGTGCTCGTGGGGTTCTTCGGCTTCTCCTCAAAGAAGGTGATGCGCCCGTCGCCGTCCAGGGTGATGGAGTTGTATTTCTTGATCTGCTCCAGGTCGCCGACGTCATAGACGGCCAGCACCGGGGCGTTCTTGGCGCGGCAATACCGGCCAAAGTCCGGCAGCTTATCACTGAAGAGGTTGTCCCCCGCCACAACGATGACGTCGTCGGCGACGTTCTGGCTCTGGAGGACGAAGTGGATATCACCGATGGCGCCCAGCTTGCTGGTGTCGTCGGTGGAGCGGTCGTTGACGGTGGTGATGTTGAGCTTCGCCTTGTCGGCGCGGTAAGCCTTCGACCAGCGCTCGAAGTGCCCGGCGAACTTGGCGTTGGTGACCACGTATATGTGGTCAATGCCGTCGATGGGGGCGAGGTTATCGAGGACGTACTCGATCATCGGCTTGCCGGCGACCGGCAGCAGCGGTTTGGGTTGGGTGAGGGTGAGGGGGTAGAGCCGCGTGGCGTAACCGGCGGCCAGGATAATAACTTTCATGTGCTCTCGAACAGGGCTGGCGCGATGGCGCAGGTGAGTTCCTGGCAACGGGCCAGGATTTCCGAGGCGTTCTCGCAAGCCAGCGCAAAGGTGGCCAATTCGCTCGCCTCGCTCAGTTTGAGGCGGCGGATGAGGAACTTCAAGGACGGTACCAGGGAGGGCGCGGCGCTTAATTCATCCACGCCCAGGCCCAGGAGCAGGGGCGCCAGCACGGGGTCCCCGGCCATCTCGCCGCAGACGGCAACGGGCACTTTTAGCTGGTGCGCGGCGCCCACGATGGCCTTGATGAGCCGCACGATGGCCGGATGGGTCGGCTCGTAGAGGTGGGCGATCTTTTCGTTCATGCGGTCCACCGCCAGGGAGTACTGGATCAAATCGTTGGTGCCGATGCTGAAGAACTTGACGCGTTTCGCCAGCGAGTCCGCCACCATGGCGGCGGAGGGCGTTTCAATCATCGCGCCGACCTCGAGGTGCTCGTCGAAGGGGATGTTTTCCTGGCGCAGCTCTGCCTTATACTCTTCGAGCAGCGCATTGGCCTGCTTCAATTCCTCGAGGCCTGAGATCATGGGGTACATCATCCGGATGTTCCCTTCAGCGCTGGCCCGCAGAATGGCGCGGAGTTGCGCCCGGAAGATGTCGCGTTCCTGCAAGGAAATGCGAATCGCGCGCCAGCCCAGGAACGGGTTGAGCTCGGTCGGCAGTTGCATGTGGGACAGGAACTTGTCGCCGCCCAAATCGAGCGTGCGGATGACGACCGGCAGTGGCTTGAGGGCGGCGGCGGTGGCGCGATAGTCCCGGTATTGCTGCTCTTCGTCCGGCAGGTGCTCGCGGTTGAGGAAGAGGTATTCGGTGCGGAACANNACGGCCGGCTCCCGCAGCAAGTCGTGCAGCCGCTGCTGCAACGTCGCCTGCCGCAGGATAAGCTGGCCGTATTCAAAGAGCGTCTGGTCGGTGGGATTGACCACCAGCACGCCGTTGTGACCATCGAGCAGCGCGTACTGGCCAGTCACCAGTTGCGCGCTCGCGTCTTTCAGGCCCACGATGGCCGGGATACGCAGCGACCGCGCCATGATGGCGGTATGCGAAGTCTTGCTGCCGACATCTGTCACGAACCCCAGCACCATGCGCTTGTCCAATTGCGCCGTGTTCGAGGGCGTCAGGTCGTGGCTGACGACGATACAGGGCTCCTTGAGGTGGCGCAGTTCAGCCTCCTCCTCCAAGCCTAGCAGGTTGTTCAGCACACGCGTCGTCACATCCCGCATGTCGGCGGCGCGTTCCCGCAGGTACTCGTCCTCGATGGCGGACAGGGTGGCGGCGTAGCGTTCGGCGACGGTGTGCCAGGCGTGTTCCGCGTTGACCTTTTGTTCCTGGATCACGCGCACCACCTCGTCGAGTAGCGTGCGGTCTTCGATCACGAGCAGATGGGCGTCGAAGATGCCGGCTTCCTGGGCCCCCATGCCTTCGCTCACCTTGTGCTGCACCTCAAGAATCTGTTGCCGGGTCTGGACCAACGCCCGCTCCAACCGATTGACTTCTTCGGCCAGCTCCCCTTCCGAAAGGTGCCGTTGCGTGATGCTCGGGCGGGGCCGGCCGAGCACAAGGAGCTTGCCACGGCACACCCCGGCGGAGACCGGTATTCCCCGGTAGCTCTTCTCTCCCTTAAGCTGAGGCTCTGGCATGCGCAATTCTTATCTGACTCGAGCCTGCCTGGAAAGCAATTCTTTGCAGGCGGGCAAACCCGGCCAGGGCTGCTCTAAAGTCGGGTCGCGGCCCTGAAATCCGAAGCCCGAAGCCCGAAGGCCGAAAGAAGGCCGAGACCCGAAATCCGAGAATGGCTTGATCCGATGGGCTGTCGCTCCGCGGCGATGGCTGCGGATTCGGCAATTCGGATTTCGGCCTTCTTTCGGCCTTCGGGCTTCGGTTTTCGGCCTTGGACTGGACTGAACCGAGTTTAGAACACCCCTGAAACCCGGCCGCCGCCGCGAGAAACTGCTTGCCATCCGCAGGCTTCTTTTCATTCACTAATAGCCGCACTATGGGTCTTACCGCATGAAGAAGAAAATCGCAACCGCCCGCTCCGGCCTGCTTGCCGGCGGCAATTGGATCATCGACCTGGTCAAGATGATCGACGTCTATCCCCAGCCGGAGCAGCTCGCCAATATTCGCAGCCAGTCTCAGGGCACCGGTGGCGCCCCTTACAACGTCCTGGTTGACCTCGCCCGCTCCGGCACTCCCTTCCCGCTCTTTGCCGCCGGCCTCGTGGGCAAGGACGCCCTGGGCGAGCACATCCTGCAAACCTGCCGCGAAAACAAGATCGACGTCCGGCACCTCGGTACGACTGCCAAGGCGCCCACATCCTTCACCGACGTGATGACCGAGCAGGGACACGGGCGGCGGACGTTCTTTCATGCCCGTGGCGCCAACGCTCTTTGGCGCGGCGACGATTTGGACTTCGACAAGATACCGGTGCGCATCTTTCACCTGGGCTACCTGCTGCTGCTCGACGCCCTGGACGAACCGGACCCCCGGTTCGGCACCAAGGCGGCGCGCTTGCTGGCCCGGGCCCAGGCCGCCGGCGTCAAAACCTGCGCCGACGTCGTGAGCGAAGACAGCGACCGTTTTGCCCGGATCGTCAATCCCGCGCTCAAGCACGTGGATTACTGCATCCTGAACGAAATCGAGGCGGGCAAGACCACGGGGTTCAAGATCCGGCAACCGGACGGACCGTTGGACACGGTGGCGCTGCGGCACGCCGCCGGCGCGCTGCTCCAGCAGGGCGTGCGCGAACTGGTGGTGGTGCATTTCCCGGAAGGCGCTTTCGCCCGCACGCGCAAAGGCGAGGACTTCTGGCAGTCCTCCTTGAAACTGCCCCCCAAGTACATTGGCGGCACGGCAGGAGCAGGCGACGCATTTTGCGCCGGGGTCCTGTATGGGCTGCACGAAGACTGGGACCTGCAGCGGTGCCTGCTGACGGGGGTATGTATTGCCGCGGCGTCGCTCTCGGATGCGACCTGCACTTCAGGCGTTAAGTCGCTCAACACGTCGCTCGCCCTGGCCCGCAAACTGGGCTTCGCTCCCCGGCTGGACACGGGGGACTAATACCAGAACATCCAACAACCAACATCCAACAACCAACACCCAATGCTCGCGCGAATGGCCGACGTTGGATGTTCGAAGTTGGATGTTGGATGTTCTGTTCAGGGCTTCAAAGCGCGAACGCCGGCACCAGGTGAGGGCTGTGCCAGCCGTTCCGCTGATTGTCATCGGCAATTAGTATGAGAAAAGTCCGCCGCCCCAAACGTCAAGACCCGCCGGAAGGCGGGTCTTCTGGTTCAGACTTTGGACTTTAGGCTTTAGGCTCGGGACTCCCTGCTTACGCCCGTTCCATGTACTTGCCGGTGCGGGTATCAACCTTGATCTTCTCGCCGGTCTTGATGAAGAGGGGGGCCTGGATAGTGATGCCCGTTTCCATTACGACAGCCTTCTGGACATTGTTTGCCGAATCGCCACGGATGCCCTCGGGCGCGTCGGCCACCTTCAAGATCACGCTGGACGGCATTTCGATGCTCACCGCCTTCTCCTCGACGAATGTCACGGTCACCTGGGCATTCTCCACCAGGTAGTTCTCGCCGTCGCCAACAATCTCCGGCGCGATGGTCACCGTCTCGTAAGTATCGGGATCGGAGAAGACGTAGTCGTCGCCGTCCTTGTAGCTGAAATCCATCTTGCGCGTCATCATGGGGATGACGTCGATCTTCTCGGTCGAGCTGAAGCGCACATCGGAAGATCGGCCGCTGCGGATGCTGCGGAGGGTGGCCTGCACAAAAGCGCGCAGGTTGCCGGGCGTGCGGTGCTGGCTGTCCAGGACCACGCAGATGTCGCCGTTGTAATTAATCGCCATGCCGCGGCGAAGATCGTTTGCTGTTGCCATATTTCTCTAAATTAAACTATTCCCGCCCAGGTTCCGGAACGGGAGCAGTGGAAAATAGCCATCTTGCATCCGAATGCAAGCCTGGATTTGCGGTTGCTTTTGAACGGCAGGGCCCATTCACGAAAGGGGCGCGGAACGGCCTCGTCCCCGGTGAATTGCCGGGGGGCGCTGAATCACGGGGGCGAGGCCGTCCCCGCCCCGACATTGACGGCATCATGAATCGGCGCTGGTTGCACGGCATGCGCTTCGGCCTTCGCCTCGGTGAGGTCGTGCTGAAAAGCCGGGCTGGCCATCAGCTCACGGAAAACCGCCTGCCCCAGCACGCGTCCGGCATAGATATCCGTGGGGAAATGCACGCCCAGGAGCACCCGATCCCAACCGATCGTGCGGCCAACCGCCAGAATGGCGTCCTTTTGTTCCGGGAACAGCTCGGCCATTACCAATGAGTACACCGTTCCCCGCGTGGAGTGCCCGCTCGGGTAGCCATAACTCGGCTCGCGTATCCCGACGAACAACTGCTCGTCCATCTGGTAAGGACGCCGGCGCTTCCACTGCCGCTTAGGGATATTGATGGGCTCGCCGATGTCCTCTTTCACCTTTTTGAACAAGGCCTCAGTCTTCGGAAGCTTGCCGGGCTGAAAGAACGGGCCGACGGCGGGCGCGAACAGGAAGAGCGAGAGGCTGGAGTCCTTGTGCGCCCGGGCATCCTCGGCCGGCGTGCGGCCGTTAAAGATCGCCCGCGCTGAGGCGAGGTCCGCCGCTTCTTCGGCTGAGCCAGGGGCGGGAGGCGGGGCCAGCAACGCGATCCCATCGAGCTGATCGGGGGCTATGTAATTGTCGTCCGCAAATAGAGGCAAAGCAACCAGGAGCAGCAGGCACAGGGTCAAAACACCGCCGCGCCGCCCGGGCCGGCAAATCGGGCTTCGCCTGCTGGAATCCACATTCATACAACTATTTAACACGAGGACCGTAATATGAAGCCGCTCGCTGATTTGGCAATAGGCCATCAATCGGCAGTCTGTTTTCCGGCTTGGTCAGGTTGCCTTTCCCCGGCAACCGGGGAGGATTACCCGAAGATTTCCGGGAACCAAATCCTGCTTCATCCCTCTTATGGTTACGAGAGTGCCTCCTGTTGTTGGGCGTGGTTAGGGAGTGGATTGTGTACGTGCCGGCTTCGCCGCCGACCGCGCCTAGTCCGTTCCCGCGACGCGCCGTGCGGGAGGGGGTGAGAAAACATTGAGTTAATTGAAACAAACAACGGAGTTACTTATGAAAAGAGCGATAAGGAAAGATATAATGATAAATGCAACTATTCGCCGCTTGGGCCCGTGCCTGGCGGCGGCGCTAATCACGCTGACCAGTATGTCGGCGTCGGCGCGGGACGATCGGGATGGAGAATACGTGCAAACCAACCTGATATCCGACCTGCCCGGCGTGGCATTATTACAGGATACCAACCTAGTGAACGCCTGGGGCATCTCCTTTAGCGCGACGAGCCCGTTCTGGATCAGCGACAACGGCAGTGGCCAGGCCACTGTTTATGCGGTCACCTACGATATCAACGGCACCGTCCAGGTGGCCAAACAAGGCGTGCATCCAAGCATTCCCGG
>PLZQ01000553.1 GCA_003152225.1 Limisphaerales bacterium | reverse complement strand
CCGTGCTGGACGAGCCTTTCAGTGTCAGAGACACGGCTGGTGATAAGGTCCAAGCCAAGTTAAACCATCGGCGAGGCATCCGCCTGGCTAATGCTTCGGAACCCCCAGGTCCTTCATGAATTGGCCCTGGTTGACATGCGGTTCCGGCAGAATCTTCTCGCCTTCGTGTCTTTGCGCCTTTATTGTTGATCTCAACTGTCGGCTTCAGGCTGCACTGCCGCCACGACGTTGCCCGCGCCGTGGGCGGTACTTGGTGCCCGGTTTTGGCCCTCGGGCGTGCTCGCTCTTCTGGTAGGCTCGAGCCAGCCAACGACCTCGCGAACGATATACGTCAACGCACCACTCACCACCACACGTGTTGGCCAGTTCGGCCTCCAGGCGCCCCTTCAGCGCCTTGGCGTCCTTGGCATCGAGATTGGCTGCTATTCTCACAGTTTTCGCACCGGAGACACACCGGACCCTCGCCGGACCCTCATCGTAGATAACTTTCGGCCCTCCGCAAGAGTCAGATGGCTATTTTGATCGAATCCGATGTGTAACGCTCCCTGCTGATTATCCTAAGTGCCTGATGATTTGAAGCTTGCGGGTTTGCGAGCGGCACCAGTCCTTGCGCGGTGACCATTGGCCGATATGGTAGGCACCCGCTTCCGAAGTTGCGGACAACTCTTGCCTAGTCCGCCTCCGCGAGCAGGAGCTTTTTTCCGGGTGTTGGCTCCGCAGGGCAGGGGAGCCCCCTATTTCGGGCACTTTAAGCCGTGGCATCGCTGTTGCTTAGCGGGTTCGATGGAACTTGTTGCATGATTGACGCCTTGTTTAACCAGCCCGGCTATCTTGGAGCCAAACGGATGCTCGACGCCACCGTGACGCGCCACGATGCCATCGCTGCCAACATCGCCAACGCGGAAACGCCGCACTACAAGCGCGTCGATCTGGCGCCTTCATTTCGCACCGAACTCCAAAGCGCCCTGTCTTGCCAGGATGCTGGCCGACTGGGCCCGTTGCGCCCGAAATTGGCCGTCGATTGCAAAGCGCTGCCCGTCAGCAAAGACGGCAACACCGTCAATCTCGAGCACGAACTGGTCGAGTTGAGCCAAAACAGCCTGCAACACGCGGTCGAATCGCAGTTGGTGAGCGCTTCGCTGTTGAAGCTGCGCCTGGCCATCACCGGCAAGTCCGCCTGAGCTTTTTTATGATCAACTTCATCCCGAGTCTGCCAAGCACGACCGCGGCGCTGGACGCCGAACGGACCCGCCTGGAAGTCATCGCCCAGAACATCGCCAACTCCAACACCACTCGCGGCCTCGATGGCCACCCCTACCAGCGCCAGCAGGTCGTGTTCGAAACCGCGCTGCAATGCGCCCAAGGCAAAGATGGTAACGCCGTGCCGGGTTCCCGGCCTCAGGTCAGCCGCATTCAAAAGGATTCCCGGCCCGGCCCAACGGTTTTCCAGCCCGGCCATCCTGACGCTGATGCCAACGGCATGGTCCAACTCCCGAACGTGAATATCTATTCCGAAATGGCGGACATGATCGTCGCCTCGCGCACCTACGAGGCCAATGTCGCCGTGTTCAAGAATGGCCGCGCTATGGCCATGCAGGCCCTGTCCATTGGCAAACATTAACGAGCGCGCGCAACCATGAGCCCGCTCACCTCAATCCACCAGCTCTGGTCGAGCATCCCTTCCACCGGGCTGGGCCCCGCGGACAAGTCCGCCCCTTCCGCGACCTCGATCCCCGCCGCCGAGCTGCGCCAGCTCGATGCCGGCCACGACCCCATGTCCGCCACCGGGACGCCGTCGGCCCAATCTTCGTTCTCCAGCGTGCTCGGCCAGATGGTGCAGGACGTCAACGCCAAACAGGGTGTTGCCACCCAGGCATTGCAGGACCTGCAAAGCGGCCAGAACACGTCGTTGCACCAGACCATGATCGCGATGGAGGAAGCCAGCGTGTCATTTCAGTTGATGGTCGAGGTGCGCAACCGATTGCTCGATTCCTACCAGGAAATCATGCGCATGCAGGTTTGACAGCCACTAAATGAACCCTAACGCAGCCAAGATCGGGCGCCAACTCCAGGACATCTGGAAGCAACTGGGAGCCAACCAGCGCGTCAGCGTTGTGATCGCCACCGGCGTGTTGGCGGCTGCCATCATTGCCGTCGCCTGGTGGTCGAGCCGCGCCGATTACGGCCTGCTCTACGGCAAACTCTCGGACGGCGAGGCCGCGAAGGTCATCGCTGCGTTGGACGACGCGAAAGTCCCCTACAAGATCGGCTCCGGCGGCAGCTCTGTCCTCGTCCCCACGGAGAAGGTCCATCTCATGCGGATGCAGCTTGCGGGCAAAGGTATTCCCCGTAACGGCGACGGCGTTGGCTTTGAGATATTCGACAAACCGAACTTTGGCATATCGGACTTCGTCCAGCGGGCCAATTATATCCGGGCTTTGCAGGGCGAACTGGCGCGGACGATCGCGCAGATCGACGAAGTCGAGAGCGCCCGGGTGATGGTGGTGCTGCCCGAGAACCGGCTGCTGATCGACAAGGACAAGCACCCGACGGCTTCGGTGTTCATCCGCCTCCGCACCAACAGCCAGCTCGCGCCCCAAGCCATCAATTCCATCCGCTTTCTCGTAGCCAACTCGGTCGAGGGCCTCAAACCGAACTTCGTCAGCGTGGTTGACAACCAGGGCAACGTGCTCTCGGAGAATGTTGAAAACGATTCCCTGGTCGGACTCAGCGCGACGCAGCTCGACGCCCGGCGCAACCTCGAACAATACCTGGCCAAGAAGACCGAAGGAATGCTCGACAAGGTCCTCGGCCCGGACTAGGCGATTGTCCGCGTCGCGGCGGAAATCAACTTCGACACAATCCAGCGCACGGAAGAGAAGTTCGATCCGGATGGCCAGGTGCTCCGCACCCAGACCAAGGACGAAACCACCGACGACTCGACCACCGCCGCCAGCAACGAGGCGGTTGGCATCAGCGCCAACACGCCCGGGTCTAACAACACCACCAACCAGGCCAACGCTCCCGTCACCACCACTCGCAACAAGAAGACCACCGGGACGACCGAATACGAGGTCAGCAAGAGCACCAGCACCATTCTCCAATCGGCGGGCGGCCTCAAACATCTCTCCGCCGCCGTCACCGTCGCCGCCCGCGTCGAAGGCACGGGTGCCGCCCGCAAAGTGGTCAACCGCACGCCCGAGGAGGTGGAAAAACTGAAACGCATCGTCAGCAACGTCCTCGGCGCCGACACGACCCGGGGCGACCAGATTACCGTCGAAGAGCTGGCGTTCAACGACCAGTTGTCCACCGAGGTCACGCGTACCCTGGAAACGCAGGAACGCCGCGACTTCTGGTGGACGTTGGCCCATATGGGCCCGCCGCCGCCGCTTACCAACGGGCCCTGACACTAGCGCCGGACGAGGCCGGCCTTTGGGTTTCACTGGCCCTGACGAGTCGGCAGCTAAGGGGTTTCCAAACCATGCAGGCCGCCCTCAAGCGCGCCTTGGACCTGGAACCGGAAAACCCCGATGCGCTCAAGCTCCTGGCCGATGAACTGCGCGACCAGAATCATTATCAGGAAGCCGCGCACATCTATGGAGGCCTGGTCCAGCGCGACCCAAGCCACATCGACAATTGTCTCTCCCTGGCCAAGTGCTTTTTCGAGCTCGGCGACATCGCAACCGCCGCATCAGCCCTGCGGCAAGTCCTGCAACTGGACCCGGCTCATCAGAGCGCCCGGGAGAATTTGGCTTTTCTGCAGACCAAAACTCACGCTCCCAGTCTCGCGGCATGAAGACAATTGACTGGGTCAACGCACTCAAGTTGCCGCAATGCTCTGACCGGAGGCCATCGAGTTGGAGAAGCTCGACGGCGCTTCCCTCACCTTGGCCGTGGACGAGATCAAGGCGGCGAATGGCGGTCGGCTCAAGTTCAAGGGCAAGATTGACCGGGCCAGCGTTCCCAAACAGGCGCTGCGCAACAATGGAGCGGGAAGCGCTCCCGCCAAAACACAAGCGGCAGCGCACTAAGGGCGCGGCATCCGGTCGCCCCTTGGGGAGTTCCCGAGGGGCGCACGGATGGCGTTACCTGAATCCATAATCCTTAGCCGTTATCGGTGCTGGCGAGTGTTTGGGAGCGGAACATGGAGTTCCCCCGTTGTGCCTGGCCCGAATGTACAGCGAAAGCTGCTGTTTGCGTTTCTGTACGAGACAGCAAAAATGGCGGGTATGCCGTTTCGTCGGCTTGTGTGGGCTACGCGGCACGGGCTGGGCGAAAAGACTGGTCGCGAGCACTACCATTGGTTAATCGGCGCGGAAGAGTGGAAACCAACTTTGTCAGACATGTTCCGGCTCAATGCCTTGTGGGACAGTTTTCCGAAGTGCGGTTTCTCCAGGAACCATCAATTCGATCCTCGTTTGAACGGGGTTGAGTATGTGACGAAGTGCCTTTCAGGATCGGCGCTTCGTGACAGCCTGGGGGGAGACTTCTATGAAGGCTCAAAATTCGCTCTCCGTGATGCCGAGGTGACGCTTAGTAATGCGCTTGCTCGTTCGGTAGGGGGCATCATGTACCTGACGGCGGCACGCACGGGGCTGCGGCAGGAAGAACTGCGGCAGTTGGCCTGGGCGGATTTGAGCCTTGAAGCGGATGCGCCGTTTGTGGTCGTGCGAGAGTCGAGTGCGAAGAACAAGAAGGAAGAGCGCGTTTGCCTCGTGCCGGAAATCGTCGAGCGGCTGCGGTCTTATCGTCCCTCGGACTTCGCGCCTGGTGGTTTGGTATTCCCGAACGGCATCCCTCGCGCCTCACGGTTGAAAGTGGATGCGAAGCGGAACGGCATCGAATACCGTGACGAGTCGGGGCGCTATGCCGATTTTCACGCTCTGCGCTATACCTGGGCGACGTTTCTCCAGCGGAACGACATCCCGCAGCGGTTCGCTATGAAGCTGATGCGGCATAGCGATATGAAGCTCACTGCGAAGGTTTACACGGACGAAACGCAGTTGCCGATTTACGATGCAATCAAGGGACTTCCTTGGTTGATGGACCATACACAAATACGCGCACAGATTTCAGGCGCGGCGGGGCAAAACGTGGCGCAAGCTGGCGCAGCGAGTGAAGGGAAGTACAGCGCAGAAACCCCTGTAAATGGCGGGGTTTGTCGGGCTTTGGCGCAGGCAGACGCAATGGGGCAAATGGAGCGAGCGAAGGGATTCGAAACCTGATTGGATTGGATTCTCATCTTGCTAATTTGCTCGGTATCAGCGCGTTTTGTCAAATCTGTTTGATGGCAATCTCGCACCAAAGCGAACGAAAACGAATCGGGACTGGGTCAAATTGTGCCAAAACCAGAACTTACATTTACCATTGCAGAGTACTCGGAGGCGAAGGTCGTTATGTGGACTTCGCAGTGATATGCACCAGTTGGCGAGGCAGACTGCGGGCGCGGCAATTCGTGAGGTGCAAGTTCACATAACCACAAGTCCGCCAAGAATTGGAGCAGCTTGTCATCGGGGCGGAAGCGATGGGCTTTGGTCCCTTAGCAGAGTTCCCCAGTCAAACGAGAAGCCGAATTGAACGAGGGTTCAATGTCGCCAGCCTCCGAAACCTCCAAGCTCGGCGGCTGCGGCCCGCTTGCTTCCCAAGTCACAAAAGTGGGTCACAGGTCCGGAGTCCAGCGCGACGCTCGAACCGGTCCAACATGTTTTCGTGGTCTGGCTTTCTGATCCGAAGTCACCACTTACCGTCGTATGTCTTGGACTTAAGGCCTATACCCCCGTTTTTCCGGTAGATTAAGTACTTTTGTCATTTCGAGCCCAATTCACCGGGCGGGGGTGATCGTATAAAAATCGTATAAGCCAGTCGGTCGCCCCAGCCTTCTGATCTCAGGTCAGACGCTCAACCACACTCCGGCTCGCCCAAGTTCGGGAGCCCCTGGAGTTACGCTTCCTGCAATTCGCACGGAACGAACGACCGCCCGGTGCGAATCGTCACTGCGTGTGTTCCGCGAGATGCGAATAAGCGGGAGCGGTGCGCAGCCTCGGGCTGGTTTCCAGCCGTACTGGGGAAAACCCGTCATGCGGAATGATAAGAGAGGGCGGAGGAACCGTAGGCAAGACCTGATGGCCATTTGCCACAATGCTTGAAAGGGCAGACACTCAGGAAACCATTGGTCTAAACCGGTCGCGCCTTCGCTCTGCTCGACCCGCATGGGGTGAGCATAGCGCGGTTAAGATCTCTCTGAGGGACCTCGTCTGTCTTTTTGGCGGAGCTGGTTCGCAGGGCCATTCTACCCTCACCGCGCCACATCTCGACTCTACTAAGCCAAACCGATCATGGGAGCCGGGGAGAGTCATCGGCCATACATGGGAGTTTCCTGGGAGCGCCTCCAGCCACCGCCGGACCTCGTAATATAAGCCACGCCTACGGTCAACGGGCGGAAGGCAGCTTTCGCGTGTTTGGGCCATTTTGGAAAGTGGGTAAGCGACGGTGGGCACTCAGCGGCGGGCAGAGGACCGCCCGTCCTGACCTGTTCGAGCGGTTTCCGCGAGCATGATGCGGCCCTGACCCTCAGAGGAGGTCGCAGGGATACGTTGACGATCTCATTGAAAAGCCGGGTCTTGCAAGAAAAGCGGCTGGGTCATGATCTTCAAGTCCAGCAGCAGGCTCCAGTGTTCCAGGTAGAATAGATCGCAGCGAAGCCGCCCTTTCAGACTGGTGGCGCCGCGCAACCCGTTGATTTGCGCCCAGCCGGTCATGCCCGGCTTCGACGCGCAACGTTCGGTGGACTGTGGGATCTGGCCCTGGAGGATTGCCGAATGGCCAGGGCGTTCCGGCCACGGGCCCACCAGACTCATCTCGCCCCGAAGCACATTCCAAAACTGCGGCACCTCATCCACGTTTAGACGCCGCATGAGCTTTCCAATCCGCAGGAGTCGCGGATCATCCCGGGTGGTGGATGGATAGAAATGGTCCTCCCGCTCAGCGCCGCTCTTCATCGTTCGCAACTTGAACATCTTGAACACCCGGCCACACCGGCCCACCCTCCATTGTGAAAAGAAAACCGGCCCGGTCGATTCGCGATAGACCCGCCAGGCAAAAACCCAGAGCATGGGGAAAGAGAGAACCAGCCCGATGGCCGCCCCGGCGATGTCCACCAGGCGCTTCAAGAGGCTATTCAAGGTCCGATTCAGAGGCAGCGGCTTGCTGCCCAGGGTGGGAGCGCAGGGAGGTGGCCGCCAGGCTGGCGTGTCCCGGCCGGATAAGCCCGGCTAGAGCAAATTCGGCGAATCGCTGAGGACCTGGCTAATCATTCTGAAGCTGTGCAGCGGTAGGTTTGCGCGCTTTCGGCTGGCCTTTCACGGCCTTGCGGCAACGAGCGTAATACGAGCCGTAGTAATCATAGCCACGACCACGACGGCGAGGCAGCAGGTTCAGCACAATCCCTCCCATGGAAGCGCCGGCATTCTGGAGCAGTTGCACGCAGCGGGCCACCGATTTGCGCGGAGTGCTGCCGCCGTGAACCACCAGAACGGTCGTTTCGGTTTCGTCGGCAATCAGCAGCGTGTCGCTGACGGCCTGGATGGGGGCCGAATCAATCACAATTCGGTCGAATTCCCGCAAGGCTTCGTTGACCAGGTCGCTGAACTTCCCCTGGGCGAGCAACTCATCGGGGTTGGGCGCGAAGTGTCCGCCTGGAACCCAGTAAAAATGCTCCAGCTTCTCTTCTTTCCGAACGATTTCCGCCAGAGTCTTTTCGCCCAACAGGTAGTCCGTAACGCCGGCGAATTCCTGCGCTGAATTGGCCGTCAGATACTTCGCGACGGTTGGGTTGCGGAGGTCCGCGTCGATCAGCAGGGTGCGCAGGCCCTGGCGGGCCAGGCTCGCCGCGAAATTGAGTGAGCTGAACGTCTTTCCCTCTCGCGGCAGGGCGCTGGTGAAGAGGAACGCCCGGCGGTCGCGCTGGCGCCCCAGCAGAGTGAGAGAGGTGCGCAACGTACGGAAAGCTTCAACCCCTTGCGACTGCCCATCTGCCGTTTCGAGCAGTGGCCGGCCGGATTTCTTGACCTCTCGAAGCCGGGGGATGGCGCCCAGCACGCGCTGGCGCAGGTATTGCTCGGCCCCCTCCACCGTCCGAAAGGAAGTGTCCAGGGCTCCCAGACCGAAGGCGAGCATTCCGCCCACCAGCAAACCGGCCAGAAGCGACGCGCCGAAGATAATCGGGACCCTCGGTGAGGCTGGAGATCCAGGTGGTGTCGCGGGCGCAATCACGCGAATCTTCTCCGACTGAATGTCCGTAGTCAGGGAGGTTTCCTTCAGCCGGTTCAAGACATTGTCAAACAGTGCGCGGTCAGACTCAACTTCGCGTGCCAGCAGATTATAGCGGATGGCTTTCTGGCTGAGCTTGAGGGCGGCTTCCTCGGTGCTGCGGATGGTTTGGTCCATGCCTTTTTCTGCGCCGCCAGCATTCTCGTAAGCGACTCGCAACGACTCCGCCGCCTTCAGCACGCTATTGGAGAGGGCACGGCGCGCTTCCTCCAGTTGGCTGGAAGCCTGGATGTACTTGGGGTGTTCCTCCAGGTAGCGCTGCCGGATCAGGGCGAAGTCGCTGTCCAGCTTCGCCACGATCGAGCGGGCTTCGATCACGGCCGAGTCTCCCCCGATCTGCGGGGCATTGAGCATTTCCCAGACGTTGCTCCCGCTATTCTGCACCTGCTCGTAGGCCGTCTTGAGCCGAATGGACTCACCTTTGGCCTGGGCCATCCTCAGGTTCAACTCCCTGAGTTGGGGCAGAACAACGTCATCTCCTTGCACCATCGATACCGATCCGACCTCTTCCCGGTATAGTTGTAGAGCCTGTTCAGAAGCCTCCAGCTTCTTCTTAAGCCGCTCCGATTCGGCTTTCAGAAACGCGAAAGCGCCTCGGGTCGTCGAAGACCGTAATTCGAAGTCCTGGTTCATATACTGGTCCACCACCGAGTTGGCGATTTTGGCTGCCTGAACGGGGTTGGAATAGGCCACCTTGACATCAATCAGGCGCGTATTGCGGCGCAAGCTGGCTTTCACCATGCCCGCCAGTCGCCCCAGCATCTGTTCCCGGGTGGCCGGCGGCTTTCCAGGCGCAGGCACCCCGGCGAACTGCGGGTCGTTGGCCAGGTCGTTGGTCTCCAGCACCCGCTCAAGCAACGGTTGGCTGCTCAGTTTCTGCACAATGGTGTTCATGATCTCGAGGGCACGCAGGTCCTCTTTGACCGCCTGTTCAATCTTCACGAGGCGCTGCGCCTCCTGCTCCACTTGCACCGTTGCCGTCGCCTCGTAGCTGCGCGGCGCGCGTTTGGCATAATACGCAGCCCCAAGGAGGGCGATGGCGGCGCAAAGGCCAATGATCCATGCCCGTTCGGCCAGCGTGTCGAGAAGGGCGCGTAAATCGGTGGAGGGCTCGACTTGTGGGTTCACGGGAGAGGCGGGAGTGTCTGTGTCGGGTTGGCGCATGGGAGTACTTAGAAAATTCGCTCGCCCACGGTGATGATGTCGTCGGGCATAATCTCAAATGGTTTGGCTTTCTTATCCTTGCTCATCTGGTCTGCGTTGAAAGGGTAGATTGCCGGCTGCCCGTTCAGCATACGCTGAAGGCTGACCTTGGACGGAGCGCCCATGCGCGTGTATCCCCCGGCCATTGCAATGCCCTGAAGCAGGTTCAATGGCTCATCAGCGGGAAACTCGTAGGTGCCGGGTCGTTGCACCTGTCCCATGACCGTGAAACGAAGCTTGGCATGTTCGAGGACCGTCAGACTGACGCGTGGATTGACCAGGTAAGTTGCGGCGTACAACTTTCGAATGAGCGAAGTGGCTTGTTCGGGAGTCTTGCTTCCCACCTGAACTGCACCCAGAAGCGGAAGCGTAATCAAGCCATCCCTGTCGATGGCGGTTTTTGTTTCCAGATCGTCCTCCTGATAGACCTTCACCAGTATGACATCGCTGGGTTTGAGGGCGTTCGTCTTCTGTGTGAGAGGATTCACCCGCTCAGGTTCGCCAGCGAAAGTCGCTCTGGGCGCGTTCACGCCCCAATACACCGCCACGGTTACCAGCGTTGCTAACAACGATAAGCGTGATTTGACACCAGGCCGCTCCCATTCGAGGGGACAGCAGGGCAAAAGACGGGAGTTTTCAGACACTCTTTTCTTCAGCATAGCATTCGAGTTTCAAGGCGCGTAGGGATCGGTTTAATCCCGTGCAGAGCACTCTCGTCTCCAAGCCGACCGGGGACAACGCAAAGGCAGTGAACGACGGGCTTTTGTCCGCAAACGAGAATCTGACTGAAAAGCGGGTGGTTTGGGAAAGACCGTGGTTTCCCTGACTGTCCCAAAACTGGTAACGGTTCGAAACGCACCGGGGGTATATTTCCGGCCCGGCCAGCCTCAATGCACCCCGATCGTGCGCTTGCTGCAATTATTGGGACGGTCCCTGCTTAACTCCTCCGCCTGCGCGTAGTCCTGCTAATCAGGGTCTCGGCGCAGATTGTACGAGTCTAAAATGGTCTATGTCGGATGTAATAAAGCAAATCAGGGCTTGGTTGCCCGGGCAGCGGCGAACGGATGCGCGCGAAAGCGCGTTCGTGCGGCTGAGGGCTGCCGCTTGCCTGGACCACCCGCGTAGCCGAGGTGCGAGCAAATGACGTCGCCTTTGCGTAAACGCGCGGAGAACGCGCCTTCGAGTGACCAGAGGTTGCTTGATTGTCTTTGCAGCGCGCCTGACCCCGTGAGCAAAGCCCAACTTGCCGAATTGGCGGAGTTGGACTGGAATCGGGTGGTTGCATCCGCGACCAAGCATGGCGTGCGCCCGCTGCTTTACGAACGCCTCGCGTCCGTGGCTTCAGCCGCGGGAATTCCCGACACCGTGCTTACCCTCCTGCGTGAGTCGTTTCTCGTGAACGGCCTGAGGAATGTGCTGCTCTACCAGGATCTGGGGGACGTGCTCGAAGGCTTCCAGCAGGAGAGCATCCCGGTGATCGTGCTCAAAGGCGCGCATTTGGCTCACCTGGTGTATGAGACCATCGCCAGCCGCCAGATGGCTGACATTGATCTGCTGGTCAAACCGAGTGATCTGCCAAAGGCGGCGGCAAGGCTGATCAAGCTCGGGTATGCTTGCGAAATCGGGGTTCGCGGAATCCCAGCCTGGCACGAAATGCACCCTGGCTTGCATCACCTCCCGTCCTTCGCGAAACCTGCCCATCCGAGGATTGAGATTCATTGGACAATCCCGCATCTACGTGACCCAGGCGAAATTGCCGATTGTTGGCAACGAGCACGACCAGCCCTCATTGCTGGAATCGAGACACGGGTGCTGTCGCCGGAGGATTTGGTTGTCCATATTTGCCTGCACTCCAGGCTTCATCGCTTTAGCCAGGGGCTCAGGCCGTTGTGGGACCTTTCCCAAACCATCCGACACCACCAGAAGGAGATAGACTGGGGCGAGGTTCACTCCTGCGCCAGAGCCTGGCAGGCAGAGCGATGTGTTCATCTTGGGCTCTGGCTGGCGAAGAAACTAATGCATGCGCCGGTGCCAGAGTCCGTGCTGAAGCGCCTCCAAGCCGATGATTTTGACTTCGATTGGGCTGCCCTGGCGCAAGAAATTGTCCTCGCGGGAGAAGATGTGCCATCCGAGACGAATTACGCGATGCGCCTGGCGGAAGTATGCCTCACTTGGCGCCGTTCACGTTCTTATTCGGATAAGCTGGGGATTTTGCTGCGCGAGATGTTTCCGTCCCGAAGCCACATGAAGCAATACCTGGATCAAAAACACTCGCTTCCGCTCAACCCGATCCGCGCCTCGACCTGCCATCTGACGCGGGCAATCGACATCCTGGGTATGTGCGCCCGAGCGGCAAAGGACTGGGCCTCGGAAGGCCGGTCATCGGAGTGGCGGCGGCGGTTGCGTTGGAACAGTTGGCTTGATGAAACCCCTTCCTGAGTTCTTCCTTGAACTGCATACTCATCGCACCAAAGGGATGAAAACCATCACATCAAGTATGCGCCTTGAGCACCAGGAACGAATCCTCAAGCAAGAGGCCGCCGGAACCGTGGTGTTGCTCACCTTGGATGGCGGGCAGTACTACGCGCTGGAGGGCACTGGCGGCCGGGCTTGGGAGTTGTGCAACGGCCATCGCACGGTGTCCGAAATCGCCGCAATCCTGGCCGGCGAATACGATGCCCCTCAGGGGAACATCGCGTCTGACCTGATCGCACTGTTCACCGACCTGGCCCATGAAAACCTGGCGCGCGAAAATGTGTAGGAGGTTAGCCCTGCTCCGGCAACTTCGGAGCCCAAGCCAACAATGGCTCTTCCTGAGGGTGGTGGTCTTCGCCACCGCCGTGCCGTTGCTTTTCCGCTTGAAGATTTCGGCTCTCAGCCGGGTGCTGGAACGCCGCATCCGCTCCGCTCGCACACCGAATGCCGATCCCGCCAGAACCGACCTGATTATCCAGTGCGTGGAGACCGCTCGCGCTGTGGGCAGTCCGGTGGTCTGCCCAAAGTGCCTGACCCGCGCGGTCACACTCTATTATTTTCTTCGGCGTGCGGGCATGGATTTGACCCTCTGTTTTGGCGCTGCGCGGAAAGAAGGCCGATTAGTGGAAGCCGCCGGGCACTGCTGGCTGGTCAAGAATGGAGAGCCCTTCCTCGAGGCGCATGATCCGCGCACGAACTTTGTTCCGATCTACTGGTTTCCGGATTCAGTGCTCAGTCCCCAAGAAAGTGGTCTCGCGATCAAATCATGAGCACCCACGCTTACTCGTTTCATGGTTTGAACTTGATCGTCCTGGGGGAAGACGCGGTGCTGAACGCCCTGCAAGCCCGGCTTGGACGGTTCCCGGCCGGGAACACTCAGGCGGCGGCCGACCTGCATTTCGAGTTTCATAAGGTCGCAGACGATAGCCGGGACGTAATCAAGCGGCCAGCCGGCCCAGGGCGGCCTGTGTTTGATCCAGGACTGGGCGAATTGGCCTATTTCGATGAATCGCAGCAACTCTACCTTGAGGTTCCGGAACGCGGTCGTGCCCTTTGCCATGTCAAGTCGCACCGGGTTCACATCTCTTACCGCGAATCCGAGGCGAGCGACCCGTGGCTGCTCGCGCATCTGTTCTTCACAGTTCCTCTGGCCGAGTTGCTGAAGCGGCGGGGGCTGTATATGGTGCATGCGGCTGGCCTGGCGGTCGGCGGCAAGGGACTGCTGGTAGCGGGCCAAAGCGGGGCTGGCAAGACCACGCTCGCTCTTGCCCTGCTCCGCGCCGGCTTTGATTTTCTAGCCGATGACACGGTGTTTCTGTCCTTGGGGAACAGCGGATTACGCATCCTGGCTTTCCCGGATGAGGTGGACGTCACGGCTCAGACACTCGGATTCTTCCCCGAATTACAGCGCCTGACGCATGCGTCCAAAGCCAGCGGACGACTCAAGCAGCCCGTTTGCGCTACCAGCCTCTACCAGGCCAGGCCATGCTGGGAATGCGCGCCCGAGGCCATCATTTTTCCGCAGCCCGGCAAGTCCAGCCGCAGCATCCTCACCCCGATGCCAAAAGCGGAGGCGCTCGTGCAGCTTGTCTGCAACGTGCTTAGGACCGAGCCGCGTTCTTCGCAGGCGCACCTGGATGCCCTGGCCGGGCTGGTCAACACCTTCCGGTGCTACCGGCTCCAAACCGGCAAGGATTTTGACCGCCTGCCCGGGCTGCTGCGGTCTGTTCTGGGCCAGCCGAAATTTCATCCCCAGGCCGAGGAGGCCTTGCCCTAGCCTCCCATGATGATCCGGCTCCAACGCACAGGAATGATAGCCGCGCTCGCGTTTTGCGTCATGGCGACTTCCAGCTTCGCCGATGCGGTCCGACTGCGCATGGTGCGGAGCACCAACTCCGTGGTTCTGACGGCCGATCCGATTTCCGAAGCAGGGGCTCTATTCGTCTATCAGGCGCCGAACCTCCCCTCGCTCACAGCCATACCCTCGATATTGTTCCAAGCCGACACTCCCGTCGGCCTCTGGTTGCCAACCAAGCCATCCGATCAAGCATACTTCTTTGCCGTCCATTGGCCCGGCCGGTCGGTGGGCGAGTTTGGCAGCCCTGAATACGCGCCGGACCCGCCGCCGCCGGGAATGATTCTCATCGCCAGCGGCCTGCCGGACAGCCTGGCCGCGGGCCAGGTCTTCACGGTGGATTTCTTCGTGACGGATCCCGCCGGCCACCTTCTTAGTGTGTCGGGGCCGGTGCAGATCTTTGTGGTGCGGCGCGCCGATGGCGCGCTTCATCCCGACGCCCAGGTCACCCCGCCCACGCAACAGTTGGTCGAGGGACATCTCCGGGCACAAATCTCCCTCCAATCCAGCACTTCCCTCAACGGCTATACGTTGGGGTTGGGACCTGTGGCAAACGGCGTGACCGCAGTTGGGATGATCTCGACAGCCCTCAACCTTGGCCCAAACCTCCTGGCATCTCCCACCGGCGATGCACTGTTGCAAATCCTCACGAGCCTCCGCAACTCGGGGACCGACGCAGACAGCTCCTGGAGTTGTCCGCTCTCGCCTGCCGTGAATTGGCAGGTGGCTGGGACCTTTGGCGAATGGCGTGGCAAGTTTAACGAGGAGGTTCACACCGGGCTTGACCTGGCTGCGACGGCGGATTCTCCGGTGATGGCGGCACGAGGAGGGGTTGTCTCTTGTGTGGCGACATTACCAGGCATGGGAGGCAGCATTGTCATTGATCATGGGGACGGCCTGTTCTCTCGCTACGCAGGACTGGACGCCAGTTCCATTGTTGTCGCTGCGGGACAGGCAGTCCGGCGGGGCGCGACGCTGGCAACAGGCCTCTTTGTTGCAGCTCAGGGGCCGGCACATCTGCACTTCGAAATCCGCCGCGGCGATGGTACGGCCCAGTGGTCGATTGCCACACCGGGCAGCAGCCTGGACCCGTTGCAGACGCCGGGGATTTTCGCCGCGCCCGCTGGGGTCCGCCTGCCGCAATTGGAGGCAATCGGCTTGACCCGAGTACATCCGGGACAGCAGCCCTTCGTGAAAGCGCCGCCAGATCCCAGCTCCACCGGTGGGTTGATCTATCTCTTTGGGCAGTTGGTGGATACCGAACCAGGCAGCGGCGGCGGTGACTACCGTCTTGGCTTGCGCTCAATTTCCTTTCAGGCGGACGGCATGAGCCAGCCGACAGTCATTCAGCCCACCAACGATGCTGCGGTGGGGACGTTGAGGATTCCAGGCATTGGAAGCCTGATGGGCTTTGCCCGCTATAGGCTCCTGCATGCAATAAACCCTGATCCGCTCAATTTCTATCAGTATTGGTGGGTCTGGAGCACCGCCGCTTACGCCAGCAATCCCGTTGGGCCTAGAACGGTGCTGTTGACCAGCCAGACGTATAGCGGAGCCACGGTAACCAACGCGCTTTCGTTTGGTCCTGAGATCCAGAACAATGTGTGGCAACCGCTCAGCGCCCGCGATTTCACGATCACAGTTGTCGCGCATCTGGGTTCAACCAACCTCGCGCCGCAATGCGCCCAGCCGGACCAATACCTGCTTGAGGTTCTCCGCGCCGATAAATCCACCATGCCGGGCGTGCTGTGGGACGGGACGTTGCCCGGCAGCTTGAGCAAAGTCTTTTCCAACCACCTCGACGCGGCGGCCTATACCTTCCACATCCCGGCGGGAGAGACCGCGACCAACATGGTCGTGCGTGTGTCCAGCCTCATGGCGCCGGATCTTCGGCACGAAGTCAGCCAGGGGGTGGTGCAACTCCTGGGTCGGGCCTCGAATGCTCCCGTGCTGGTCGATATACCCGCCGGCACCTTCGTCATGGGCAGTCCCGCCACAGAAGCCGAGCGGTTCACTTGCGAAGGACCGCAAACCATAGTGACGATCAGTTACGCCTTCAAGATGGCAAAGTATGCCGTCACCCAAGTCCAGTACAAATCCGTCGTGGGCACTAATCCCAGCTATTTCTCCGGGGTCACAAACCGCCCGGTAGAACAGGTGAGCTGGAACGACGCCACGAATTACTGCTTCCAATTGACCCGGTTGGAGCAACAAGCCGGATTCCTGCCGGCGGGCTGGGCCTACCGGCTGCCGACCGAGGCGGAGCGGGAGTACGCCTGTCGGGCCGGGACCGCTACGGCATTTCATTATGGTCCGGCCTTGCGATCAGCCATGGCCAATTTCAACGGGCGTTACGAGTACGATGCCACGCTCGGGACAACGAACAATCCGAATGGAATCTTTGCCGGCACGCCCGAGGTGGTCGGCAGCTACACTCCAAACGACTGGGGTCTGTGCGACATGCATGGAAATGTCTGGGAATGGTGTTTTGATTCATGGAGCTCGAGCCTGCCCGGCGGTAGCGTGACAGACCCGAGCGGGCCGCCTCCTGGCCCGGACCGAATGATTCGCGGCGGTGCCTGGTACGATAACGCAAGCTTTTGCCGGTCAGCCTTTCGGCTCCGCAGCGCTCCTACCTACCGCGGCAACGATACCGGCTTCCGAGTGGTGCTGGCCCCAACCTCCCCTTAATCCTCCCAAGCTGGAGATGAGGCGGCGCGGCAGGTTTGGAGTCCCGCCTTT
>PLZQ01000016.1 GCA_003152225.1 Limisphaerales bacterium | reverse complement strand
TGGCACTGCCTGGCGCTGCATGTTGGAGCCCATCAAAGCACGGTTTGCGTCGTCGTGCTCCAGGAATGGAATCAAGCTGGCGGCTACCGACACGAGTTGCTTCGGCGAAACATCCATGTAATCGACGCGAGCCGGCTCGACATCGATGAAGTCGCCTTTGCCACGGCAGACGACTCGGTCCGTCGTGAATTTACCCTTCTCGTCAAACGGGGAGTTAGCCTGGGCAATAATGAAAGCTTCCTCGCGGTCGGCCGTGAGGTAATCGATATGCTCGGTAACGCGGCCATTCTCGACTTTACGATAGGGCGTTTCCAGGAAACCAAAATCGTTGATGCAGGCGAACGTCGCCAAGGATGCAATCAAGCCGATGTTCGGACCTTCGGGTGTTTCCACTGGGCAGATACGCCCATAATGTGAAGGATGCACGTCGCGGACCTCGAATCCAGCGCGATCGCGCGAGAGGCCGCCTGGCCCAAGGGCAGACAGACGACGCTTGTGCGTCAGCTCCGCGAGCGGATTGATTTGGTCCATGAATTGGGAAAGCTGGCTGCGGCCAAAGAAATCCCGGATCACCGCCGACAAGGCTTTGGGATTGATCAGCTTCTGCGGCGACATGGATTCAACGCCTTGATCAAAGAGCGTCATGCGCTCCTTGACCAGTCGCTCGGTACGGGCCAGGCCGACCCGGCACTGGTTGGCGAGCAATTCCCCCACGGTTCGCACACGGCGGCTCCCCAAGTGGTCGATGTCATCCAGCGAGCCTTCACCCTTCTTGAGGCGCAGCAGGTACTTTGTGGCGGCCACCAAATCGGCTTTGGTCAGAATGCGAGATTCGCCGCCTTTGATGCCCAGCTTCTGATTGATCTTGTATCGGCCAACGCGGCCCAAATCATACCGCTTGGAATCGAAAAACAGCCGCTTGATCAAGGCGCGGGCGTTGGCGGCGGTGGGCGGATCGCCCGGGCGCAACCGTCGGTAAATGTCCTTAAGTGCCTCTTCCTCATTCTTGGCGGGATCCTTCTTCATGCACTTGATAACGATCCCGTCGTCCAGGGTGGTATCAACCACCTTGATCTTGCTGACGCCCAATTCGGCGATCTGCTTGACCACCGCCTTGGATAAGGGCTCGAAGGCGCGGGCTACCACAAGACCCTTGTCCGCGTCCACGGCGTCCTCGATCAGCACTTTGTTTGGGAGGTCCTCGCGCTTTTCCGCCTCCTTTACGCTCAATTCCTCAACCTCGTAAAACAGCTTGAGGATTTCCTCATCGGTGCCCCGGGTTTTATCCTGGTTGTCCTTCGCTTTGACATCGCCGTCCAAAAAGGCGAGAGCGCGGAATAACGTCGTGGTCAGGAACTTACGGCGGCGCTTCTTTCGGTCCAGATAGACATAGAGCAGATCGCTGGTATCAAACTGCGCCTCATACCACGAGCCGCGGTCTGGAATGATCCGGAACGAATGCAACATCTTGCCATTGGGATGCTGCGTTGCCTCGAAAGCCAAGCCGGGCGACCGGTGCAACTGGCTGACGATGACGCGCTCGGCGCCGTTGATGACGAAGGTGCCCTGCGGCGTCATGAGCGGCAATTCGCCCATGAAGACCTTCTCCTCTTTGGTTGCCTTGTCCTCCTTGAGCAGGAAAGTGACGTACAGCGGCGCGCCGTAGGTCAACCCCTCGCGCAAGCATTCCAGCCAGTCCACTTTCGGCTCGCCGATTTCGTAGGAGTGGAAATCGAGGACGCACTTGCCGTCGTAGCTCTCGATCGGGAAAACCTCGGTGAAGACGGCTTGCAGCCCCAGGTTTTTCCGTTTGGATGGGGACGCCTCCGCCTGCAGGAAATCCCGGTACGAATTGGTCTGCAATTCGATCAGGTTGGGCGGAGCGATAATTTCTTTAATCTTGCCGAAGTTAATCCGTTCAGTTGCTCGCGTTGGCATTTGGGCCTTAATTACATGGCTGGCGATTGGCCAGACCGTTGGTTACTGATAAACGACAGAAGGCAAGAACGCGGCGTTCAAGCGCGAACTTGCCGAAATTCGAACCACTTGAGGTGGCTGTACTGATGTTCTGCTTTCTAATCTAAGACTTTCGTTGTTCTGCTAATGGCGAACCCGGGGCGGCGGCTATCGGCCGCCACCCCAGAGAAAAGGTCGCTTACTTTACTTCGACCTTGGCGCCTGCATCTTCAAGTTTCTTTTTCGCGGCGTCCGCCTCAGCCTTGTTAACTCCTTCGAGCACCGGCTTGGGCGCGCCTTCGACCAAAGCCTTGGCTTCGGCCAGGCCGAGACCAGCCTTAACCTCGCGCACCGCCTTGATCGCCGCAATCTTCTTGTCGGCTGGCGCAGAGACCAGGATGACGTCAAACTGCGTCTTGGCCTCGGCGGCAGGCGCGGCCGCGCCAGCTCCCGGAGCCGCCGCTGCCGCAACCGGCGCAGCAGCCGAGACGCCCCATTTGGTTTCCAGTTCTTTCACGAGCTCGGCAATTTCAATTACCGTCGCATTACTCAGGTCTTCTACGATTTTAGCTTTATCTAGAGCCATTGTTACCTTTCATTTCGTCTCGTCGTCGCCCAAGGCCCAGGGCGGTTTAAGTCCGCTGCCTGCAAACCGACGATTTACGTTGTTGTTTGTTTACTTCCATCCCGATCGGCATGGATCGGGAATGAAATCTCTTTCGACTTAATTGGCCGCCGGTGTGGCCGGTGCCGCTTGGGCCTGTTTATCCGCGCGAGCTTGCAGCACGCGCGCCATCTGGCCGGCCGGAGTATTCAATAATCTCACCAGTGTGGATGCCGGGGCGCTGAACAAGCCGAGCAGCTTGGCCCGCAACACTTCCATTGAAGGCAAGTCCGCCAGCATCATGATCTCGGCTTGTTCCAGCCGCTGGTTGTTCAAATAGCCAAACTGCACTTTCAGGCGATCCAACTCCGTGCCGAAGGTCTTGACGGCTTTCGCAGCCGTCGAGATGTCGCGCTGCCCGGTGACGACTGCCAGTTGCCCGCCCAGACTGGCGTTCAAGTCACCAACACCGGCTTCTTTGGCGGCGATACGAAACACTGAGTTCTTGACGATGTGGAACTCCCCGCCGGCTTTGGTGAGTCGCTTGCGCAGTTCGGTCAGATGGCTAACCTTCAGGCCCTTGTAATTAACTACGATGAAGAACGGCGAGGCATTCAGCCGGGCCAGATACTCTTTCGTGAGGTTTTGCTTTTCGGGACGCATGTTGGTAAATTCGGTAAAGGGTTAAAGCGCTCGTACTCTTAGGCCGCGAATTCCTTCACGTCCACGCGCACCGGCGGACTCATCGTCGCCGAAAGCGTACAGCTCTGAACATAAATCCCTTTGACGCTATGCGGCCGCGCTTTGGCTATCGCCTCGATGACCGCGCGGGCGTTTTCTTCGATTTGAGCGGCGCTAAACGCGATCTTGCCCACCGGGACGTGCACATTGCCCGCCTTGTCCACCTTGAATTCGACGCGGCCGGCCTTGACTTCTTTCACGGCGCGCGCGGTATCGTCGGTCACCGTGCCCGTCTTGGGATTGGGCATGAGCCCGCGTGGGCCGAGCACCTTGCCGAGTTTGCGGACTTCACCCATGGCTTCGGGCGTGGCGACGGCCACATCAAAATCAGACCAGCCCTCCTGGCATTTCTTGATCATGTCCTCGTAACCCACATATTCGGCGCCAGCGCTCTTGGCCGCCTCGGCGGATGGACCACTCTTGGCGAAGACCAGCACGCGAACGGTTTTGCCGCTGCCGTGCGGCAGGGGCACCGTGCCGCGAACCATCTGGTCGGATTGCTTGGGATCGACGCCCAGACAAAACGCGAGGTCAACCGTTTCGTTGAACTTCGCTTTGGGAAACTTGGTCAGGATCTCGACAGCGGCCTTCAGCGGGTAGGCCTTCTTGCCGTCCACCAGTTCGAGTGCTTTCTTGTATCTTTTACTTGGCATTTAACTTGGTTGCGGTGCAAACGAGCATTCGCTCTCCCGCGGTTTGGATTTCAGATTCTCAGGAAATTCGTCAGCCGATGACTTCGATGCCCATGCTGCGGGCGGTGCCGGATACCACGCGTATCGCCGCCTCTTCATTGGTCGCGTTCATATCCTTCATCTTGATCTTTACGATCTCCAGGACCTGCTTGCGCGTCACCTTGCCGACCTTTTCCTTGTTCGGCACTTTAGAGCCAGCGGTAATGCCGGCCGCTTTCTTAAGCAGCACAGAGGCCGGCGGCGACTTGGTGATGAAGGTGAATGACTTATCCTGGAAGACCGTGATGACCACTGGAATGATCATGCCGGGCTGGTCTTTGGTCTTGGCGTTGAATTCCTTGCAGAACGCCATGATATTAACGCCATGCTGGCCCAATGCCGGGCCCACCGGAGGCGCCGGATTGGCCTGACCCGCCGGGATCTGCAACTTAATAATTCCAGTGATCTTCTTTGCCATAAAAAATATCTATTCTAACGTGCAAACTCAGGAAGACAAGGGCTCAATAGCCCTGCCCTCAGTTCAATGATCAACCCTTTTCCACCTGCCAGTATTCCAGTTCGACCGGCGTATTGCGTCCAAATATGTTCACGGTCACCTTCAGTTTGCCGCGCTCGGGCTCGACTTCCTCGATCACGCCGCTGAAATTCAGGAAGGGGCCATTGTTGATCTTGACCGTTTCCCCGACTTCGAAGTTCACCTTCGGCTTCTCGTGCTCTTCGGAGGCTGAAATCTGGCTCTTGATCGCCTCGACCTCCTCCGTCGGTGTGGGCATGGGCGGCTCGCCGCCTACGAAGCCGATGACGCCCTGGGTTTCCTGGATGAAATACCAAGGCTTCTCAATGATCCGCTTGTTCTCATCGAGCAGAACCATGTCGATAAAAACGTAGCCGGGCCAGAGCTTACGGGTTGAAACCGTCTTCTTCTGGTTCCGCACTTCCACTACCTTCTCCATTGGCACAAGGACTTCTTTGACAAAATCGCCCATCTCTTCGGGCTTAATGCGCTTTTCAATGCTTTCTTTGACCTTCTGTTCCTGGCCGGAGAGGGTATGGATGACAAACCACTGGCTTCGCATGATGCTAGAGTTTAAAGAATATGAATAGCCGGAAGAAAACCTGATCAATCAGGACAGTGAAGCCACCCAGCAAGACGATGGAAATGGTGACTACCACCGTCGAACCCTTCAGCTCGTCCCAAGTCGGCCAGGTACACTTGCGCAATTCTTCCCGCGTCTGCCGCACATAGTCCGTCAATTGCAGCAGGTATCCCTTCCGCCAGCAGTAGGCGAAAGCGATCCCGACGATTACAGCCCAAATAAGCAATGTTATCATACAAGGTCTGTCACAATCTCATCATATTCTGGCGGAGAGGGAGGGATTCGAACCCCCGTCGGCCGTTAAGCCGAAGCGGTTTTCAAGACCGCCGCGATAGACCACTCTGCCACCTCTCCGGCTGTGGCCATTTGGCAGGGCGGGAGGGACTCGAACCCCCAACCAACGGTTTTGGAGACCGCTACTCTACCAATTGAGCTACCGCCCTATTGCCAGCAAATGTTGCGTTCGGTTCACCAGGCAATCAGGAGGCGGGGTTGCGTTCCCCCGCGCTCCCGGGAATCTCCAAAGCCCGGTCGTTATTCGATCACCTCGGTCACCCGCCCGGCGCCGATGGTGCGGCCGCCTTCGCGGATAGCGAAGCGCTGGCCTTTCTCCATCGCCACCGGGGCAATCACTTTTATCACGACGGAAACATTGTCGCCGGGCATCACCATTTCGACTCCCTCCGGGAGGGTAACGGTGCCGGTCACGTCAGTCGTGCGGAAATAAAACTGCGGAC
>PLZQ01000259.1 GCA_003152225.1 Limisphaerales bacterium | reverse complement strand
CTCACCGCCCCGACCATTTTTCCTAAGGAATTGAGAAGGCTGTTGACTTTCCTGTCCGTTTCCTGAATAGTAGAGGCATGAAAGCGACTTTCCCAAAAACAGTGACCATCAAGGGCATCCCCGGCATCACCACCACGATCTACCGCCAGACGCAGACCAAGGGCGGAGCCGAATATCTGTCCTATACCCTCGCATACAACCTCCTGGGCAAACTCAAGCGCCAGACTTTCGCGGACCTGGGCGAAGCGGAGCGGGCGGGCGAAGATGCCATCCGCCGCATCGCCGCCGGCGAACAAGCCATCCTCGAATTGAGCAACCGGGACCGGGAGCAATACCAGCGAGCCAAAGACGCCCTGGCGCCACTGGCGGTGGAACTGGACGTTGCCGCGCTCGAATACGCCGACGCCCGGACCATACTGAACGGCTCGGGCACGCTGGCCGAGGCCGTGCGCTATTTTCTCAAAGCCCACGCCAAAGAACTGCCGCGCATCACCGTACCGGCCGCAGTTGAGAAGTGCCTCGCCCAATGTCGCGCCGATGGCAAGAGCTATGCCCGGATGAAACAGCTTGAGCACTACCTCAACAATTTCGCCAAGGACATGAATGTCGAGGTCGGGGAACTGACGCCTGGGATTGTGTCCCGGTATCTCACCAGCATGACCGCCAGCGAGCGGACCAAAAAGAACGCCCGGGACGTGCTCGGGTACTTTGGCCGCTGGCTCGTATTGCACGGCTACCTTGAACGCGGCACAGACCTTGTGGAAGGCGTCCAGAAGTACAGCATGAAGTCGGGAGAGATTCAGATATTCACCCCGGCTGAGATTGCCAAGCTCATCGAACACGCCAGCGAGAAACTTCTGCCCTACATCGTCATTGGCGCTTTTGCGGGGCTCCGCGGGGCCGAGATTCAACGGCTGGATTGGAGCGAGATTGACCTGACAGACGGGTTTATCGAAGTGACCGCCGAAAAGGCCAAGACAGACACCCGGCGCCTTATCCCCATCACCCCAAACTTGAGCGCATGGTTGGGGGACTGCCGGAAGAAGTCCGGGCCGGTCTGCGCAATCGGAAATGTCGTCAATGCGCTAATGAAGCTGGTTGCGACCGTCAATAAGGCGATGCCCGAGGGCACTCCTGAGAAGGACTTGATGGTCTGGAAAAAGAACGCTTTGAGGCACAGCTACTGTTCATACCGCGTTGCCGAGTGTGCCGACGTGGCCCGCGTTGCCGACGAAAGCGGAAATTCTCCCGCCATCATCCGTTCAAATTACTTGCGCCGGGTGAAGCCCGACCGGGCCGTGGAATGGTTCAACGTGATGCCCGATGACGCCGTGCCGGCTGGGAAGATTTCACGGATGCTGTCCGCCGTTTAGCCATCCTCTTTCCCTGTTCAGCTCGTACCTCAACCTGGGCATTCTCTATGCCGAACTTCAGCTCCCGGAGTTGCTGCTCCGTAAACTTTTCCGCCGCCTCGGTTATTAATGCCTTGAAATCATTGCTGTATTTGTCCTCATCGCGGCCCGCCTTCGGGTCGGTTTTCTTCCCCGCCTTCGGATGTTTGTCGCCTAGCAGCTTCTCGCTTTCTCCATAAAAGAAGTCAACAAGCCCATGCCCCATCATCTCAGGTTCCTGGTTTTCACTTTCCCGAACATTGTAGATGAACACTTCGAGACGTGGCTTTTCGCCCAACTCCGCCGCCACATGTTGGAGCGCGGACATTAGCTTATAGACGTAGAGGTCAATGCGTTTAGCTTTCGCAGCATGAAGCAGGATTGTCCCCACGTGGTCTATGGCGAAGTCATACGCTTTCTTTATTCGCGCAACATCATCGCCGATCTGTTGCGGGCGCGTTCGCGCGGCGCGCGTCTCGACAAAGGTGTCCTGCGTTACGGGACGACCGAGAGAATCAACAGGAGGCGTGCCCGCATCATTGCTCAAAAGCCAATCCAACCCCGCACCAGTTTCCAACGCGACCCGCTCCGCCAACGCCGCGCTTAAGGGCAATTTCCCATACTCAACTGCCTGAATCGTCGGCATTGAGCATTTGACCAGGTCCGCCAATTCTTTTTGCTTCAGGCCGATAGTCCGCCTGAGCACCGCGAGAGTGTGTTTCGGTTCATTCATGGATGCGAACATACCATATATGTAAAGTAGATACAAGTATTTCTTTGCACGAATATGGTTCTCATATATGTTTTGTGTATGACCAGACCAGAATTTGTGAAACAAAATGAAGCGCCCGAGGCCGGCCTGGTGGACGGCCCGCGCCTGCTCGAAATCCTATTCCCGGACGAACAATGCCGTCCATCAATGCGATGGCTTAAAACTCAGGAGGCTAATCGTGCGGTTCCATTCATGAGGTTGGGCCGATTGATTTTCTATGACCCGCCGAAGGTCCGCGCCACACTGGCCGCCCGCACCATCGCGCCCCGCATACACTAAAGGGGCGCGCCATGGAATCCCGATACATGAGGCGGAGCCGGGCCAGTGGTAGCGACCGCGCCAAGATCGAGCGACTGGTTCGCCGGGGCTGGCACCCAGGATTGACGTTTGGCGAGGTACTGCAGCGCCAACCAAAGCAGCGCCGATGCGCTGGAGGAGGTCAACTTGAGCGTTGACCAGCTCGCCCCGCCGCCGTCCGCAATCGCGGGAGAGATCATCGCGCTACACGGCGAGATCATCACCGCCGCCCGTACCAGTCTCGACAAGGCTGTCCGCATTGGCGAATTGCTGGTGGAGCAAAAGGCCAGACTGCATCATGGCCGATGGCTGCCCTGGATAAAAGAGCATCTGCCGTTCTCACAGCAGACCGCGAGCAACTACATTCGCGTCTATTCCAACCGGGCCAAACTACCAACAGTTGGTAATTTGGAATTAACCGACGCCTATCGGCTGCTGGCCGCGCCGGCAGAACCAGAGCGGAAACCTCGGTCGGCAAAGACATTACCAGCCCCACCGGAGCCCGATGACCCGCCCCACGTCGTCGCCCGGGTGGACGCGATGCCCGCCGTGGTTACAGCTACGCCACCACCACCGTCGTTGGCATCCCCAATTGAGCAACTTCGGCGTGAGATTCAAGATGTTGAGCGCCAAATCCGCGAGCTTAAGACAAAGGAGTCCGAGCTGCGCTCAAAACTGCGCGCGGCGATTCTCCTATCCGCAAATGCCGTACACTGCAGCGATGAAAATTGCGGCGCGGTATTCGAGGACGTCTCTGAGGCTGTGACTCTTTACGAGTGCCAGGAGTGTGGCGACCCCTTCACGGAAGATGATTCGGCAGACGGATGTTCTCACCGTTGCCCGAGCTGCAATAAGTTTGCGGCCAAGCTAACGGATAATGGCTGCCCCGAGTGTAGCCGGGGCGAATTGATCAAACAGGAGGCCAAACCGTGATCACCGCCACCGGCGAGCGGGAGCAACTTAAAAAGATTTGGAGAACAGCAGCATGAGCGAGGGCGGCGACGATGCAGCAAGCATGAGCGAACCGCTGGTTTCGATCTTTGCTAACGCATACGCAAAGACTCCGAGCACCATCGGCCTTCGAGCTGTCCTGAGTGATATTAAAGGCGGCCGGTACGCTCGGCAGATCGTCAGGTTGCGGAAGATGTGCCCAGCGGACTACTCCAAGAATAAGACATGGCTTCCGGCCTTCACCATCAGCGGAACATGTATCGACCGCAAGACACCTGGTGTTCATTCTGGCTTGCTACAGATCGATCTTGACCATGTAGAGGCCATTCCTGAACTACGCGGAAAGCTGAAAGCGGACCCGCACGTCGTGTTTGGGTTTATCAGCCCATCAGGCGACGGTCTAAAGCTGGGCTTGGCTATCGACGGCAAACATCATGCAGAATGCTTTAACGCCGCAGAAAGCTACTTTGACCAGACATACAAGGTCGTGATCGACCCCAAGGTCAAGGACCGCCTGAGGCTGTGCTTCGTATCGCACGACCCCGAGTTGTGGATAAACGATACCCCTCAAAGGTTAGAACCAATTGCACAGAGTAGTACGGAGCAAACAGAAGTCATAAAGGGTCTGTGTTACTCTGTGAAGGAGCATCCGTGTTACTCTGTGCAATCCTTAGAGCAGGCTGTTGCTCTTTCTATCCCAACCGCCCTACGTCGTAACAACCGCTGTCTTTTTCGGCTTGCCCGTGCTCTCAAGGCGCTGGATGCCAATTCCCTGTTATCGCCCGCAGAGCGCATGGCCGCTTTCTCGCAATGGTATGAACAGACAAACGCACTCGGATTCTTGCGACTTGGGCAGGACCGCGAGCATTACCTCAAGGAGTTTATGAACGCACTCAAAATAGCAAAACACCCGCTTGGCGAGTCACCCATTGACGCCGCTTGGCGCAAAGTCCAAACCGAGCCGATGCCACAAGAGGCAGCGCTCTTTGATGCTCCCGAGACAAAGCAGATCGTCTCGCTCTGCTACCACCTGGAGAAAGCCAGCACTGGCCAACCGTGGTATCTGTCCTGCCGCGAGGCCTCCCGTTTGGTTGGGCTATCATTCCGCACATGCGCCCAATGGCTGTCCGGCTTCGTTGCGCTGGGCATCCTGACCATTGCCGAGCCGGGAACTAAACAACGTGCTACTCGCTACCACTGGAAAGGCGGCACCAATCCATGAGTGAACCAGTGCAACCCGCAACCATTGCCCTGCCATCGTCGTGTCCCAGGTGCGGCAAGCCGATGGTATTGGAACTGCCAGCCGATGTCGATCCAGCCGACGCCCAGCGCCTCGCACGCTTGATTCTATGTGATGCCTGCATGGCAGGGCACACGCCGGCGCTAGAACCGCCTGAGCCGCCCGCTGTGCGCTGGCCTATGGCAGACCCATGACAATTATGCGTAAGTGCCTATGGCATGGGGGGATACCCACCCCCACCCCAGGTTTGAAGGCTTCCAAGCCCCCCCCCCTACCAAAAGCGGGTTACCGAACCGGCGGTTCCTCTCATGAGTGGGATTTTGGGAGCCCCTTACACCGATTTTTCAGCACACAAACCCAACAATCCCCAACAAAATCAATAGTTCCATGAATCAGCCCCCAACACCAAACTGTGAAAACCAGCCAAAAACCACCGAATTGACCTGGCGCCAGAGAAACCCCGAACGGGCGCAAGCATTGGGCCGAGCCTGGCGCAAATCCAACCGCGATAAGGATCACGAGCACTGCCGGCGTTACGCGAGGACCCACCGTGCGGACGTGACCGCCCGCGTGCGGCGCTGGCAGCTAAAGCAGCCTCGGGAAGCGTTCCTTGCGCTACAGCGTCGCTACAAGGCCAATGGGCGCGCGCGGCGGATTCCCGGCCGCCCTGCCGGCAAGGTGACTGCATCCCTTCCTTGAATGCGCGAGGCAATTGAAATCTCACACGTGGGCTTTGATGCTGACAATCTTGAGAACCACGCTGTATGCGTAACCAACTTCGACTTTGACGCGGTTGACGAAGCGCTCGGCTTCATCCACCAAGCACCGCCGCCAGTCCGCGAGCAGGCCGCCGAGCTGTTCCGCGCCTTAGCAAGCTGGTGCTTCAGGGGCAATCGGCCATTGCGCTGCGGAATGGTCAAATTCGTCGCGATCGTCGCGGGGCTCCGGCCAGAAATATTGCAGGATCGAAGCGGCCAAGACCTGTCAACCGAGCTCGGAATTACCAAACAAGCACTGACACACCAGTCCCTCAGGTTTGCGGACGCTTGGGGTTTTCACTTCGCCCGATCCCGCTCGAAAGAAGGCAGAGAGCGAATGGCGGCGGCACGGCGCGGCGGCCCGAATCGCAATCTTGGAGCCAATAAAAAGAAAGCACAAAATGAAGCTACACGTTCCCACCACGCCGCCTGAAATCGCCGTCCAGGGCAAGCACGAAGCCAACCTTATCCGCTGGCTATCCGATCCGCGCGGCAAGAAATTCTTTGGCCATGCGTTCAGACTCCGCGCCGATGTTTTGGTTGCCTGTCTCACTGGCACTCCTTTGGCCGGCGTGGCGCGCGAGCATAAGGTGACTCCGGAAGCCGCCTACAAGTATGCTCGGCGGGCAAGGGCGCTTTACCCGGAACTTCACAACGGAAAGTTGACTTGAAAAGAAAGGTAGCTTGAACAAATAAATTTATGCTCGAAAAATCACTCGCCATCCTGGCCGCCACCCCGCCGCCAAGCCCGATTGCTGCAAGGCGCGAGGCTCTCGGAAACGCCAATGCCGAGATTTCCCGGCTTGAGGTTCAACTTGGCATCGCGCACGGAATGCCATTTTTAAACCCCGGACGCGCCGGCAAACACCTGGCCGAATTGCAGGCGCAGGTCGCCACCAAAGCCACCACCAGTCCGATCGTGGCCGCTCTCGCGCCCGTTGCGCGTCCGATCGAATTGACGGGCGCGGCGACGATCGACAAGGCGATTGCGGCCAGTGGAACCCACAATCTCCGCGCTTTCCGATTGAAGGCAAAGCGCGATCAGCTTTTCGCCACGGTTGCCAGCTTGCCGCCCGGCCTTACGCGGCAATGTGCCGAATCCAACCTTGCGAAAGCCCAGGCCGCTCTCGACCGTTTCAACTGAAAAAAATCTATGTTAAACCAACTCGAAACACCCGTCAGTGATACGGAAGCTAGCGCGCACGAGAGGCTGATTTCGCATCTGAAGAATGTGGCGTTGCCCTACGCCGCCGAGGCGGCGGAAGCGGCGGAAGCGGCGGAAGCTGTCGAAGCGATTTCGGATGCCAAGCTTCCCAATTCCATCGCGGACACGATTACCAAGATCCGCGAGGGGATGGCAGTCCGGCCCGGGAGCAAAGTGGAAGCCGCCGTCAAGGAAGCCGGTCTGGAGCGGTTGCGAGCGCACCTGCTCTCGATCAGCCAAGGGGCAACCGCTCCGCGCATTGATCATAAGGCATTCTTCAAGCGCGAAGTGCCAGCCTCGGCACTCGCCTTTATCGAGGCCCAATACAAAAGCAAAAACCGGAAAGTTTGAACGTTGAACCCTATGTCCCCCACCACCAATCTTAAAGAATCCATCTGGCAACACGTGCGCAGTGAGTGTGGCGCCGAGATAAACGCCTGCTCTGAGGCCGTCCAAAAGCATGAGGCTTTGCGCGAGGAATACAGTCGCCGATCAATGTTGCCCGGTCAAGCAGAGGCCATGGTCAAGCACCTGTCAGAAAGGGCATTGGAGAATCCNNAATAAGTTATACCTCGCAGCCGAAGGGCCAGTCCTGGCGCTGGTACAGGCAGCAACGACCACCCTGGACAAGCAGATATCAGAATTAGCCGAAGTTGAACGCTCTTTCCTGGCTGGCTACGGCTTCCCCTACGAAGCGACGGCCATCAGCCGGCTTGCGGTTTCGCTCAAGTCCGCTATCTCTGCGGACGCCTTTAACCGCGGGAAAGAAGCAATTCTCAACCACCCCCGGGCCGAAGTCGCACCTCAGATTAACCTAGCGAGCCTGCAGGTGCTACTTCAGGGATAGCAATGTTTTTCGCGCTGGCTAACATTCTACGGCGCGTCATACGCGGCGTGCGGCGCCCAGATTTCCGCTGCACGCCGCCCCCTTCGATAAATACAACTGAGCAGTTTCAACGGCTGGCGGTTGAAGTTCTACACCAGGACCGCATGGTCCGTATGCTCGCGCTATTGGTGTCTCGCCTTATCGAGGAAAACGCGAACCGCACATCCGGCGGGCAATCGTATTTGTTGAGCAGCGAAATCGAACAGTTGGAGGCTTCGTGCGCTGAGGAAGCTGGGAAAATGGAAAATCTCCGAGACTATTTCGGAATCAAGAAAGACGAATCATGCCGGCACTAAAGGCCATCTTCAGTGGGGATTCTACGCCGCTCCAAAGTGAAATGAACAAGGTGCTTTCACTATCATCGGCAATGGCCAGCAAGATGGGCAGCATCTTCGGCGGGATTGGTGCAGCGACACTTGTTAAGGGCGCCGTCGATGCAGCCGACCGAATAAGGGCACTCTCCCAGGAATTCAAGGTCTCATACGATACGGTTCAACAGTGGGACATCGCCGCCAAGAGGACCAACCAGACCGCCGAAGATATTGGGAATGCCTTCAATCGGATTAAGAAGGCCCGAGACGCCGCCTTAAGCTCAGGCAACCTCGGGGGCTTTGCTGCGTTCAACATCCCAATGGCCGCGCTGAAGGATTCGGCGATCACGACAGAGCAGATTCTTGAGCGGATGATGGAAGTCACATCCGCCGGCATCACTGACGCGCAAGACGTGGCCGGCATGGAGCTAATGGGCAAGTCCGGCTCGAAGATTTTATCCGCTTTCCGCGAGCTTCACGACCTCGGGCCGGTCACCCTGATTGGCGGTGAGGAGATCGACAAGATGCATGAGCTTCAAGAGGGATTTGAAGACTTCAAGCGCCAATCATCGTCTTGGATTGGGAAGTTGTTTTTGGGCGGAACTAAGGGCGCGCCGGCATTTGCAAAGATGGGACGAGATTTGATTTTTGGCGCTGGTGACAGTTCATATAAGCCGCCCATGGATTCTCCGGGATGGAATTTCACCCAATGGCCCAGTTACATCAAGGACCTCATCAAGTCCCGATCGTTCAAGAATGACATGACGTTCGACATTGGCAGCGCAGAAGGCTCTGGCGGAGTAAAAGCGGACGGCACGCCGGCGAAGTTGCGCGGCCCGGTAGTTGAAGGCATGTCGAAATCTCAGGTTGTGGAAATGAAGCGGATGCAGCTTGAGATTGCCGAGAAGATTTTCCAAAACACCCTCAAGACGATGACGGTGGAAGAAAAGAGGGCTGCGCTAAACAAGCAAATTAAAGATCACATGGCAGCGTCAGATAAGGCTTTTGAAGACGCCAACTGGAATGAGGGATACAAAGAGAAACTTGAGGCGGAGAAAATAAAGGGCGAACTGCTTTCGGTGAAGGATGACGCCGTTGCGCTCAGTCGCGGCAGAATGATGCACGGAAGCCTTACCAGCTTGCAGCAGCAGGGCGCCTACGCTTCGCCGGCCAGCCATGTGATGATCGACACGACGAAGAAAATGGAACGACACCTTGCCAGCATTGACTCGAAAATAGGCAGGGGCAGTTCTGCGGCCACCCTCTCCGGGGTAAAGTACTGAAACGCCGGCCCAAAAACCCCACCCCCGCCTGGCTCGAACACTTGATGCGCGTAGATGAACTCCGCTTCTATTCCCGCGACTTGCAAGCCAACTTCCAGACGGTCAAGGGTAACAAAAAGGCGCAGCCGGTGAATCTGCGCCGTGATGGTTGACGTTTCTGACTCAGCCCTCCAGGTCCATGGTGGCCCGAGTCGCGGCGTTTTCGGCTTTGTCCCGGATATCCTTCAAATACGCAGTCGCGTAGACATCCTTCCGGGATTGGGCGAGAAGCAAGTAGGCTACGGCCGTCACCTGGAATTTGTGGAACACGTCTAGCCAGCCTGTGAAGTTCTGCACTGGACCGACACCTACGGAGAACGGTACAAGCTTAGTGCCTGCCTCTGCAGCCTGCTTTGCGCGAAGCGCAGCGCCAATTTGTTCGCACCTGACGACTTCCATTGCCGCATGCACCAAGGTGTCAGAGACTCCGGCGATTGCAGCAATCCGTCGGCAATATTTCATTTTGGTTTCGCCCTCTTCTTGGGGGTGCTCTGCCAATGCGATTCGCATATTCTCCTGCTTAGCAGTGTGGCTAACGTAGGGGAAGTTTACATCAAAGCGACCAACCAGCCGCCTATCAACTGCGAAGCATGCGACGTCTCTCTCCGCTGGCTTTGACGTAGTGCATACAGGAAGGCAGGCATCGTCGTGGGCTTTCGATTCGCGGTATTCTCGAATGACCTTCTGCGCCATCGAGAGGCTGACACCGGCGGCCTGGGCAATCTCCGCCGGCCTGGCTTTCGGCTTCATCCGGTATGCGGCGATCACTGCCCGCTGGCGCTCTGTGCCCGTGACGTTCATGGTTCAATATTGCAGGTAGTACCCTTGATTGCTCCAATCTAATACCGTCCGTTCGAGGTACTCGAACAGCGCCGCCTTGTAATCCGCATGGCCACGAACCGCCGCCGCTGTGCAGAGATACCCATACACCCATGCGGGAAGCTCAATCTCACACTTGACCGTTGCCCGCTCGGCCCTTTGTTCTGCTATCATGACGTTGACCCGCCGAGGAATTGCGCCAGCAGATATTCCCATGCGTTCGATCTCCGTTGCAATGTCAACCCCCTGGCTGTGTAGTTCACGGCACCTGTCAACGAACTTGTCTCGCGTAGCGGTCAAGCGGATTAAGGCACAGCTTGTCTTGTAATTGATTGCTGGTGTGGTGGTGGTGGTTTTCGCAGCCCGAGAGGCCGCTCCATTGGTCTTTGTCGTTTTCATTGTTCTGCTCACAAAAAAGTGCAGTTCTCAATGAAGGCGCAAACCTTATCCGGCAACGGCACGACCCGTTTACCGTATCACTGAGAACTGCACTTATTCTTGTTTGGTTCGCCGGCGGATTCGTGGTCCGCTCAAACAACTGGCGGCAATCCGTTTGCGCAGACTGCGATGCGACTATGCGCCGATCACCAGGGGATGCAAGACCTTTCTTCAGAGAACTTCGCGTCTGGCGGTCCGTGGAGGCGTCGCGGCGACCCGCCCGCTATGCCGACACCTTCCCGGCTCGCGTAGTGGCAGGGCCGCCAGCCAGCGCGGGGCGGGCAGGGCTGGAGTGAGAGAAGGGCAGGGCTGTTGAGGAGTAGGGCAGGGTGTAGGGCGGCGCCCCGCCAGCCTGTTTCCTGAATTTTCCTGAGCGCAAAACCGTATTTCGTTGCATCTACATGCGTCTTGATGGAAATGCGCAAAACCACTGGCACCATTGATTATATTGATTGCCGTGCATTTATTGGGGTTTCTGCCACTTGGCCTAAGTGAGTTCAAATCTCACCGCCCCGACCATTTTACTGACTCTCGGCGGATTCTAGCCCCCGTTTCTTTGGCGGGGCCGTGTTCGACGTCCACAACGGGAGGCCGAAGAGGCGGAGGCGCGTTGTCAAACCAGAACGGCTTACCGTCTCTTGGCGCGAAAAGCCTGTGCCCAGAACGTGAGCGGAAGACTGTCCGGGCCCGGTTGTTCGGTGGAAGAGCAGGCCGAAGGGAAGCACGCGAACCGAATGGCGGCCCGCTCCATCTTTCGTGACGCTTGCGCCTAATCTCCAAAGCACACTCGCGCGCATGATGTTCGTGCCAGGCGATTGCGGCAGCCGCGCCGAGTTGTGGCTGGCGAGCACGCCCCAGGGCAGCAACGCCGTCTTGCGGGTTCCTCGGCGAGCTTCGGATTCGTGCCTGACGACCAACCCGCCACCCAGCTCCCACTTATGGAAGGAAGTTGTGCGGCGCGATTCAGCCAGCAGGCCGAGAAGGAAACGGTCGGCGGCGCCTACACTGTTCCGGTCATGACGGGAGAGCAGGCCGCCGAGCGACCGAGTGACGGCATAGTCGCCGTCCTTTTGCCAGGACCAGAGCGGATTAAAGCGGCGCAGAGGGCTGTTGGCCGCTGCGCGGACGGCGTCCTCGGGCGGTTCGATGAAAGCAATCTCGCGTGCACAAGTCTCCGCGTTCGGCAGCGCTGCGCGGTTATCGGTTTCGAGCAGAATCACGCGCTTTCCGTCGCGCCGGATGAATCCTGCACGCCCGTCCGGGCTCTCCCATTGGATGCGATTGCCACTATGCCCAGTGATGGCTGCCTGATGGGCGGCTTGGCGTTCCTTCACCCATGCTTCGACGTACCGCCCCGCAGCATTGGTGGTATCCCAGGAGGAAGCCCAGAACAGCAGCCGGTGCCCACCAGAGCCCTCATACAACGCCACGTGGTCACCATCCCAGCCCCGCGCAACCTCCAGGCCGCGGTTCAAGCTCTTAAACTGGCAGCCGAACAGGACGGCCATGCCGGCTTCGCCCACGCTGTCGAGGCTGGCTTGCTTCCAACCCCCGGGCAGGGTTTCGGGCAGGTCGATCTGCACCGGGAAGTCGCGCCATTCCCAGCATTTGCTCGGGTGCATCACTTGCTCGCTGCTCACCGGCGGGTGGTCGTAAATGTAATCCAGGCCGTCCAGACCCCACCGGCGCATCACGTGAGTGCAGAAGGAGTAACCGAACGAGTAAGGCATGGCTTCGCTTCGCGCCAAGGTCTCCGGCACGCCCTCCACCAAGGCATCCGGGCTTTTCCAGACCTCGCTGAGCGCGGCCTTCAGCGCCAACTCTCCCACACCCGAATGGATCAGGTTCCAGAGCAGAAAATAACTGGCCGGCGACCCGTTTTGCCACTGAGCGGGGATGGCCTCCATCATTTCCCGGGTCGCGGAACCCTCGGCCACGAAATCATGGGCGGTGCCGCGGTCAGTTGAGGCTTCGAAATCATGGTCTTTGGGGTCATCAAGCGGCCAAAACTGGTCCTCCAGCGCATGGGTGAATTCATGGGCCAGTACAATGTCGTCGAGCCTGGCTGAGATTGTCTCCAGCTTCTTCTCCGCCGCCTTTTTGGCGGGGTTTGTGGCGCCACCGGGGAATGAGGGGATGCACATTTCCTTGGTGTCGCTGTCATAAAGGCCGGCGACCTGGTCAACCAGATAACTCGCGTAAACGGACTTTAGGTCGGTGTGCGGTGGAACCATGTCCAGCCAGGCGAGGAGTTCTTCATAACTGGGGAGCTTGGCACCGGGGTATTCCTTGTCCAGTTCACGGTCAGAGATGGCCCGCAGCTCCTTTTCCGAAACCCTAAAGACCGGCACCTTGCGTGTAAACGTCTTCCCGCGAAGGGTTTCCACTTGTCTTCGAATGTCCCCGAAGTCCCGGGCACTCGGGACCTTGTCGGAAGAGGCTGGGGCGGGGCCGGCAGCGGCGGAAGCCAAGCCGGCCAACAACACGGCCATGGCCGGGATGCGAATCATGAGGATATGGTAGCAGAGTGTCGGCGAGATTGGCGACTGTCTTTGGCCAGCGTGCTCGCGCAACCGGCGGCTCGCGGTCCGAGATTGTGGGGTGGCGTGCTCACTCCATAGGGTCAGTGGCCGGAGATCGACGTCTCGCCTTCCCAAACGGGCAAAGCCACCCAAAGCCACACTCTGGCAAAAGCTGAAATGCTGAAAGCTGAAAGCTGAAACCAAAAAGGGCGACAAGCCGCGCAATTGGCTATTTGCCATCGGCTATTTGCAATCCCCAGGTAAAGCCACGCCAAGCCACCCTAAAGCGACCCCAAAGCCTGTTGATAGGCAACCGATTGCGACCCCAATGCGACCCTAAAGCCACTCCAAAGCTCCCCCAAAGCGATTAGGCCTTCGGCGGGCCTTTCATGAAGGGCGTGAATAGATCAATTGGGATCGGCAGGAAGGTGGTCGTGTTATGCTCGCTGGAGATTTCGCGCATGGTCTGGAGGAAGCGCAGTTGGAGGGCGATCGGCTCTTTGCTGATCATCGCGGCGGCCTGGACCATCTTTTCGGCGGCCTGGAATTCGCCTTCGGCATTGACGATCTTGGCGCGGCGCTCGCGTTCGGCCTCGGCTTGTTTGGCCATCGCGCGCTTCATGCTGTCCGGCAACGCCACGTCCTTCACCTCGACGGCGGTGACTTTGACGCCCCACGGCTCGGTCTGCCGGTCAATGATCTCCTGGAGCTTCTGGTTGATCGTCTCGCGTTGCGAGAGCAGGTCGTCCAACGGCGCCTGGCCGAGGACGCTGCGGAGGGTGGTCTGCGCAATGAGCGAAGTCGCCTTATAGTAGTTCTCGACTTTGATCACTGCGGCAATCGGGTCCACGATGCGGAAATAAACGACCGCATCGACGGTGGCGGGCACGTTGTCGCGGGTCATCACCTCTTGCTTCGACACGTCGATGGTGACGACGCGCAGGTCCATCTTGACCATGCGGTCCACCACCGGGATGAGGATAATCAGGCCCGGCCCTTTGGCGGACAGCAGTTTGCCGAGCCGGAAGATGACGCCGCGCTCGTATTCGCGCAGGATGCGGATGGCTTGCGGCAGGATAATCGCCGCCAGGATGATGATCGGCACGGTCCAGGCGGTTAGGTTAAACATTCTGGCGATGATTTGTTCCATGGTTCTCTCCGGTTGGTATTCTTGTTCAGGTTATGGGTGGTTGTTTGGGCTTTACCTTCAGAGTCAGGCCATTGACGGCGACAATTTCCACTGGGTGGCCGGGTTCGATCGGCACTTCACTTACCGCGTTCCAGTACTCGCCTTCCACGAAAACCTTGCCGCTGGCTGCATCGATGCCCGCCAGGGCCGGGACGGTCTTGCCCAACAGGGTTTCGCGGCCAACGCGCACGGGCAGGAATTGCGCACGCAGGCCCGCGCCCACCACGAATACGAAGAAGGCCGCCGTCACCAGCGTGGCGGGAATGATGTACACCAGCGAGAGCCGGAAGGCCGGGTCGGCGCGGTTGAAGAGCATCAGCGCGCCAAGGAAGAACGCCACAATGCCGCCGAACGTCAGCACACCATGCGTGGGCGCAAAGATGTCCACGATGAATAAGACGACGGCCAGGCCAATCAGCGCCAGGCCAGCGATGCTCACCGGTAGAATCGTCGCCATGTAGAGCACGAGGATCAGCGCAATCGCGCCGACCACCCCGGGCAATATTGCGCCCGGGTTGCTCAGCTCACCGATGATCCCATAAATCGCCACGAGCATAAGGATCATCATCAATTCGGGGTGTGAGAGGAGCTGGAGGACCCGCTCCTGCGTGGTCATCGGGATGTCCACCACGTTCGCGCCCGCCGTTTTGAGGGTCTTGCCGCCCACCTCGCGGTCGTCGAGTTGGGTGAGCAGGTCCGGCAGGTCTTTGGCGATGAGGTCGATGACCTTCAGTTCCAACGCCTTGTCGGCATCAATCGCTTTGCTCTCGACCACCGAAGATCGAGCCCACTTGGCATTGCGCCCACGCTTCTTGGCGATCCCCTCGATGAAGCTGCCAGTGATTTGCTCGAGCTTCTCTTTCATCACGTCGCTCGTCTTCTCCTCCCCACCGGCCCCGATGGACACCGGGTGCGCCGCGCCGATGCTGCTGCCAGGGGCCATGGCGGCAATGTCCGCCGCCAGCGTGATGAAGCACCCCGCGCTGCCGGCCCACGCGCCTTCGGGGGAGACATACACAACTGTTGGCACCTGGGAGGCGTAGAACCTCTGGACAATGGTCTTCGTGGAATCAAGCGAGCCGCCGGGAGTGTCGAGCTGAATGATCAGGCAGGTATCGCCGCGCTCGCCCGCGACATCAATGGCCCGGGAGATGTAGCTGGCTGTGGCCGGTCCGATGGCGCCGTTGATCTTGATCAGGCCAACATCGCCCGCTTGCAGGGCTATTGCCGCCCCACAGGTCAATCCTACCATCAGGATCCGCGCCCAATGCCTCATAGTATCCTTAATATGTTGTACAGTACCAGAATCAGCAGGGCGTGCAATGCCTATTCGGGGATGGTTTTCCGTTTACCAATCCCCGGCGTGGGCGGTATGGTTGGATATGGCCCTGGTGCGGATTCTTGTTGATGGCTACAGCCTGCTGCACAACTGGCCCGAGCTGGCTCGGGGCCGGGCTCGGCATTCCGCCGCCGCTCGCGACGAACTGATCTCCCGGCTCACGCTTTACCAGGACGCCAGCGGTATCCCGGTTACGATCTTCTTCGATGGCTCGGGACTGCCAGGCGGCAAGCCAATTGCTGCATCTCCGGCGTCCGTCGAGGTGCTTTATTCGTGCCAGGGCCAGACGGCCGACGACATGATCGAGCGCGCAGCCCACCGGTTCAGCCCTTATGGCGAGGTCCTGGCAGTCACAGACGATCACGCTGAACGGGACATGGTGATCAGCCTGGGCGGCAGCGTGTCGAGTTGCTGGAACTTCATCCAGACAGTCGAGAGCACTTTGGCCGAACTAGGCGATGATTTAAACAGTACAACCGGCGAGAGCGGCTTAGCTACCAGCGGCGGAAGTAGAGAACGACTGTAAAGCGACCAATTGAATATACAAAATCAGATAATTAGCAGGATCGTAGGCTGCGAGAGTAGAAGCCGAGTCGCCTTCGCCCTGATGCGTCCGCTGCTGGCGGGGCTGATTTGCGTCGCGGCACTGACTCCATGCGCACTCTTGGCCCAGACTGGTGCGGCTAAAGCGCCGCTGCCCGCCAACCGCTGCCTCCTGGTGGTGGAAACGTCCCGTTCCATGCAACGGCGGTCGGACGGCGTGGTCCAGGCGGTGCAGGACCTGCTGAAGTCCGGCTTGGCGGGGCAGTTGCGTCCGGGGGATACACTGGGCATCTGGACATATAATGAGAGTCTGTACGCGGGCCGCTTCCCGCTGCAAACGTGGTCGCCCGAAGCGCAGAAGGGCATTACTTTGCGCACAGTCGGCTTCCTGAAAGAACAGAAGTATGAAAAGCTACCCATCCTCGAGAATGTTCTCCCCGCACTAAGCCGCCTCATCAAGGGCTCCCCTCTGATCACGATCATTCTGATCTCCAGCGCTGAGGAGCAGATCCACGGCACGCCCTTTGACGCGCAAATCAACGAGTTTTACCAGAAGTGGCAGGACGTTCAGCAGAAGGCCAGGATGCCGTTCGTAACCGTCTTACGCGCGCGGGATGGCCGGCTCACCGACTTTACCGTGAACACGCCCCCGTGGCCGGTGCAAATGCCGCCGCTGCCCCAGGAAGTCCAAATTGCTGAATCGGTTCAACCCCGGACCCCGAAAGTCGTGCGCACTACTCCGCCTCCAACCGCACAGCCACTGATTGTCTCTGGGCAGAAGATCCAGCCGAAGGAAACCCCAACGCCGAAACTGGAGCCGCCTGGTGTGACCGTTCACGCGCCTGCGTCGGTTCCAGAGTCAGCCAGCGCTAACCAGTCCCTCGCTGCCAAACCGCCTACGCCACCAGCGACGTCTGCCCAAATCGTAAGCCCAGAGATGGCACCAGTTGTCGCAGACAAGCCTGCGGTCGCGTTGTCGGCAAAGCCCTCAACCGCGCCTCTGCCGGTCCCGGAGCCCAAGATGGAGATTGCGAAGGGACCCGAGACAAAGCCAAGCGTTTCCCCTCCGGCAGCACCGGAGGCAGTTCCAGCGCCTCCGCCCCCTGCGCCCGAGAGCAAGCCGGTTGCCCGCGAATTGCCCAAACCCGCTCCCGCTCCGGAATCGTCGCCTGCCCCGGCACCCAAGCCGGCCGCGGAACCGAAGGTGGACATTGCGAAGGGAACCGAGACGAAACCGGCGGCATCTGCCCCGTCAAAGGTCGAGGCGGCGTCTGCGCTCCCGACGCCCGCGCCCAAGCCGGTTGCGGCGCCCGCATTCACACATGAGGCTTCATCCGATGTTACCGCCGCCCGGCCGGTGCCTACTGCGCCTCCTACTGTTCCCGCTCCGCCCGTCCAAACGGCCACTGCCGTGCCGGCGGGGACCTTGGTTGGCTGGCCGTTCATCTGGATTGTGGGATTGGTCCTGGCCGTGGTCGTGATCGGTTTCGTGATCCTGCTGCGGCGCCGGTTCCACGCGGCTCCCGGAGCAAGCTTGATTACCCAATCGTTCGAGCGTAAAAACAAGCCATGAACCGCCGCGAATTCCTCCAAACCGCCGGGGCCTTGGCCGTGGTGGCCACCGCCGCCCCCATCCCCACACTGCGCGCCGCTGATAAACCAGCGGTCACCGCCCGACACCTGCCGCGCTGGCGCGGATTCAACCTGCTCCAGAAGTTCGTGAAACGGAGGGGAGGCAATCCACCCTACTTGGAGAGCGACTTCGCTCTCGTGCAGGAATGGGGCTTCGATTTTGTCCGCCTGCCGATGTCCTATCTTTGCTGGACCGATCCGGCTGATTGGCTGAAGCTGCGCGACGAGGAATTGAAGCACGTTGACGATGCGGTCGCGTTCGGCGCCAAGCACGGCGTCCACGTCAATCTCAACCTGCACCGCGCGCCCGGCTATTGCGTCAACCCGCCGAAGGAGCCGCTGGATTTGTGGACGGATGACAAGGCGCTGGCCGCCTGCGCGTTCCACTGGGCGCAGCTCGCCAAACGCTACCAGGGCATCCCCAATGAGCGGGTGAGCTTCGACTTGCTCAACGAGCCGGGCGACATCCCCGAGGAAAGCTATGTGCGCGTGGTCAAGCGCCTCGTGCAGGCCATTCACGCTGAAGACCCACAGCGGCTCGTCATTGCCGACGGGTTAAAGTGGGGCAGTAAGCCCGTTCACGGACTGGCAGACGTGGGCATTGCGCAAAGCACTCGCGGTTATGAGCCAATCCAGATCAGCCATTACAAGGCGAGCTGGATGCACGGCTCAGATACGTGGCCCGAGCCAACGTGGCCGCTTAAGATCGGCGAGAAGCGCATCGTCAACAAGGAGACGCTGACCAAAGAGCGCATCGAGCCCTGGAAACAACTCGAGCAGAAGGGCGTAGGCGTCCATGTCGGTGAATGGGGTGCCTTTAATCGCACCCCGCATAAAGTCGTGCTGGCCTGGATGCAGGATTGCCTCGACCTATGGAAGCAAGCGGGTTGGGGCTGGGCGCTTTGGAATTTGCAAGGCGCCTTTGGTGTGCTCGACAGCCAGCGCGCTGACGTCGAGTACGAAGACTTCCACGACCACAAGCTCGACCGTCAGATGCTGGATCTTCTGGAACAGGGTTAGGCAAGTTGATAGTCAGGAGAGTTGATAGTGGATAGTCCGACTCGCCCGGCTGGCTCCGGCTATAAACTATCAACTCCTCCAACCATCAACTCGTGGTTGTTGGATGGGGAACAGCGCGACCTTCACGACATGGTCACTCGACTCGCAGCCACACGGTCTTCAAATACGCCGGCTCGGCCCTTGAGATGGGGAAGTCCGGCGGCTGTGGGACGTAGTGTTGCTGGAGAATTCTCCGGTTCGCCCCCTGAATGGCCTCGGCCACGGCGGCCAGGAATTCTTCTGGCGGCCAATCCGCCGTGTTGGTCGAGGCAAACAGCACCCCTCCGCTTTTGAGCAGTGGCAAGGCTGCCATCACGAGCCGACCGTAATCTTTGTCCGCCCGGAACACTCCCGATTCTTTCGACTGCGAGAATGTCGGCGGGTCGAGCAGGACCACTTCATAGAGGCGCTTCTTCTTGGCCAGGCGGCGCAGCCAATCAAAGGCGTCGCCGTAAATGAAGTCGTGCCCGGCTGCGTCCAGATGGTTCAACGCGAAGTTACGCTTCCCCCAGTCGAGCGACTTCTTCGAGAGGTCCAGACTGGTCGTCCGCGCCCCCGCCTTGGCCGCGCACACGGAAAAGCCGCAGGTGTAGGCGAAGGTGTTGAGGATTTGCCATTTGCGATCTGCAATTGGCAATTGTGACGAGCCCGGGAGCAGGGGGAATCCCGCGCCAACATGCCCGGCCAACAGCCTGCGCCGATTGTCGCGCTGGTCCAGGAACAGGCCGACTGAGTAGCCTTCGGCAAAACTGAGCTCGAACTGCACGCCGTTCTCGCGAATCGTGAACCGTTCCGGAGCGGCGCCTCCCAGCACCAATTGTGGCGACGCCTCGGCGGGAGCGGCGCGGCGCACCTGGCGCGTCAGCACCTTGTGGTAAGCCCCGCGCGCGGAAAAGAACTGAACCAACCGCGCCAGTTCCTCGTGCTGTGCCGGTTGCAACGCGCGCTCGCTCTGCGATAAGAGGAAGTCACCCAGCCGTTCGACATACCAGCCCGGCCAACCGTCGCTCGCGCCGTGGATGACCCGATACGCATCGGTGCTTTCCGGTTTAATCAACGCCTCGCGCAATGACAGGCAGGGCAGGGGATTCGTCAGCCAACGCAGACCATCCGCGGCCTCTGCCGGACCGGCAGACAAGAAACCCGCCTGACCTTGCACGAGCGGTGCGCGAAAAGTCATCTCCTCTCCCGAAGCCGGATGCCTTAGTGTCAACTCCGCCGAGTGAAGGAATACCCGCGGCGCCGGTGTGCCGCCATACAGCGTGTCGCCGAGTATCGGGAATCCCTCCTCCGCCGCATGAACCCGAATCTGATGCGTCCGCCCCGTCAACGGCTCAGCCTCGACCATCTCAAACCAACCGCCTTCGCTCGCCCCCCTTCGGCCCTCGGGTTTCGCGCTTCGGATCTCCCTCGGCCTTCGGTCTTCGGCCTTCGGATTTCCCCCGATAAGCTGGAAACACGTCTCGGCTCTCTCCCCATCGGCATGCAGTGGGCGGCTCACGTACCTGTCTGCGGCGCGAACCAGCGTGCTCTCGACCCTGAACACACCCTCGCGCACGGGGCGGTCGGTGAGCAACAGGTATTTCTTCCTGACGCTGCGCTCGGTGAACTGCGCGGTCAGTGACCGATTAGCGAGGGGCGATTTCGAAAAGACCATGACACCGGAGGTCTCCTTGTCGAGCCGGTGCACGATTGCCAGTTTCGCCCAGCGTTCCTCCCGATGCCGCAGCCAGTCGTAGAGGCCCTCGCCTGTGTATGGACTCGGCGCGTGCGTGTTTAGGCCGGCTGGCTTGCTGACCACCAGCAGATGATCGTCTTCAAAGATCACGCACGGCGGCACCGGACAGGCGGGGTTAAGTGAGTTCAAGGGATGCAATCAGCATAGGCCGGCCAGCCGGGCGATCGCCTGCTCGCCGCTTACCAGAAGTTCCAAGCGCCCTTCCAAACCACCCAGAGCCCGAGCAAGCAGTTGGTGATCGCGTGTGCCGTCATCGAATCCCCCAAGCGGTTCTTGCGGACCACCAACCATTGATAAGCCAGCCCGCAGAGAATGCCCGCCAGCCAGCGGTCCGGGTGCATCAGTCCAAATATCGAGGATGTCACCACGAACGAGAGCATGTGGAACCGGCCGAGCGGCATGGCTCGGAAGTCCGTCTTCACAAGCACCCGATAGACGTATGAGCGATAGAAAGCTTCCTCCAGCGGCGGCACGACGATGGACGAGCCAGCGATGCGCACCACCACGTACAGCCACGCCAGGGCCGAGCCTTCGCCGAACTGTTTGTTGGGGTTCCATCCCGCATCCAATTCACTGAACCGCGGATACAGCCCATCCAGGCCGACCCAGATGGCGAAGACGCCCACACCCACCACCACCGCCTCCCAACTGATCTTCCAGCGCATTTCTTCCACGAACGGGCGCATCTCCCATATCAGCCAGACTCCTATCAGCGTCTTGACCAGGTAAAGCCAATAGCGCGAGTCCTCGCCCAGCTTGCCTTGCAGGGCCGTCAGTGCGACGAAGATTACGAAGGGCGCGACCCGCGCGTAGTCTGGCGAGCTTTCAAATTTCTTGCGGAGGAAATGCATTGGCGGGCAATCATCCCGGTATCCCTCACCCCCGCCAAGCCAAAAGTAACCATTCAAATGCGGGACAACATCCAACGAGAAGCGGCGGCGACGAAAGACGGCGTATCCCGGCTAGATTCCCAGCGGCCAGTTCGAGGGTGGAAAGAAGGCCCGTCGTGCCGCTGGCTGATCGTCCAAGCGCCGGCCTTGCCATTGGCTTGTAGGTGGCTTGAGAGTGGCTTTTCGGTCGCGATCGCCCCCCAATTAGATGGCTTANNCCTGTATTCTACAAGCTTGCTATTGGCTTTACCCACTGGCGCAATGAGTCTTCTCCCCGACCCCGATGGGGAAGCGTGATGCTTGCCCCGTTGCCGCCTCGAATGGGCCGCATCAAGCCTCAGATTCCAATCAAACTCGGCAGGGGCGCCGAAACGCCTGTGTTTAGGCGGTTCAATGTGATGATCCGGTCAGCGCGGCATCGCTCCGAGGATACAACGCGAAGCGGCCTGAGGTGAGTTTTAGTGTTCCGAAAGCACGCCAGGCTGACGTGGTGGAACACTTTGCCCAGCAGTTCTGTCACCGGTTGGTGGGTTGCGACAGTACAACGATTACTTTGCTAAAGCCGCAGGACTGCCTTGACGTTGCTCTTAATCTGCTGCTGCCGTTCCCAACTTACGAGGCCCTGGCCTGAATGAAGCTTCGATTTCTCCAGGCAGTAAACGTAATCACACTGGCAGGCCGTCGGTGTGGAGAAGCCATCTGCCCCATTGAGTTGGACCTCTGACTTGCGGAGGAGGCCTCGCAGAGTGAAGCAGGCCAAACCATTGACCATTAATTGCCGCGGCTCGTCGCAGCGCTCCTGTCCGCTTATGATCACGAACCAGTGGGCCGCCGCAAATCCAGCCGGCTGTGTTTTCCACACTTCCCACTGGTGGATTCTCATCGGTCCGGGCCTGTTCGCGTCTTCGACATGGCGGATTCCAGTTCGAGCCGGTCTTTGGGCAGCGGGTAATCGTCCGCGAAGTAGCCTTCCGGGCGCGGGTTCTGAAAACGATTGGCCACAACCGGCAGTCCGGCCCGGATCGCGAGCCTGATAACCGTAGCCGGCTTTTCGTGGATAAGGGAGGATGTTTTGGCCACCTCCGAGGCGAGGGCTTCGTCAAGGTCAACACTGCGCTTCATGGAGTCACTTTGCACCTTTTCGGTTCCAGCCGCAAGCCGTTTAAGCTTCTTTAGGCTTCTCTGGG
>PLZQ01000354.1 GCA_003152225.1 Limisphaerales bacterium | reverse complement strand
GCCCTGGAACAGGAACGCGTGGGACCACGAGCCCCACTGCTCGCGCTCGTCCAAGTGACGCTCGGCGCGGCAAATCGCCTTGTCGATGAGGGTGAAGCCGCCGGACAAGCCGATGCGCCCGGGCCGGGCGTAGCGTTCCAGGAACTCGCGATTCGACAAGCCCGTCACGACGACCGTTTGATCCGGCGCAGGAGTTGGTTGCATGGAGACAAGGTCCGGTCCAACCATAGAATAAACGCCGTTCGCGTTCAATGCATTTAAGCTTTAACCCTGGCCTGAACTGCGCTATAATTCCGCTCAGTGTAAGCCACATGCTCCGATGAACGCCTCCTCCAAAAGTGATGACAAGTCGCGATGCGCCTCCCGGGCCACCGCTGCGGGAAAACGTCCAGTTCCAGGGGCAGCCCGCGCGCCGGCGCCGACGCGAGTGAAGTTCTGGGGCGTGCGCGGCTCCATTCCGACCCCGGGCCCAACCACGGTCAAGTACGGCGGCAACACTTCTTGCGTCGAGGTCCGCGCCGACGGCCAGATCATTGTCCTCGATGCCGGCACGGGCCTGCGCCTGCTGGGGCTCGAACTGGTCGCCGAGTTCGATACCCAGCCGCTGGAGCTGACACTGCTGCTCACGCACACCCACTGGGACCACATTCAGGGCCTGCCGTTCTTTCTGCCGGTCTATAAGCCGCAGAACCACCTGCGCATCCTCGGCTACGAAGGTGCGCGGCATGGGCTCCAAGTCGTATTGGCCGGCCAGATGGAAAGCCCGTTCTTCCCGATCGGCCTGCGCGAAGTGCCGGCCAACGTCCGCATCGAGGAGCTCAAGACCATGAGCTTCAACATCGGCCCGGTGCGGGTGAAAGCCTCCTTCGCCAGCCACCCCGGGAAATGCGTCGGCTATCGCTTGTTCACCTCGGACGGTTCCATCGCCTTCTTCCCCGACAACGAACTGCCTCGTCAGGATGCGAGCGGACACCGGAAGATGATCGACTTCCTGCGCGGCACCGACGTGCTGATCATGGACGCGCAGTTTGATACTCGGGAGTATCAGCAGCACACCGGCTGGGGCCACGGCTGCCTCGATGACGTGGTCGCGCTGGCGCTCCAGGCGGAGGTGAAACGGCTCTTCCTGTTCCATCACGACCCCAACCACGACGACGCCAGAATCTCCCAAATGCTAGTCCACGCCCGGAAGCTCGTCGCCGCCCGGAAGGGCAAACTCAAGGTCGAGGCGGCCCAGGAAGGCGCGACGGTGAAACTGCCGGCGCCGGGGCGGCGTTAACGGCGTTGGCCGGGCGCGGCAGGTAGTGCGGAGCGAATCCAACTTCCCTCGTCTGGTGGGCGCTCCCGAGTCCTTGCTAAGCCGAGTTGTATAAGCTCTGGTGATCAAAAACGGCCTCGGTTGGGGGTTCTATGGTACCAGGGTATGTCCAGGCAGGTACCAGACGTCCCCCAGACCACCCCCGGGGGCTGCTGTGGGTGAGTTTATATTCGTGCAACTTATCGGATTCAGCGGTGCTGGCAGCGAACGGCGGCTACAACGGAGCGCTGCTTTTGCAGTTGAACCCGCCCGGCTGGTAGTAAACCCTCGCCACCATGTTTGAGTTGCTCAAGACTGACACTTCTTCCAAGGCGCGCCTTGGCCGGCTTACGACCCCGCATGGCGTCGTTGATACGCCGGTCTTCATGTCCGTCGGCACGCAGGGAAGCGTCAAGGCGGTTGATCCGCGCGAGTTGTGCGAGATGGGCACCCAGATCATCCTCGGCAATACCTACCACCTTAACATCCGCCCCGGGCTCGACATCATCCGCGCCGCGGGCGGGCTGCACCAGTTCATCAATTGGCAGCGACCGATCCTGACCGACAGCGGCGGATTCCAGGTATTCAGCCTGGCGACCATCCGCAAGATCCAGGCGCACGGCGTCGAGTTCCGCTCGCACCTGGACGGCTCGCTGCTGTTTCTCGGGCCCAAGGAGGCCATGGCTATCCAGGCCGTCCTCGGCTCGGACATTGCAATGGTGTTCGACGATTGCCCGCCGCATACCAGCACCCCGCGCGAGCTGCGCGCCGCCGTGGAACGGACGATGCGCTGGGCGGCGGAATGCCGCGAGCAGCCGCGCGCGCCGGGCCAAATGGTCTTCGGCATCGTGCAAGGCGGCATTAACGCGGCGGCGCGCGAGGAATGCGCCAAGACGTTGGTGGCGCTGCAGTTCGACGGCTACGCCATCGGCGGCGTCAGTGTGGGCGAGCCGGAGCCGGAGATGATGCGGGCGGTGGAGATGACGGAGCCGTTCCTGCCGGCGGACCAGCCGCGTTACGCCATGGGCCTGGGCACACCGGCGCAGATGGTGGAATTGGTCGCGCGCGGGGTGGATATGTTTGACTGCGTGCTGCCGACGCGGGTGGCGCGCAACGGCACGGCGTTCACGCGCAAGGGCAGCCTGAGCATCAAGGCCGGGGCGTGCAAAGCGGACTTCCGCCCGATCGAGGAAGGCTGCGATTGCTTTGCCTGCCGGCATTTCACACGCGCGTATTTGCGGCACCTGCTCAACGTGGGCGAGATCCTCGGCTTGCGCATGTTGAGCGTCCACAACACGCGGATGTATTTGCGGACCATGGCGGATATGCGGGCAGCGATTGCGGCGGGGACGTTTGCCGAGTTCCGCCGCGTGTTCGTGGCCAACTACGTGCCGACCAAAAAGGTCCTGCTAGCCCGCGCCGCCGACGCGGAGCGATAACTGGCGGTGTTAGGGCGCTTTCGCCGAAAGCGCCGTGCGTATGCCCCAGAGCTCCGAGGCGGGTCATACCGGCTGCGGCTCTGGCCTGAACCCCAGCAAGTCTTTAAGCCAGCGGAAAGCCGCGCGCAGACCTGCATCCCGCACACCGGCTAGCCCGTAGATGGAAACAAGTTCATCTTCATGCCCGCGATAGCGCGGGGGCAGGAGCATCGCCGCAGTCAACCCTTGGCCATTCTCTTTCATAATCTGCGAATAGAACAGACCCTTGCCGATCGCGTAGCGGCCCTCAGGCAAAACCAACACACGTTCGGGCAGCACCAGCCAGGGGTGGTATTTCAGGACCAAGTTGCCCTTCTCGTCGCGGAGCAGCTTGCCGTAGGAGCGGGCGGGTACCTTGTTGATCTGGCGGGCGAGAAACATCCGGTTCGCCGACTGGTCGGGCAGGAAGCGCCTGCGTCGCAGCGTGACGAAGTCCCAGATGAAGACGAACCCAAAGTGCGAAAGGCGGAACGACCACCCGGCGATGAAATACGCAATGCCGATGATAATCAGCGCCCAAACCGCGCCCAGCCAGGGATTCACGAAGGCGGTGGCCGTAACCGTCAGTAGAACCAGCAAGCGGAAGCCCTTGAGCGCGGCATCCAGGACCGCAAACGGGCTCAGCAGGATCAGCACGTTAATGGCGTTTGATGCGAGGAACACCAGGAAGAACGCGAACATGGCGACGGGCACCAGGATGCCATTGCCCAGCCACGAGAGGTCAATTGCGGCAAGGAAGCCACTCTGGCCGAAAAGGGAGGCCTCCGGCTCGGCGGAAGGAAAGACCGCGATGATCAAGGGCACGAAAGCACCTACGGCAATCAGCCCATTGATCTTGTGCCCGATGGCATCCGCCACATCGAGCGGCTTTTTCAGCAACCTTGGCGCGGCAATGCCGAGCGTGTCTTTGAGAAAGCAGGCGATGACCAGCACGAAGGCGGGAATCCAAAACCACGGCTGCGCGAACCAAGGCAGTTTCGCGAGTTGCTGCGGCGTCTGCGCGTGAAAATATCTCCATGCGCCGACGGCGCTGACGCCCAGGAGCGGAGAGATTGCAGCGCCCGTGATGATAGAGATCGCATTGGCCAGTTCAACGCCCGGCGTCGTTGCTTTGGTGGATGGCGCCGGCTCGACGGAGGTTGCGGCGGAGGCGGCATCGGGGCGCCAGCAGCCGATGGTCAGGGCGAGCGCGACGGCCAGGAGGATGAACGATCTCATGCCAAAGAGGCTCCGCCTTTTTGGGATGTCTGTAAAGCAGGGCATTTCGCCGCGGCGGGGTGCGGGGCGCGCTTGACAACTGCGCAGGCAAAGTGAAAGGATATGGCTGGCGCCAACGTAGCTCAGTTGGTAGAGCAGCGCTTTCGTAAAGCGCGGGTCGTCAGTTCAATTCTGACCGTTGGCTCCATTTTCTTTTCCCTGCGGCTGTGGCCGACACCATCCAGCACTTCGATCAACTCGAAGACCGGCTCAGTGAGCCGACCCCGGAGGTCGTCGAGGCATTCCACCGGATGGAGGGCGATCTCCTTGTTCTGGGCGTAGCGGGCAAGCTGGGTCCCAGCCTGGCGCGCATGGCCAAGCGCGCAATCGAGAGCGGCGACAGGGACTATTTGAATGCCTCCGGGGTCTTGACCCACGCGAAGGTCTGAGTTCAGGCCAGTGTGAGAAGATTGACCGCGTCTATGCCGCTTACCCGCACTTGAATGACGATGCCTTCGTCGCCGCGCATCGGGACTGGTGGTTAGGCGCGTGAGAACAGGCCGAATGAAAAGCTCGCCAAGTTCGACGCGGTTGGGTAATTCTCGGGAAAGCCGGTGTGCCACCGGCCTGGAAACAGAAAGCAATTGCTTATGCAGCCTGAAATAACGCGCCGCTCCTTCGTCAAAGAGACTCTTCTTTCCACTGCTGGTGTCGCGCTGGCGCTCAACTCGCGCGGGGAGGACCAGCCCAAGGCAGCCGCTGCGCCAAGCACCCTGCCCAAGGCCAAAATCGGCAAGCTGGAGGTGAGCCGCTTGATCCTGGGCGGCAATCTGCTCACCCATTACACCCACAGCCGCGACCTCAAGTACGTCTATTCGCTCGCCGCGCACTACAACACTGACGAGAAGATCATGGAGACGCTCGCGAAAGCCGAAGCGTGCGGGATCAATACCGTCTCGATGCACAATCCCGAGCATCCGATCTCGGTGCTGCGCCGCTACCGCAAGGAGCGCGGCGGCAAGATTCAGTGGATCATCTGCCCCACGGCGCCGGTCGAGCCGGACATGGCCAAGTATCGCGAGCATGTCGAGAGTTTGATTAAGGACGGCTGCGAGGCCATTTACCTTTGGGGGGTACATGCCGATTCGCTGGTGGCGCAGGGCAAGTTCGACCTGGTTGCCAAGGCGGTCGAATTGCCCAAAGAATTCGGCGTCCCTTCGGGCGTGGGCGGTCACTCGCTAGATGTGGTCAAGGCTTGCGAAGAGCACGGTGTGAAAGCGGATTTCTACATCAAGACCTTCCACTCCCATAATTACCCGACCGCGCCGAAGCCAGAGCAGATAAAGGGGCCGTATAATGAATTCCCCGGTTACTGGTGCAGCAACCCGGAAGAGACGACCGCGTTCATGAAGACGGTGAACAAGCCGTGGATTGCCTTCAAGACCATGGCGGCGGGCGCCATCCAGCCCCAGGTTGCGTTCCGATACTCCTTCCTCCACGGCGCGGACTTTGTGCTCGCGGGGATGTTTGATTACGAGATCGCCGAAGACGTCAAGATCGCGACCGAGGCCCTGGCTCGCACCAAAGAGCGCGAGCGGGCGTGGATATGCTGAGTGGTGAATGGTAATTGTTAAGCAATATGAACAAGCACTTATTGAGTTTGAGTTTCCTGTTGGGCGCGGCCCTGCTGGGACCGGCGCTCGCCGCCGAACCTTCCGCGCCGAAGACGAACGCCTTCTTCGCCTTCTGCATCGATACGCACGACGCCAAGAAGCGCAACCTGGAGCAACAAGCCGCCCTGCTCAATGAACTCGGCTACGACGGCGTCGGCCACCTCTGGCTGGACAACATCCCCGAGCGGCTCAAGACGCTCGACGCTGCCGGGCTTAAGCTGTTCCAGATCACCATGACCTTGGACATTACGCCCGACAAGCGGGCGTATGATCCAAAGTTCAAGGAGATCATGCCGCTCCTCAAAGGGCGCGGGGTGCAGTTTGTGCTGCTGATGAACGGGCTGAAGCCCTCTGACCCCGCCGGCGATGCGCGGGCGGTGGAGATCATACGGGAGATGGCCTCCGTGGCGGGCGACTCGGGCGCGCAGATACTGCTGTACCCGCATAGTTATATGTGGATGGAGAAGATCGAAGACGCGGTCCGGGTGGCGGACAAAGTGGACCGGACGAACGTAGGTGTGATGTTCAACCTCTGTCATTGGCTGCGGGTAACCAAGGATCGCGATTACAAGTCGCGGCTGGCCAAAGCGATGCCCCGGCTCTGGGCGGTGTCGATCAGCGGCGCTGATGAGTTTGACGACAAGCCCGGCTGGGAGCACTACATCCAACCGCTGGGCCGCGGCTCGTTTGATATGGCGGCCTTCTTCAAGACACTGCGCCAGCTTGGCTACACCGGCCCCATTGGTTTGCAGTGTTTTGGCATCCCAGGGGACGCGCGCGACAACCTCGCCGAATCCATCAAGGCGTGGCGCGGCTATTGGGCCGAGATGAATTGAACTTGCGGCGTGGGTGACGGCCCTGACTGCGGGCTGGTTACTGCGGTGACAGCGCGGTGAGGGCCATGAACAAGCCAGGAGGCCGGGATATGCTCTCGATTGGTCCTCGATTGGTCNNATTGTTCCTCGATTGTTCCTCGATTTCTCGCCTCTTTCTTCCGCCCCGATACGGACGTTTAGGCGAGCCCGCTCCGCCGCGTATGGTTGAGGTCAGGAGCCGGACGCAGCCCTTCCCCTGCGTATTCTGCTCCGGATTCGCGTTGCACCTACCGGTCTGCCGCCGTAGAGTGAGGAGCATCAGAGCGAATCCGACACCCGCCGAAGGGATGACAGCAAGGCATGAAGACAAAGAAACCGCGCTCGGGAAAAGCCGCGAAACCGGCCGCGCAAACGCTTAACCGCGGGACTCGGAGCAAGCCAAAGCCCCCCCGCCGGAAAGCAAGCCTCGCCGCAGGGAAAGGCCGCCAGCGAAAGACCACCAGCAAAGTCAAGAAACCGGCCAGGGTCAAAACCAAGGCGGCGGCCAAAATAAAGCGTCCAAGAAAAGTGATTCTTCGGAAACCGAGGGCAAGCGCTTCGCCCATTCCCGTTGTAAGCGAACCTCTGGTGGCCCCTTTGAGCGCGGGACCTGAGGCAGAGGCCGCCGGCATCCCAGCAAAGAAGACCAAGGCCCCGGGCAGCCCGAGGGCAAGACTGCCCGTGAAGAAGGAGCCGCAACCCACCGCTGCCCTGGTTATCCCGCAGATTCTACTGGAGAGCGACGAACCGACCGCGCCGTCCATGACCGGTCCGGGCCAGAAATATGCCCTGGGTCCAACGCTGTCTGCCGGGCACTTTGGTCCTGAAGAAGCCGCCTTGCCCGAAGCCTACGGGACGGCGAAGCTGCTGCTCGCCGCACGCGATCCGCACTGGCTCTATGCGCATTGGGACCTTACGCGCGAGCAGCAGCGGCAATATAACGCCCTGGCCGCCGACCGCCATCTCGTGGTGCGGGTCTATCCCGGCACGGTCGGGGCACGACCGGCCACCGAAGTGCCTGTGCATCCGGAATCGCAGCATTGGTTCATTCACGTGGACCGTGCCGATACCCGGTACGTGGCTGAGCTTGGCTACTATCGCCGTCCGCGCGAGTGGGTGACGGTCGCGACCTCCCTTCCGGCAGTCACGCCCGCCGATACAGCCTCGACGGACCAGACTGTGCGGTTCGCGACTATTCCCACCCAAACCCGGTTGGCACAGCTCGCAGTCCTGGCCAAGAAAGCGGTCCCGGCAGATCTGCTGCCCGTCGCTGCGACACGGGAGCGCGCCCTGGCTGAGTTGTTCTCTCTGCAATTGGCGCGCGAGGACAGGGCCAGTTCGGCGGAAGTGCCGGAGCTCGTTCGTGGCCCGGGCGAAAAGGAAATCGCCGCTGCGCAACTGGCCCCTCCCGCGCCGCTCGGTGGTGAAGCGGCGAGCATATCCAGTCCTATGGCACCCGTGAAGCAGCGCCCGGGAGGCTTCTGGTTTAACATCAATGCCGAACTCGTCATCTACGGTGCGACGGACCCCGAGGCAAGCGTGACCATTGGGGGCCGGCCAGTCTCGCTCCGTCCCGATGGCACTTTCAGTTGCCGCTGCTCGTTGCCGGACGGCGAACATGCCGTCACGGTGTCCGCCATGTCAGCCGAAGGCGAGTTGCGCCAGGCCACGCTTAAGTTCAGCCGCGCCACAGACTACCGAGGCGAAGCCGGCGCCGCCCCGCAAGATCCTTTGCTCAAGCCCCCCGGCGCCGACAACCCATGAGCGATGTGGCCCCCACCTACCAAACCGGGGAGGCGGGACTTTAGACTTTGAACTTTAGACTTTAGACTTTTGATCCCTGTGTCCGGCTACCTATCCCTAATCCTTCATGCGCACCTGCCGTTTGTGCGGCACCCGGAGCATGAGAAGTTCCTGGAAGAGAACTGGCTGTTCGAGGCCATCACGGAAACCTACATGCCGCTGGTGCAATTGCTGGAGCGCTGGCACCGGGATGGCCTGAAGCCGCGTCTCACGCTGACGCTCACGCCGACTCTCTGCTCGATGCTGATGGACCCGCTCCTGCAGGCCCGTTATGAGCGGCACCTCAACGAACTCATCGAGTTGGCGGACAAGGAAATCCATCGCACACGCTGGGAGAAGCCTTTCCATGAATTGGCCCTGTTCTATCACGAGCGCTTTGCCGCCGTTCGTGACGCCTATGCAGCCTGCGGGCGCGACCTGGTGGGCGCTTTCCGCCAGTACCAGGAGCGAGGGTATCTCGAAATCACCACCAGCGCCGCGACGCATGCGCTCCTGCCGCTCCTGGCCGATCATCCGCAGTCCCTGCGCGCGCAGGTGCTGGTGGCGCGCGACCATTACCAGAGCTGCTTTGGCTGCGAGCCGCGGGGCATCTGGCTGCCGGAATGCGCCTACGTGGAGAGCCTGGAGGATGTCTTGCAGGAGGCCAACCTCCGCTGGTTCGTGACCGACACACACGGCATTCTGCACGCGCGCCCGCGGCCCCGTTACGCGACCTTTGCGCCCATCTTCACACCCAACGGGGTGGCCGCCTTTGGCCGCGACCCGGATTCGGCCCGGCAAGTGTGGAGCCGGCATGCGGGTTACCCCGGCGACTCGTGCTACCGCGATTTCTATCGCGACATCGGGTTTGATCTGGACCTCGATTACGTGAAGCCGCATCTGCCCGCGCCCGACTCACGTGGGTTCACGGGCATCAAGTACTATCGCATTACTGGCAGCTCGCCCGACAAAGAGGTGTATAATCGCCCGGCAGCCATCCAGGCCGCCGATCGTCACGCGGCCCACTTTCTCGACGCCCGGGTGCAGCAGTTCCAGCGCCTGTCGGAGATCCTCGACCGACCGCCCATCCTGGTAGCTCCCTACGACGCCGAATTGTTCGGCCACTGGTGGTATGAGGGACCCGAGTTCCTTGACTTCCTCGTGCGCAAGGCTTGCAGCGACCAGAAGACATTCGAGCTGATCACGCCGGGGGAGTTCCTGCACCGGCACCCGACGCACCAGGTCGCCACGCCGGCCGCCTCAAGCTGGGGCGAGGAAGGCTATTGGCGCGTCTGGCTCAACGAGAAGAACGAGTGGATCTATCCGCACCTCCGCGTGGCGCAGGATCGCATGACGGAACTGGCACGGCGCTTCCCCCAGCCGGACGCCTTGCAGGAACGCATGCTCAAGCAGGCCGCCCGCGAACTGCTCCTCGCCCAGGCCAGCGATTGGCCGTTTATTCTGCGGACCGGCACTAGTCCTGAGTATGCCCGCAAGCGCGTGAAGGACCACGTGCTGCGCTTCACCAGAATTTACGAGCAGTTCGCTGCGGGCCAACTCGATGCGAAATGGCTCAAGCAGGTCGAGTGGCGGGACAACATCTTCCCGGATGTGGATTACCGCTACTGGGCTTAAGCCCCCTCGATTCAGGGTCAATCCTGAAACCGTCCCAACTTGGAGCAAAACCGCCCCGAGAACTAGCGCTTCATGCGGGCGGGCCATCTAGCGTATTCCTCTGCGTGATTCTCACGCATCCGGGGCGTGTTCACTAGGTGTTCACTAGGGAGTGTATAGGTGTTGTATAGGGAACCAATAGGTAACCTATAGGGAATGGCCAGGGGATCGCCAGTTGTACGCCGGGGATACGCTAGATATCCACTAGCAAAGCCGCCCGCCCCGCTATCCGCCCTATCGCATCCGAGGCCCCTGGCAACGCACCCGCTCCCCCCGACCCCTTCCACTGCAATAGTCGAGATTGCTCGCAGGCCGCGAAGAAACCTAACGGAAGATCTGGTGACAGAAAAATGAGGGGCATAAAGATAAACAGGCATCCCATTTTTCTGTCCCGCTATTTTTCTGTCAGTTGTTCCGGCCTCGTTGCGGCTCTTCCGCACGGATACGGCTTAGTTGGCCGGGGCGAGGTTGGCGTTCAAACGCACCGCCTCGCCGGGCTTGATGGTGACGGTCGCGGTCTTCTGACCGTAGCGAACCTTGATCGCTCCCCCCTTGAGGCCGTGGATGGCAGCGGATTGCAATTTTCCGCCTTTCCACTGCATGCTCACCTCATACTCGCCGCGGGCGCGCAATCCGGAGACCGAGCCGTCGTCCCAACCGGCAGGCAGCGCGGGCAGCAAGCTGATTTCGCCGGCATGGCTCTGCACCAACGCCTCCGCCACTGCCGCCGTAAAGCCGAAGCTGGCGTCGGACTGGTTGGCGCCGGCATTGTGCAAATTCAGAGCCGGCCCCCGGCCCATGTAGGCTTCGATGCATTTGGCCACCTCGTCGCCCCGCTCTAAACGGCCCCACATCGCGATGCCCCACGCGAGGACGAACCCCCCGCGCGGCGGGTGAACCTCCATCCATTTCCGGTAAGCGGCGGCAAATGCCGGGTTGCCGCGCAACGTAATGGAGCATCCAGGATAGAAGGCGAAATTAGGCGAGACGTTGTGCCCTTGCGGGCCAGTCTTCCAGTCTTCGATCCATTCCTGGACAAATCCGGAGCTGCCGATCTGATACGGCGGAAGCTTCGTCAGCGCCTCTTCCAGTTTGGCCCGGAAATCAGCATCGACGCGCAGGATTCGGCTGGCTTCGATACAATGCGGGAACAGCTCGCGCATGATGGCGACATCCATCGTCGGCGAGGGTGACAGGACGGCGGGCTTGCCGTTGGCGTCGAAATAGCCGTGCTCCGGCGACATCGAGAACGGCGTGACCAGCCAATGGTGCTTTGGCTCGACCATCATTATGTCCAGCAGGAATTGGGCGGAGCCTTTCAGGACGGGATAGTATTCCCTGAGAAAATCCACCTCCCCGCCAAACGCGTAGTGCTCCCAAATGCTCTGGCACAGCCAGGCGCCGCCCACCGGCCACATGCCGTATCTCGCCGCGTCCACCGGCGCCGTTCCGCGCCAGAGATCGATGTTATGGTGCGTGACCCAGCCCCGCGCGCCGTAATAGACCTTCGCCGTCCTGGCGCCGGTCTCAGAGATGTCCCGGATCAGGTCGAACAAAGGCTGGGCGCATTCCGGCAGGTTGCAGACCTCAGCCGGCCAGTAATTCATCTCCGTGTTGATGTTGATCGTGTACTTGCTGCCCCAGTTAGGAAGCACGTCTTCGTCCCAAATGCCCTGCAAGTTGGCCGCTTGCCCGCCGGCGCGGCTGCTGGCCGCCAAAATGTACCGGCCCAATTGGAACACCAGAGCTTCCAGGTTCGGATCGCGAGTTCCCGCCTTCACTGCGGCGAGCCGCTCTTCAATGGGGTGGTCGTTACGCGCGGCGTCGCCAACCTGCAAGTGCACGCGCCCCATCAGCCCCCGGAAATCCGCCTCATGCCGGCTGCGCAAAGCCGCATAATCTTTGCCGGCGCAGTTCGCCAGGGTCTTCTGGCATTGGCTGGCCGGGTCGCCGCTGATGTCGTGGTAATTGAGGTAGCCGGTCGCCGTGGTCAGCAGCAACGTGACGGTGTCCGCCTTCTGGATGCGCACGCTATCTGTGGTGGCCGTGGTTTGGCCGCCTTCGGCGCGTGCTGTCATGGCGGCCTCAAAGCGCAGTCCATCGCCTTCGACCGGCGCGATCAGCCAGTTCGTTTGCGAGCCCGGCTTCCGCCACGTTCCATCCAGGACGAGCTGGCCGGGCGTGGCGGTGCTCTTGTCCACAAATTGGGCGGGGCTCTTGAACCGCGCCTCGACCGATACGGAGCCGGGCTTGTCGGCGGCGATGCGCACCACCAGCACACGATCCGGGTAGGAGACGAAAGTCTCGCGCGTGTACAATATTCCCCCGGAACGGTAGGTGACGATGGCCACACCAGTCTCCATGTCCAACTCGCGGCGATAATCGGCGACCTCACCCACCCCGTCGAACGAGAGTAACAAATCGCCAATGGGCTGATACGCCTGCTGGCCCTTGGGGATGCCCCAGAAATGGTCATCCGCCACCTGTTCCGCCTCCTGGAATTTCTGCTCCGCCATCAGCGCTTTAATCTGAGCGAAATACTTGCCCGCATTCGGGTCGTCGTAATCATGCGGCTTGCCGGACCAGAAGCTCGAATTGTTCAGCGCGATTCGCTCGGTCTTTGTCCCGCCGAAAACCATGGCGGCGGTAAGTCCGTTGCCCAGCGGCGAGGCCTCCATCCAGCGCTGGGCCGGCTGCTGGTACCAGACCACCATGTCGCGCGCGCCAGCCGTGGCGCCGGTCGGCAAACCGACACACAAAGCGGCGGAGGCAATGGCGGCAAAGAAGCGTCGAACGGTTATGAATGTGTGCTTGTGCATGGCCTATTTATGAGCGTAAGGTGGCAGTATTGTCAGGCGGCGAATGCTTCTCCTGGTGGCTGGGCGCAGGACAGAATTCTTCGGGGGCCAGGATCTAACCAAGAACTGCAGAGGCGTGTGGGGCTGGCTGGTAGAGATACTTCTGGAAGCCGGCGAAGATGTGGTTGATTTCGTCGGGCTTGCCGAGGTCGGCGACGGCGTCGGCAATCGAGTCGTGGTATTTGAGCCGGAGCAGCGGGGTGAGTTTGGCCTGGTCGAGCTCCTCCACGCCGACGGTGACGTAGTGGGACAGGACAAAATCGAGAAACACCTGTTGTTTGGCGCTGAAACGGGTGTTGATGTGGACTTTTGCGTTGGCCGCCCGAACCTCGCGGGTGAGCGGCGGCATGGCATAGGCGACGTGCGCCAGCACGTCGAAGAGGTCGCTTTTCTCGGCGTCGATGATTTTCTGCATTGCGGCCAGTGCGTCGGGTCCGAAGCCTGCCTCCGCCAGACCGTTCAACAGCTTTGCGCGTGTGTCCGGGGCGCTCCAGATGGCCCGGAGCTCCGCCTCGTCCTTGAAAAACTCGGGGAGCTTGCCAAAGAGCAGTTCAAGGAACTGCTGCGCGGACATCGGGGTGCCGTCGGGATGCCAGAAGGAGGTGGCCATCATGTGCTGGATGTTGCGCTCCTTGCCATCCGCCAGCTTCACCTTCACCTTCTTTTTGCACTCGCAGGGGCGCTTGCCGCACTTCGGGCAGGGCTCTTTCGGACACTCGCAGGGGCGCTTGCCGCATACCGGGCAGGATGCGGCCGGCTTCTTCTCGCACTCACAGGGCTGGCAACCGCACTTGGGGCACGGCTCTGGTTCAAGCGGCTCGCCGTCCCACTCTGGATCGCTAAAGTGATGGTGGGCTTTTACGAAGTCGTAGATGGTGAAGTAGTCCTTGCCGTCGTAGAGGCGGGTGCCGCGTCCGATGATCTGCTTAAACTCGATCATCGTATTGATGGGGCGCATCAGCACGATGTTGCGGATGTTGCGGGCGTCCACGCCGGTCGAGAGCTTCTGCGAGGTCGTGAGGATGGTTGGGATGGTCTTCTCGTTATCCTGGAAATCGCGCAGATGCTGTTCACCGAGCGCGCCGTCGTTCGCGGTGACGCGCTGGCAGTAATTTGGGTCGGGGCTGGTTTTGATCTGGTTGATGAGGTCGCGCACGACCAGCGCGTGGGCCTGATTGGCGCAGAACACCAGGGTCTTTTCGTTCTGGTTGATTTGCCCCATGAGAATCTCGACGCGCTTCTTCTCGCGCTCCTTAATCTCGATGATCTTGTTGAAGTCCGGTTCGTCGTAGAGTTTGCCGGCCTCGACTTCGCCCTCCACCACCGTGTCGTCGGGGGTATAGACGTAGTAGTCCAGCGTGGTCTGAATCTGCTTCACTTTGAACGGCGTGAGGAAGCCGTCGTTGATGCCGTCCTTGAGCGAGTAGATATAGACCGGGTCACCGAAATAGGCATAGGTGTCCACGTTGTCTTTGCGCTTGGGCGTGGCGGTGAGGCCGAGTTGCACGGCGGGGGCGAAGTATTCAAGGATAGCGCGCCAGTTGCTCTCGTCGTTCGCGCCGCCGCGGTGGCACTCATCAATGATGATGAAGTCAAAGAAGTCCGGCGGATACTCCCCAAAGTAGGGCGACGGCTTGCCGTCCTTGGGCGGCCCGCTCATGAACGTCTGGAAGATGGTGAAGAAGAGACTGCCGTTCTTGGGGACCTTACCCTTCTTGCGGATGTCTCCGGGCGCAATCCGCACCATCGCGTCTTCGGGGAAGGCGGAGAAGGCGTTGTAAGCCTGGTCCGCGAGGATGTTACGGTCGGCGAGGAAGAGGATACGGGGGCGTCTGAGTGCGGAGGGGGGAACCTTCAACTTTGAACCGTCGAACCTTGAATCTTGAACCTCGGAACGGGCGGCAAGGTTCCAGCGGGCGTGAAACAGCTTCCAGGCGATTTGAAAGGCGATGAAGGTTTTGCCGGTGCCCGTCGCCAGGGTGAGGAGGATGCGCATGATGCCGGCGGCGATGGCCTCCAACGTGCGTTCGACAGAGGTGTCCTGGTAGTAGCGGCTGGGGTGGGAGCCGCCCTTGTCTTCGAACGGCACGGTGGAAAAACGGTCGCGCCAGGCGTTCGCAGTAGCGAACGTCATGGCCCACAGCTCGTCGGGGCTGGGGTAGCTGGGGACTTCGCCTTCGGCGGGTTGAGGGTTGCGGGTTGCGGGTTGAGGGACGGGGGACATATCCATCTGGTAGATGCCCTGGCCGTTAGTGGAGTAGGCATACCGCACCGCTAGCTTGCCGGCATAGTTTTTGGCCTGCGCGACGCCCTCAGTCAGTTCCTCGTCCAGCGCTTTGGCCTCGACCACGGCCAGCTTACGGTTGCGATAGACCAGCACGTAATCGGCGATGAGGGGTTTGCCGCGGCGACCGTGGCCTTCGATGCGGCCGGGGGTGATGGGGTATTCGCGCAGGACTTTGCTGCCCTCGACGACACCCCAGCCCACCGCCTTGAGGGCGGGATCAATGTGCTCGGCCCTGGTTTCGGCTTCATTCATGGCTGCTCCTTGCCGCCCTCCAGGGCTTTCTTGATGTGCCGGTCGAAGTCCGACTCGAACAACCGATCCTGCACCACCCGGTATTTCTCAAATTCGCTTTCCGCAAAGGCCTTCGCCACCGCCTGGCTCACCTTGTCCGTGATCTTCTGGTAGAACTTCCGCTCGCTCGCCCGGATTTCCCGAATCTCGGCCAGCAGGTTCTCGAAATACGCCTTGTTGAAGAACGACCCGTTCTTCAGCCGCTCCTTGTCCAGCACGTAACCGCGAATGGCGTAATCCCGCAGCACGCCCGTGGCCCATTGCCGGAACTGGATGGCGCGGGCGGAGTTCACGCGGAAACCGACGGCGATAATGGCGTCCAGGTTGTAGAAGCGCGTCGTGTAGGCCTTGCCGTCCTCGGCAGTATGTCGGAAATCCCGACAGACTGCTTTTTCATCCAGTTCTTTGGTCTCGAAGATGTTGTTCAGATGCTCGGTGATGGTGCTCCGGCCCTTGTCGAATAGCACGCTGATCAACTTCTGCGTCAACCAGACGGTTTCCTCCGCCACGCGGACTTCGATGCCGTCCTCACCCGCCTGCCGGGTGAAGATCAGGAACTCAGCGGTGCTGTTGCGTATTTGGAGCTTCTTCTCTTTGCTCATGGGGTTGTTGGAGGTTTCAACTGGTAACAGCTTGTTACCGGTTGGGTGATGAAGACGCAGACGGTTTTCAGTTGGTTACAGTTTGTCACCAACTGACTGACGCTGGGGCAGCCGACTTTCAGCAGGTGACAATTTGCCACCAACTGGCGGCTCTCGGCCATTTGATCTACCCCAACGGGGCAACAGCGACCAGCCCAGGGTTGCCGAGTCCGCGAGGCTACCCTGGGTGAATCCGGTAAAATGTCATCAACCCCAACGGGGTTGCAGCGGTGGGTCGGTGAAACGGTGATGCAACCCCGTTGGGGTTGGGGGAATCTTTGGGGCGCGTGACCCAGGGTAGCCTGGGCCTCCTTCGTCAAAAGCACTTCGGAGGGCAGGCAACCCTGGGCTGAGGGATGCAATCCCGTTGGGATTGGGAAAGTCGCGTTCATGCCCGGGTCTCCACCACCTTCGCCGCCGCGGCAATCGAATTGCGCGAAGCGTTTGGAGTGCGTCCAGCTTGCTGGCACTGTCGCAAGGCCGAGATGGTTCGAAAGCGGGAGCAAGCTCCACGCACTCCAAACGCTTCGCGTGGCTGAGGGATGCAATCCCGTTGGGATTGGGAAAGGCGCGTGCATCAGAGCTGGCCGGTGAAGGCTTGGTGCAGCAGCGACTTCTTCAACGCCTCCAGCGCGGCGAGCTTTCGCTCGTAGAGGCCGGCGAGGCGTTGGGTTTCGGATGATAGGGCACGGAGTCTGGCTGCCACGCTTCTCTGATCGTCGAGGACTGTTGGAAGCGCAAAGCGATAGCTTCGCAAATCACGCAGAAGGAGATTCTTCTGCGCCGCGCCTGCGGAGAGGTTTACAAAGCGAGACAATCCGGATGACAAGCAATAGAAGGCGAATGTGCTGTCGATTACCATTCTTTTCGGTTTGAGAATCGCCACGCTCTTCTGAAAAGTAGTCTGTTGGGTTTTATGATCCGAAGGAGCGATTGCCATACGTCCGATGGTGCCGCTGTTGGTAATCAGAATATCGCCAGGCTCAAGGTTCGTTCGTCGATGAGTCTCTTCAAAGTCGGCCCGTGTAATCTGCCTGGCATTCTCATAATTCAACGTTCCGCTCTTAACGTCTTTCGCGCTCAAGAAGTAGTAACCGGAACTCTCTTCATCCGTGCAGTCCCCATGTTTGCCATCTGTTATCTGATCGCACACATCTTCGAGTGTTCTCTCCACCCATCCCTTGCCGCGCTGGGTGAAGACGGAATGGAGGTGGCTTTCGAAGAGGGCGCGGGCGTTTTGGAGGTTCTTTTCGGCGTTGGCTTTGGCGGTGGCGACGCCCGCAAACGCTTCGTCGAGGATGCCGACGATCCGCTGCTGTTCGGGGAGCGGGGGAAGGGGGAACTCGAAGTCGAGGACCTCATTTATGTTTGCACGCGGCATGCGTGCGCCGGTAGAAGTCGCGTCAATCTGCTCGACGGTTGCTTCCCGCAAGAACCAGTATTGCAGGAACTCTCGGGATAACCCTGGGCGTGGTTTGAACGGGAATATCTCAGTCGAGCAGTGCCCTGTGAAATCAGGCACCATCACCTTGTTGAGATAAGGCCGCAGCCGTCCGTAAAGCACATGCTCTGGCGAGAACTTGAACGTGGAACTCTTCACACCGACCGGCTCAGTCGAGCCAAGGAATCGTCCGGTGTGCGATTCGATGTGCTCCAAACCGACGTAAGGAAGGTTTTTGTGGGAGCCCTGGCACTTATCCACAACGCACACTTCGCCCAACGTCTTTGCCTGCCACCCCTTCTTCACAGCAGCGCCTTGCTGGGCGCGCTCATAAAACAGCACGCCGACGCGTTCGATATGCTCCCGTAACTTTGCGTGATTCAGCTCTTCGAAAACCGATAGATCAATGGTGTAAGGCAGAAGCTGGTCATCCAGCGCTGATGCTATCGCCGAGCACAAATCGGACGTCAACGCCTCGCCATAGAGCGTCAAATCAATGTCTGAGCCGGTCTTGAAGTTCCCCTTGGCGCGAGATCCATACAAGACGGCCTTTTCAATCGCCGGGAAACGCGCAAAAACAGCGCAGATCTTCTCGACCGCTGTTTCAGTTAAACCATATTTCATGGTTCGCTAATCATTCAGGGCGGTGAATCTTTTCGCCATCTTCTCAAAGGCCGGATAGAAACGCTCCAGGATATTCTCCGCAACCGCTTGCGCAACATGGGGGTCGTAGGTGTGTGAGGTTTTATTGCGATCTTCGATCATTTTCATCCAGTCCTCTCCTTGTTCAATCAGGCCAGCTTTAAACGCGGCCCGCGTCGCGTCTTTGGAGCCGATTAGACCCATGATCCCTTTCTCCTCCAAATAATCCTTCAATACATTCCAGGCCAGCTCATGAGTGAACTCAAAACTCTGAATCAAGCCCTGTTGCTCAAGTTCGGACAATTCGCGCGTGCGCGCCAATTCCACCGCCGCAACGAGCGTCTGAAATGCCTTGATGTAGTTATTGAATCTCTGTTTCCACCGAATGTCACTCATACCTTTGATCCTATAGCAACGCCTTGATCTTCTCCAGCACTTCGGCGCTCTCGGCATCCAGCGCGGCGATTTCGTCCATGATGGCCGCCGGGCTCCGGTGCTTCACTTCCTCGCCGCCGTTCGGGTTCTTCACGGAGAGGTCGAAGGTCGTCGGGTTGATGCTCTTGGCATCCACGCTCCAACTCTTGGGCGAGTCGGCAAAGGTCTTTTGGAGCTTCACGAATTCGGCCAGGTCGTCATCGTTGAGCGGGTTGGTCTTGCCAAGATTGCGGCCGGGGTCGAGTTGGTAGAACCAGACCTTGCGCGTGGGCGCGCCTTTCTCGAAGAACAGCACCACGGTTTTCACGCCCGCGCCCTGGAATGTGCCACCGGGGCAATCGAGCACGGTATGCAGGTTGCAGCTTTCCAGCAGCAGCTTGCGAAGGCTCACCGAGGCGTTGTCGGTGTTGGAAAGGAAGGTATTCTTGATGACCACGCCGCCGCGCCCTCCTGCCTTGAGCATTTTGATAAAGTGCTGGAGGAAGAGGAAGGCGGTCTCGCCGGTGCGGATGGGGAAGTTTTGCTGGACTTCCTTGCGCTCCTTGCCGCCGAAGGGCGGATTGGCCATGACCACGTCCACGCGGTCCTTTTCCTGAATGTCGGCGAGGTTTTCGGTAAGCGTGTTGGTGTGGATGATGTTGGGCGCCTCGATGCCGTGCAGG